>CAVACW010000062.1:0-15960 GCA_963587345.1 uncultured Oscillospiraceae bacterium | reverse complement strand
GGCTCTCGCACGAATGTTGACCGCAACCATGCGGATGATCTGGCGGAAATTGATTTGCTGGGGCTCATGATGGCGGTCTTTCGCCGCTGGAAGCTCTGCGCGGCGATCTGTTGCGCCGTTGTGGTGGCCGGATTGGCGTACTGCTTTCTTGTGACGACGCAGTATCAGACGACGAGCCGCATCTTCGTGGATACGGGGGCGCTCAAGACGACACTCAAGGACGAAGTGCAGTTTGTACTCTCATCGGACGTTCTCTCCAAAGTTTTTGAGGACTTCAAGTTCGGCGAGACGAAGGCGTTTGCTCAGGTCGATGAGCCGATGAAGCGCTTTCGCAAGCTCTATGAAGTGAAGGAGGTGCCGAAGACTTCGCTTGTAGAGCTCTCTTTCAAGGATTCCGATGTGAAGCGGTCGGCGGCAGTGAATGAGGCGACCGCCAATGCCTACATTGCCAATGTTCGGGAACGCGTTCGTCATGTGCTTCTTCGCGAGCAGTCGGTTCTGCAGACGATTTTGGTTCAGCGTGAGAAAGAGCGAAATGAAGCTGCGGCCGAACTTGATGCGTTCAAGCAAAAGCACGGCATTCTCGAACTCGGCCTGTCTCGCAGTCAGGCGGTCGATGAGCTGAATCGGGTTGGTGCTGCTGCTGCTGCTGCTGCTGCTGCTGCGTCTCCCCTTATGAGCCAGTCGGGTTCTTCGCGCATTACGTTTGTGGCGCAGCCCCAGACAGGGAAGGCGGATCGCGAGAAGGTGGAGCGCGAGCGAGAAGATCTCACGAAGGAACTTCAGCGGTTGGATGCGCTGGCTCCGGAGTATGCGCTGGTGAGCGGTCGCTACAACGCGGCTCAGGGCAACTATCAGGCGGCTTTCAATGCGGTTCAGTCGCAAACGACGGCGCTCGCTCGGATTGAAACGGATCAGCTCGCGCGCGTTGTGGTGCCTGCGTCGACCGATGAAGACTTTGTGAAAAAGCAGCCAGCCAAGATAAAGGTCATGGCAGTGCTCATTCTCGCGGCGCTCGTGCTGAGCGTGTTGGTTTGCGTGGTTCTGGAGTTGCTGGACCGCACGGTGAAGAACCGCGGCGAGGTTGAACGCGCTTCCGGTCTGTCGGTTCTGGGCGAAATTCAAAAGACGGCCGGTGCGGATGACGATGCCATGTGGCGCAAGGTGGTTGCGTTGCTGGGATTGGGCAAGGGCAGCAAGGCGCTTGTCGTGACTTCGCCCTCGCTGCTTGCCACCACGGTGTCAGCGGCGGCGCGGCTTGCTGCAGCGTGTGCTGAAAACGGGAAAAAGGTTCTTCTGGCTGAAATAAATACCGGAAAGGACCTTGTTAATCTAATGAAAAATAACGGAATTTCGGGGGGGGGCTCTGTGATGCAAATCAACTCAGGCCTGCTGTCCCGACAGTCGGTGACTACTGCTTCCGGAGCAACGTTTGATGTGGCTGCAGCCGCCGGCTGTCGCAAGCCGGACGAACTGAAAGCTGCGCTGGAGGAACTCACTCAGACCTACGACATCGTTCTCATGGAGACTGCACCGCTCACGGAATCGGCGGACGCGCTCAACGCGGCGACGATGAACGGCGTGCAGGTGCTCGTGACGAGCGGTCTTTATGAAACCAAGCGCGATGACCTTGTCGATGCGGTGGCCATGCTTGACCGCGTCGGCGCACGCACCGCCGGAGCCGTGATCTTCACCCGATAGGAAGTTGCGGCCTTTGTTGGAAAGCTCCTGAATTTCCGCAAAAACGCCGGCTGGTTCGACAAGGCCTCGGACAGCCGGCGTTTTTGTCGGCGCAAGCCGCAGCGAGGCCGCTGCGGAAAACGGGAACTTTTCAACATGATGGAAATGAAGGATCGGGGCGCTGCGCCCGAAAGCCGGAAACGGTGCAACGGCAGCGAAACGGATGACCTGGCAGAAATTGATCTGCTGGGACTCATGATGGCGGTCTTTCGCCGCTGGAAGCTCTGCGCCGGGATGGTTCTTGCTGTGGTGGCGGCAGGGCTGGCGTACTGCTTTTTAGTGCCGACGTGCTACCAGACAACAGCTCGCGTGTTTGTTGACACGGCGACGTTGAAGACGACGCTCAAGGATGAGGCGCAGCTCGTGCTGACGTCAGACATTCTGACGGCGGCACGCCGCGACGCGGCGTTGCCTGAAGACGCTGAGCCTCTGGCGACATTCCGCTCACGCTTCGTGGTGAAGGAGGTGCCGAAGTCCTCGCTCGTGGAAATCGCCTATCAGGATGCCGATGCCGTGCGGGCAGCCAAGGTGACGCAGGCGACGGCTGATGCCTATGTGCGAGAAGTTCAGGCGCGAATGGAGGCAGTCAAGGCACAAAATGAGAAAAACAAGGTTGAGGCGGTGAATGCACCGTGGGGGATGACGGCACCGCAGCGGCAGCCGGTAGCGCCGTTCATCGCGGTGCCGGCTTCGGCGGATTTTGCCAAGGCGTCGCCGCCCAAGATGAAGCTCATGGCGGTGCTGGTGCTCGCTTCGCTGGTTCTGAGCGTGCTGATCTGCGTGGTGCTTGAGCTTCTTGATCGCACGGTGAAAACGCGCGGCGAATTTGAGCGCGCTTCGGGACTTGCGGTGCTCGAAGATTTCGGTGACAAGTGTCGGCAAGGGACGGAAAAGGAAGCCTGGCGCCGCGTGAGCCTTCTTTGCGATGTGGATTATGGCGAAGGCTGCCGCGTGCTCATTGTGGCGGCGCCTTCGGCGTTGAAGACGACGGTCTCCGCAGCGGCTGAGTTGGCGGCGGCTTTTGCGGACAATGGGCGCCGGGTGCTTCTGGCGGAAGTAGGCGGAAGTAGGCGGAAGTGCGTTGCCGTCTGCGAAGCGAGGCGGCGTGACGACGATGGCAGTCGCGGCTGGTGCAAAGGCCCGCCAGCAGATTGAGGCGCAGCTCGCAAACTTTGACACGGCGATTCTGGCGGTACCGCCGTTTTCCGAGTCGGCGGAGGCGCTCAGTCTGGCAACGCTTTCCAATGCCAAGTTCCTTCTGGTGGGCAAGGTCCGATCGACGGAACGCGAGGCGCTGCGGCAGACGGTTGCCATGGTGGATCAGGTGGGCTGCGACATTGCGGGCGCCGTGCTCGTGAAATAGTCGGAGCTGGTAGAAAAGACGCCGGCGGTCGAAGAGAAAACGGCCGCCGGCGTTTTAAAATCCCGCCTCCAGTTTTTTTAGGTGAGGCGTTCAGTCGACGAGAGTCTGCGGCTGGGCAAATCGGAAGGAAATCCCATGCACATTCTGATCTGCAACGACGACGGCTACTCCGCCCGCGGCATCAAGGCCCTCGCGGCGGCGATGAAGGACTTTGGACGCGTCACGGTGGTGGCGCCCGAGTTCAATCACAGCGGCTCGAGCAATTCCATCACGCTCAATACGCCCTTGACGGTGACGGACATCGAAGAAGGCGTCTATGCGGTGTCAGGGACTCCGTCGGACTGCATCCACGTGGCGCTCACGGGGCTTTTGGATGAAAAGCCCGACCTCGTTCTCTCCGGCATCAACTGCGGCGCCAACATGGGGGACGACACCATGTATTCCGGCACGGTGGCGGCAGCGACCGAAGGCTATATCTTCGGGATCGACTCCATCGCCTTCAGCCAGATTGAAAAAGGCTGGAAGGCGCTCGATGCCGCGGTTGCCATGGCGCGCACCGTGGTGGAGCGGTTTTTAAGAAGCAAAACAGGTGAGAAACCGATGCTTCTCAATGTTAATATTCCCAATTTGCCGCTTTCCGAACTGAAGGGGTTGCGGGCGACGCGGCTCGGGCGCCGCAGCACGTCGTTGCCGCTGGTGCGTGAAGTGAATCCGCGCGGCATGCCGGTTTACTGGCTGGGTGCGGCGGGCAAGCCCCGCGACGCCGATGAAGGGACCGACTTCTGGGCGGTAGCGAACGGCTTTGCGTCCGTGACGCCGCTTCACATCGATCGCACGTCTTACGGCGAGGTTGAAAAAACGGCAAAGTGGATGGCCTGACAAGATTGGTTGGACTGAGAAAAATTATGAAATTGCGACTTATTCTGGCGACGGGCGCCGTAGCGGCGCTCGCGGGCTGTTCGACGGTGACCACGATGGCGCCGATCGAGGATCATGCGGAAGTGGTGACGCCTTCGGCGCAGTCCGTTCCTGTGGAAGAGGGAAAGTCGACGGCGGTGGCGACGCCTTATCTTGCCAGTGAACAGGCAACCGACAGCGGCCGCACGCATACGGTGGTGGCAGGCGACACGCTTTACAACATCGGCGTGCGCTACGGCGTGAATCCGCGCGAGCTTGCGGCTTTGAACGGCATCACCGATCCCACCGCGATGTCTCTGGGGCTCGTGCTGAAGATTCCGGCGTCCGCCGCTAAGCCCGCGGAAGCGCAGACGAGCGCGCCCGCCGCGGAAACGACGGTGGCGGGCGAAGCGGTGGCGGTGACGGCGGCTGAGGAGGTAAAGCCCGCTCAAGAGGTGAAGCCCGTTACGGTGGAAGTCGCCAAGCGCCTTGACACGCCGGACGAAGCGGCGCAGCGCGAGCTCGCCGAAGCCGCAAAGTTGCGTCAGGCCGCGGCGGCGGGCACGATGACGATTCCCTGGCCCGCTGAAGGCCGCGTGATCGCTGACTTTACGGCGACGAGAAATGCCGGCATCGACATCGCGGGCAACCTGGGAGACCCGGTCAAAGTCGTTTTGGATGGCACGGTGCATTATGTTGGCAACGGCGCTGCCAAGGGCTACGGCAACTTTGTGATTGTGAAGCACAACGTGCGTCTTCCCGGTCAGGGCACGACGCCCCTCGTGACGGTCTACGGCAACGCCGACAAGATCCTCGTCAAGATGGGGGAAAGCGTTCGTCAGGGCCAGACCATCGCTACGATGGGCCAGTCCGACAGCGATCGCGTGAAGCTGCGCTTTGAAATGCGTCAGGGCGCGCCCGTGAATCCGGCGAAGTACTTGCAAGCAAAATAATCGGAGGCGAAGGCATGACGAAGCTTGTGAAGGCGGCAGCGGCCGCAGCGGCTGTGGCGGCGATGACTGCCGGCTGTCAGACGACACCCAAGGAGGAGATGCCGATGGTGGGCATGCCCAATCCGGCGAGCGTCTGGTGCATGGAAAAGGGCGGACGCCTTGAGATTGTGAAGGACAAGGACGGCAATGAATCCGGCGTCTGCGTGCTTCCCTCGGGGGAGCGCGTGGACGAGTGGACGCTCTTTCGACGCGACCACAAGGACAACTGATTTTTAAAGGGCGCTGTCTCGCGAGGACGGCGTCGATCCCAACGGCGGAGAGTCACGGCAGCAATTTGGCCGGGCTCTCCGACTTTTTCGGACGGCCGCGAACGGCTGGCAGTGAAGAGAACATGGCACGCAGAGAAAAAAAGCAGCTCCCCCGCTATACGATCGACATCGAGCGGCTGGACGATGAAGGGCGCGGCGTCGGTCACCGAGACGGCAAGGTCGTCTTTGTGGAGGGGGCGTTGCCGCAGGAGACGGTGACGTACGAGTGCTTTAGAAACAAGCCGAAGTTTGAGATCGGCCGCGTCACGGCGATTCACAAGGAGTCGTCGCTGCGCGTGGCGCCCGAATGCCCCAACTTTGGCATCGGTCCGGGCAGCTGCGGCGGCTGCGCCATGCAGCATCTGGACGCCACGGCGCAGGTGGCCTTCAAGCAGAAGGTGCTGGAAGACGCCCTGTGGCACATTGGCAAACTCAAGGCGGAAAGCCTCCTGGCGCCGATCTACGGTCCTTTTTGGCACTATCGTCACCGCGCGCGCCTTACCGTGCGCTATGTGGAGAAAAAGGGTGGCGTGCTCGTGGGCTTTCATGAAAAGAGCTCGAGCTACGTGAAGGACATGACGTCTTGCAAGATTCTCCCGAAGAAGATCTCCGACATGCTCGTGCCCCTGCGCGTCTTTGTGGAGTCGCTCGACATGAAGGAGCGCATGCCGCAGATTGAAATCGCGGTGGCGGGCAACGGCCACACGGCGATGGTGTTCCGCAATCTGGAGTCCGTGACAGCGGCCGACGAGGTGCGTCTTGCCGACTTTGCCAAAACGTGGGACGTGGCGGTCTGGCTGCAGCCCAAGGGGCCGGAAAGCGCTTATCCGATGAATCCCGCGGACGCTGAAAAGCTGACGCTCCATCATTCGGAATTCAATACGGACATTGTTTTCAAGCCCACGGACTTTACTCAGGTGAACCATGCCTTGAATGAAACCATGGTGTCCCGCGCCGTTCGGCTTCTGGACGTTCACCCTGAGCACAAGGTGGCGGACTTCTTCTGCGGCCTCGGCAACTTCACGCTGCCCTTGGCGCGCTGCGCGGCGCATGTGACGGGGCTTGAAGGCAGCGAAGGCATGGTGCTTCGCGCCAAGGCGGGAGCGGCGGAGAACGGCCTGGCGGACAAGACGGACTTCATTGCGCGCAACCTCTTTACGTGGTGCGAAGACGACTGGAACGAGCTCTGGGATCGTGCGGGCGGCATTGACCGTCTCTTGATCGATCCGCCGAGAGAAGGCGCGCAGGCCCTTTCTCAGGTGCTCGCTGCCACCGACAAGCGCCCTGCGCGCATTGTCTACGTGTCCTGCAACCCGGCGACGCTCGCCCGCGACTGCGCCATCCTGCATCACGAGGGCGGCTGGCACATCCGCGCCGCGGGCGTGATGAACATGTTCCCGCACACGGGCCATGTGGAGAGCATGGCGGTTCTCGAGCCTGGGCCTAAGCCCGAAAAGAAGCCGGAGCCCGCGGCGGCTGACGCTGTAAAGGAAGACGTTGCGCCGGCAGAGGTGGCTTCAGACGCGGCTGTCGATTCGACGGCGTTGTAAAAAGCGCCGAAAGGGACCGGCTCTTGAGGCGGGTTCCTCTATACTTTTTGCCAGTCTCGCCGCAATGCCGGCATCCAGAGGCGCTGTCGGCGGGAAAAGGACGAAAAAGGCGCCGTGCTAAAATCGCGCGCCTAAGAAATTCAAGGGATTTGAAACCATTTCGCTTCCCTTGAGTGGATACGGATGACGGACGAAGCTTTTCCACTCAAAGAAAAGGCCTCGGCCGATGTTTTTGTGTCCGCACGAGCGGACTTCATTTGACCTTTAGAGAAGAAAAAAATGGCTCTTCAGCGTACTCTTTCCATCATCAAGCCCGATGCCGTCGCCAAGAACGTGATCGGCAAGATCTACACGCGTTTCGAAGACGCGGGCCTCAAGATTGTCGCCGCCCAGATGCGTCAGCTTTCCCGCGCCGAAGCCGAAGGCTTCTACGCCGTGCACCGCGAGCGCCCCTTCTTCAAGGCGCTCGTTGACTTCATGGTCTCCGGCCCCGTGATGATTCAGGTTCTCGAAGGCGAAGACGCCATCGCCAAGAACCGTCAGCTGATGGGTGCCACGGATCCGAAGAAGGCCGAAAAGGGCACGATCCGCGCTGACTTCGCCGAAAGCATCGACGCCAACGCTGTGCACGGCTCCGACGCTCCCGAAACGGCGGCGGTCGAAATCGCCTACTTCTTCCCGACGCTTTCCATCTGCAAGCGTTAATCGGACGAGAGAAACGGACTGGTCATGACGGAAATGACGGAAACGGCAGCGGCGGGCGCCGCGCGCGTGAACCTGCTCGACTTTGACGCGGAGGCCGTGAAGGCCTGGTGCGCCGAGGTCGGGGAAAAGCCCTTCCGGGCGACGCAGCTCACCCGCTGGATTCACCGCTACTGCTGCGACAACTTTGACGACATGACCAATCTCGCGAAAGTGTTCCGGGCCAAGTTGAAAGACTTGGCCTACATCAAAGCGCCGACGGTCATCACCGAGCACAAGAGTGCGGACGGGACGAGAAAGTGGCTCTTTGATGTGGGCAATGGGAACGCCGTGGAAGCGGTGTTCATTCCGGAAGACGACCGCGGCACGCTCTGCATTTCGACGCAGGCGGGGTGCGCGATGGGGTGTCTTTTTTGCTCCACCGGCAAGCAGGGGTTCAATCGCAACCTGACGACGTCGGAAATCGTGGGCCAGCTCTGGACGGCGGAAAAGACGCTTCGCGCCGAGGCGGGGATCACGGATCCCAACGACCGCATCATCAGCAACGTGGTGCTGATGGGCATGGGCGAGCCTCTGCAGAATCTTGACAACGTGATTCCGGCGCTTCGGATTTTTCTCGACGACAACGGCTACGGGCTCTCCCGCCGCCGCGTGACGGTGTCAACGTCGGGCCTCGTGCGCCAGATGGACAAATTGGGCGAGGCGGTGCCCGTGGCGCTCGCGGTGAGCCTGCACGCGGGCAACGACGAGCTGCGCGACAAGCTGATGCCCGTAAACAAGAAGCATCCTCTCGCGGACCTTCTTGCCGCGTGCAAGCGCTACCTCAAGGTGGCGCCGCGCGACTTCATCACGTTTGAATACATCATGCTGGGCGGCATCAACGATGCGCCGGAGCAGGCGCGCGAGCTGGTGCGCCTCGTGCGCGACGTGCCCTGCAAGTTCAATCTCATTCCCTTCAATCCGTTCCCGGATTCGGACTTGAAGAAGCCCGATCGCGCTCGCGTGCTCGAGTTCTGCTCGATATTGAACGGCGCGGGGATCGTCACCACGGTGCGAAAGACGCGCGGCGACGACATCGCCGCCGCCTGCGGGCAGCTCGCGGGCGAAGTGAAGGACAAGACGCGGCGCGCCATCCGCCTTGCGCAGCAAAAGGATGCCGCGCGAGACTTGCTGGCGCAGTCCCGCTAAAGGAAGACACGAATGACGTCCGTCTATGAGGCGCGTCGCCGCACGGCCGCCGTGCGCGTGAAGAACAAATGCTGTGAAGTGACGGTGGGGGGCGATGCCCCGATAGTCGTTCAGTCGATGACGAACACGGCGACGGAAGACGTTGACGCAACGGTGGCGCAGGTGACGGCGCTCGCGGCCGCGGGCAGCGAGCTCGTGCGTCTTACGGTGAATACGCCGGCGGCTGCGAAGGCCGTGCCGGCGATTCGCGAGAAGCTCGACGCCGCGCATTGCTTGGTGCCGCTCGTGGGCGACTTTCACTACAACGGACACAAGCTTCTCGCCGACTACCCTGAGTGCGCCGAGGCGCTCTCAAAGTACCGCATCAACCCCGGAAACGTGGGAAAGGGCGCGGGCCACGACGCCAACTTTGCGGCGATGGTGAACCTTGCCGCAAAGCATGGAAAGCCCGTGCGCATTGGCGTGAACGGCGGCAGCGTCGATAAGGAGCTTTTAGGGCGCATGATGGACGCAAACCGCGCGTCCGTTGCGCCCAAGGCGCCGCAGGAAGTGCTCCTTGACGCCATCGTGGAAAGCGCCGTGCAGTCGGCGCAAGCCGCGGAAAAGCTGGGGCTGCCGCACGACGCCATCGTGCTTTCGGCGAAAGTGAGCGACGTTCAGGATTTGATTCGCGTCTACCGCGATCTCGCTCGGCGCGGCACGTGGGCGCTGCATCTGGGACTCACGGAGGCGGGTATTGGCACGAAGGGCATTGTGGCAAGCTCGGCGGCGCTTGCGGTGCTTCTTGCGGAAGGCATCGGCGACACGATCCGCATTTCGGTGACGCCCGAGCCTGGCAAGCCCCGCACGGGGGAAGTCGTGGTGGCGCAGGAACTCTTGCAGACGATGGGGCTGCGCGCCTTTTCCCCGACGGTGACGTCGTGCCCGGGGTGCGGCCGAACGTCGAGCGACCTTTTTCAGAAGCTTGCCTTGGAGACGCAGGAATTCTTGAGAAGCCGTTCAGCCGAGTGGCGCCGCACGTGCCCCGGCTGCGAAACGATGAAGGTCGCGGTCATGGGCTGCATCGTAAACGGCCCGGGCGAGTCGGCGGAAGCTGACATCGGCATCAGCCTGCCGGGCCGCGGCGAGTCGCCCGTGGCGCAGGTCTTTGTGGACGGCGAAAAGCAGGCGGGCATCAAGGGCGGCGAGATGAGCCGCGAATTTCAGAATTTGATCGAGGACTATGTGCAAAAGCGCTGGTCCTCGAAGAAGTAACAATCGCCTAACTGAGTGAAAGACATGGCAAAAATGAAGGTGACGGGCATCAAGGGCATGCCCGATATGCTTCCCGAAGAAAGCACGATCTGGGAAAAGTTCACGGACACCGTGCGCGCTGCGGCCTCGGGCTACGGCTACCGCCAGATCCGCACGCCGATTCTGGAGGAGACGGCGCTCTTCACGCGCGGCATCGGCGAAGTGACCGACATCGTGGAAAAGGAGATGTACTCCTTTGAAGACTCGATGAACGGGGAAAAGCTGACGCTGCGCCCGGAGAACACTTCTGCCGTCGTGCGCTGCGCGATCGAGCACAGCCTCACCTACAACGCGCCTCAGCGCCTGTGGTACTTCGGACCGATGTTCCGCCACGAGCGTCCGCAGCGCGGCCGTTATCGCCAGTTCCATCAGTTTGGCTGCGAAGCGCTGGGCTTTGCAGGGCCGGATGTGGACATCGAGCTACTTGCGATGATCGCCCGCATTTGGAAGAACCTCGGCATCACCGCCAAGCTTGAATTGAACAGTCTGGGCGAATTGGAGGAGCGCGCGAAGCACCGCGAGGCGCTCATCGCCTACTTCCAGCAAAACGCTGACATCCTGGACGAAGACGCCAAGCGCCGTCTTTTGACGAATCCGCTGCGCATTCTCGATACCAAGAATCCTGACATGCAGGAGATGGTGAATGCGGCGCCGAAGCTTCTCGATTTCTTGGGCGAAAAGTCGCTCGCTTTTCTCGCAGAGCTCGAAAAGGGCATCGCCGCGATGGGAATCGAGTACACCGTGAATCCGCGCTTGGTTCGCGGCCTTGACTATTACAACCACACGGTTTTTGAGTGGGTCACCGACAAGCTCGGAAGCCAGGGCACGATCTGCGGCGGCGGCCGCTACGATCCCCTGATCGAAATGCTGGGGGGGCGCCCCACGCCCGCCGTTGGCTTTGCGATCGGCGCCGAGCGCGTGATTGAACTGATGCGCGAGATGGGGCTTGAAAAGCAGGGCAGCGCCTGCGACGTGTACCTCGTTCACAACGAGGGCGAGGCGGCCGCAAAGGCTCGCGCCGTGGGCGAGCAGCTTCGCGACAAGGGGCTGCGCGTCATCGTTCATGCGGGCAATCCCGGCTTCAAGAACCAGTTCAAGCGCGCTGACCAGTCGCTCGCGCAGTGGTGCCTCGTGGCGGGCGAAAGCGAAGTCGCTGAAGGCAAGCTCACCGTGAAGCACTTGAGAGACGCCGAGGGCAATCAGGTTTTTGAAGACCAGGCGACGCTCCCGGAAGCCGAGGCGCTTGCGCGCGTGCTGGGCTGATGCGGTATAGTCAACCAATTTCCTAACTGAGAACGATCTCATGGCATACGATCTTGAAGAGCAGGAGTCTCTGGACCAACTCAAAGCCTGGTGGGAGAAGTGGGGCAACACCGTGCTCGGCGTCCTCACCGTGGGGTGCCTTGCGTTTGCGGGCTTCAACGGCTGGAACTGGTACCAGCGTCATCAGGGCGCAAAGGCCACGGCTGCCTACGTGCAGTTGCAAAATGCTTACCTGCAGGGCGACACGAAGAACGTCACCTCGATCGCTGACGGTCTGATGAAGGATTACTCGGGGCACGTCTTTGCGCCTCTCGGGGCCTTCTTTCGCGCGGCGGACGCCCTGAAGAACGGCAAGACAGTGGAAGCGAAGAAGGCGTTGAACTGGATCCTTGAAAGCAGCCATGACGAGTACAAGATGACGGCGCGCATCCGTTTGGCGGGCGTGGCCCTTGACGAAGGAAAGGCGGACGAAGCTCTGAAGCTTCTGGAGGCCGTGAAGCCCGCTGAGAGCGACCTCGTGGCCTACAACGACCGCCTGGGCGACGTCTATCTCGCGCTTGGCAAGACGGAAGAAGCGCGCAAGGTCTGGCAGGAGGCGCTGGACGCTGACCGCTTTGACGGCGCGGTGACGCCGTACCTCAATCTCAAGATCCAGTCGCTGCCGGCGGCTCAGTAAACCATTCAAGACGAGGTGCGCGAAATGAAATGCTTGAACACGATCCGGGCCGTGACGGCCGTTGCGGCGGCTGTGCTCGTTTTGACGGGGTGCGGCTCGCCGGACCCGCATGAGCCCGCGGAATTGCAGGACATCCGGGAGCTCGTGAAGACGGAGCGCCTCTGGTCGGCGGACGTGGGCGAGAGCCTCACCGGGATGCTCTCGCCGGTGGTGACGGAGAACGCGGTCTACGCTGCGGGCGGCGACACGCTCTACGCCGTGAATCTCGCCAACGGCGACCGTCTCTGGAAGTCGGACACGGCTTCCGATGTGACGGCGGGCGTCGGCACCGACGGCCGCATCATTGCGGTGGGAACGGCTTCTGGCGAACTGAAGGTCTTTGACACGAACGGCAAGCAGCTTTGGAGCGTGCGGCTCTCAAGCGAAATGAGCGTGCCGCCCTTGGTGGGGTCGGGGTTCGTGCTCGTGCGCACGACGGACACCCGAATCACCGCGTTTGACGCGGAGACGGGGGAACGGCGCTGGCACTACCAGAGCCAGGTGCCGGCTCTTACGATCCGCGCGCCGGCGCAGATGAAGTTTGCGCCCGCGGGCGTTCTGGTGGGACAGGCCAACGGCCGTCTTCTTGCGTTGAACGCCAAGGGCGAGACGGTCTTTGACGCCGTCATCGCGCAGCCCAAGGGCTCGACGGAAGTCGAGCGTCTGGTGGACGTGGTGGGCGCCCCGATGGTGGACGCGCGCATGATGTGCGCCGCCGCTTTCCAGGGCAACATCGTCTGCATGAGTTCGCAAAACGGCCGCCTGCTCTGGAATGCGCCGGTGGACGCGGTGACGGGGCCGGTTTCTGACGGAACGAACGTTTACGTCGTGGACGCTGAAGGTAAGATTCATGCCTATGACTACAACACGGGCCGCGAAGCGTGGGTGAATTCGGATCTGCGCTATCGCAGTCCGTCGGCCCCCGGCGTTTTGGGCCGCGTGATCGTCGTGGGTGACTACGACGGCGAAGTGCATCTTCTCGATTCCGCCACGGGCGAAATCATCGGCCGCACGTCGGTGTCGGGCGCGGTGAAGGTGCCGCCGGTGTCGCTCGGCGACCGCGTCCTCATTCAGACGGACGAAGGGCATCTCGTGATGCTCGGCCTCAAGAATTAATGAAGCGCCAGTCGCTTTAGAAATAAAACAAGAAACGGATTAAAGCCTATGCTGCCAGTCGTGGCCTTGGTCGGACGCCCCAACGTCGGGAAGTCCACATTGTTCAACCGCCTGACGCGAAGCCGCGACGCTATCGTCGCGGACTTTCCCGGCCTTACGCGCGACCGTCAGTACGGTCAGGGACGCGTGGGAAGCCGTCCCTACATCGTGGTGGACACGGGGGGCTTTGAGCCCGTGAAGAGCGAAGGCATCGTGCGCGAAATGGCCGGCCAGGCCGAAAGCGCCATCGCTGAAGCGGACATCGTCATCTTTGTCTGCGACGCCCGCACGGGGCTGACGCCCCACGACGAGCGCATCGCGCGACGTCTGCGCACGGCTGAGCGCCCCATCTATCTTGCGGTGAACAAGGCCGAAGGTCTGGAGACCGTCCACGTGGCGGAATTCCACGAGCTGGGTCTGGGCGAGCCTATTCGCATTTCCGCCGCGCACGGCCAGGGCGTGGGCGCTCTGATGGATCTGGTGCTGGAAGACTTTGCGAAGGCGCACCCCGAGGAAGAAGAGGAGCCCGAGGCGCCGGAAGATCCAGAGGCTCCGAAGCGCATCAAGGTGACGGTCGCCGGACGCCCCAATGTCGGGAAGTCCACGCTCATCAACGCCCTTCTGGGCGAAGAGCGCATGATCGCCTTTGACATGCCGGGCACGACGCGCGACGCGGTGAAGGTGGACTTTGAGTATGGCGGCCGCCCCTTTGAGCTCGTGGACACGGCGGGTCTTCGCAAGAAGGGCAAGGTTTTCGAGGCGATTGAGAAGTTCTCCGTCATTAAGACGCTGCAGGCGATTGAGCAGTCCAATGTCGTGGTGCTCGTCGTGGACGCTGCTGACGGCATTTCCGGCAACGACGCCCATATCGCGGGCTATGCGATGGAGGCGGGGCGCGCGCTTGTGGTTGCGGTGAACAAGTGGGACGCGGTGGACTCTTACAAGAAGAGCATGGTGGACCTTGACATCGGGCGCAAGTTTGCGTTCCTGCGCTGGGCCCGCTTTATTCACATCTCGGCCTTGAAGCGCAACGGCCTCAACCACCTCATGAAGGCGGTGACGGACGCGCATGCCGCGGCGTTTGCGAAGCTTGCGACGCCGAAGCTGACGCGCGCTCTCATTGAAGCCGTCACCGTGCAGCAACCGCCTCGAAGCGGCCGCATCCGTCCGAAGATGCGCTATGCGCATCAGGGCGGCATGAACCCGCCGGTGGTGGTGATTCACGGCAACAGTCTGCAGGCGGTGGGCGAAAGCTATCGTCGCTATTTGGAAGGGTGGTTTCGCGACAAATTCGACTTGGCGGGCACGCCGCTTCGCATCGAATTCAAGACGAGCCGAAATCCGTACGCTGAGGAAGCGAAGAAGTAGACGGGAGGCGCTTCCATCCTGCCTAAATACTGGGTTGGCGGAGAGCCATACGTTTGATAAAAAGACCGTAGGTTGATGTTTTCATTGACGAAACGCTACAATGAGTCTTGACATAATCAAACTTAAAAAGCTCTTTTATGCCAGACATGTCGAGTGAAGACGAAAAGCGCCTTCTGCAAGAGTACAAATATTGCGAAGCAGGTGAATGGGAGCCTTCAGCGCGGGTGGATCATGCATTGACGCAGACAATGGCGGTCATGGCGGCCGATCAAAGTTAT
Source organism: uncultured Oscillospiraceae bacterium (assembly GCA_963587345.1). Lineage (GTDB taxonomy): Bacteria > Pseudomonadota > Gammaproteobacteria > Burkholderiales > Burkholderiaceae_F > Duodenibacillus. The sequence goes on along the minus strand of CAVACW010000062.1, from coordinate 1,187 downwards.
GTGTCGGGATTGCGGTGCGAAGTTTTTTATCGGTTTTCTCCCGAGACGGGAGAGGCGCACTGGGTGTTCTCGATTTTTAAGTCAGAGAAACTTCGAAGGCACGCGGTATTGTTGCGTGTCTATCAGCTCGATATTTTGATGCTTGAGGGACTTACGCCCAACGACCATCGTCGTTCGCATGTTCACATTGGTGATGAACGAATAGTTCTCCCAGAGGTGGATGACGTCACGACGTTTGAGGCAGCTTTGGAGCGGTTCAAACAAGACTGCACGTTGTACATCGATCCAGAGCTTAAGGCTCCGAATGAATTGGAGAAACTCCTATGATCAGCCGCTATTTGTCCAGGATGGTTGGTGTGTCTTGTCGTGATTTTGTCTCTCCGGCAGGGGTGCCCATGGCGGAGATCGGCAACCCGTTTCGTTTTCTGGATGGTGATGCTGTAGTCGTTTATTGCAAACAGATAAGTTCTACAGAAGTTGAGTTTTTCGATGATTGCGCAACTTTGACGCAGGTGATGGCTACAAATGGTGTCAACATCAGTCGTGGAGATATGAACACGATTTTGGCCATTTGTGCGCGATACAACGTTCAGCACAAGTTTGGACGACTGAGTTTAGGCAGTTCGATAGACAAAGCTGATCTTGCATTCAGCGCGTTTCTCCGAGCCTTGCTTGAAATTGATGCAAAGGTTTGCGGCAAAGGCTTGGAAAGCCAGCCGGCGATTTCAACGAAAAAAAGGCTGATTGAGTATGCCGCTCCGCGGTTGCTTGCGCTAGATGCTGAGATGAAGGACAGAAGGAAGAATACCTACACGGGCATCTCAAATCAGAAATATACGTTTGATTTCAATGTCTTTATGAGGTATGAAATTGACGCGATTCCTGCTAGTCGGTCGTCAACTGGGATGCTATTGCGGAAAATATCTGATATTTTCAGTGTTCCTGACAATGATGACCGCTTTGAGCCGACGGTCATTGTAGACGACATGACGGATGAGCTGACATTCAAAACGGAAGCGAAGATTTTGTCTAATGAGATGAATGTGATTCCGGCATCCAAAATTGACCGGTGGAAGCCGGCGATGATGTGCTGACCGTTTTTTTAAACCTGCCAAACTTGTCAGAACCCCGACAGGCTTGCTTCGCTCTCAATCCCGAAGGACCAAGTCGTGCGCGGAAACGGTAGT
>CAVACW010000061.1:0-16146 GCA_963587345.1 uncultured Oscillospiraceae bacterium | reverse complement strand
ACAAGGAGATCTCCGTTCTCGGCGCTGACCAGACCGTGATCGACACGAGCCCGGTGCAGGGTGACTTCGGCATCCGCGCTCAGAAGGGCAACCTTATGTTAAACGCCAACTTCATGGTGGGCGGCGGCAAGGACGGCACGTCGTCCGTGGGCGGCAAGGCGGGCCTGAAGTACGTCTTCTAACCACTTGACGTTTCTGTAATTTCCTATGCAAGCGGGCGGCCGAGCAATCGACCGCCCGTTTTTCTAAGCGGTGCCCCGCAGGCGCGAAGGTAATACCGCAACCCGACGCCATGTTTTCCGTCGCGCGACGAAGGCGGCGCGTAAGATGAACTTCAACAAAAGAAAGCCGCGCTGCGGCTTCGGTTCCATTCATTCGGATTCACGTCATCATGACCTTCGCCATTTCCACTCACGCTGCTTTCCGCCGGACGGTCGTCCGGCCGGCAGCCTGCGGCTGGCGAATGCGCCGAATGTGACCTCACAACCGGCGGGCGACAAGGCTTTCCGAGGCTTGAGCATCCGCCATCGAAGTCCCTCCTGTCAGGGCAACGCATCCCTTTTCCTACTGTCATCTTTTCGGAGTCAAATCATGCTTCGTCGCGTTTTTGTATCAGCGGCCGCCGCGGCCGTAGCGGCTGTTCTTCTCACGGGCTGCGGAGACAAGCCCCATGAACTCAAGGTAGGCGCCACCGCCGGCCCCCACGCCGCCATCGTCGCGGAAGCCGCGAAGGTCGCGCAGAAGTCGGGGTTGAACGTGAAGGTCGTGGAGTTCACGGACTACATCACGCCGAACCAAGCGCTCGCAGACAAGGCCCTGGACGCCAACGTCTACCAGCACGAGCCCTTCTTGAAGAACTTCAACAAGAACAAGAAGACGGACCTCGTTAAGATCGCCGACGCCGTCGTGCAGCCCATGGGCTTTTACTCGAACACCGTGAAGTCCTTGGAGACGGTGCCTGAAGGCGCCAAGGTGGCAATCCCGAACGACCCCACGAACGGCGGCCGCGCGTTGATCCTCCTGAAGGCGTCGGGCCTCATTGACCTGAAGGCAGGCGTCACGGGCAATACGGCGACTCCGGCGGACATCACGGTGAATCCGAAGAACCTCAAGATCGTGGAATTGGAAGCGGCGCAGCTGCCGCGCAGCATCGACGACGTGGACTTCTCCTGCATCCCGATGAATTACGTCATCAGCGGCAAGTTGTCGCCCGAGAAGCAGGGCTTTTACTTTGAAGACCGTGAGGCGCCCTTTGCCTTGATGGTGATCGCGGCCCGCCCGGACAACGCGAAGTCCGCGGACGTTCAGGCGTTCGTGAAGGCCTACCAGTCCCCGGAAGTGAAGGAATTCATCACGAAGACCTTCAACGGCGCGGTGAAGGCGGCTTGGTAAAGCCAAAGGCGCCGGCATGATCCGGCCCCAGCGAAAAGGGCGCTCCGACAGCCAGTCGGGCGCCCTTTTTTCGCAAGCGGAGCGTCGTCAGTTCAAGGGCGTGCCCGAGGCCAGCGGATTCTTCGGGCGGCAGAAGTAGAGAATCGCCACGACGGGAAAGAGGAGGGCGCCCGCCGCGGCAAGCGACACCTGGTTCCCAAACCACGTTGCCAAGGCGGCCCCGAGAATCGGTCCGATGACGCTACCGAACTGCTGCGCCGAGTAGGAGTATCCGAAGACGCGGCCGCGGTCGGCGGGATCCGTGCTCTGCGTCAAGACGGCGTTGATGGCGGGGAAGATCCCCGCAAAGGCGATGCCCCCGATGAAGCGGAGCACAGTGAAGTCCACGAGGTCATGCGGAATCGCTTGGACGACGCCAAAGACGCCCGACAAGAATAGCGACAGGTACAAGGCGGGCCTAAACCCCCAGCTCTGCCCCATGACGCCCCATACGGGGGAGGCGATGACGCCCGAAATCCCTACGATGGAGAAGACGATCCCGGAAATGAGAACGATCTTGTCCATGGAGTGCTGGAGCTCCGCGATGTACAAGGGCAGCACCGGCTGCGTCATGAGAATCGTGAGCTGCACCACGGCCGCGGCAAAGAGCATGCGCTGCACGACGGAGAGCCGCAGAGGATTGGGGCGCGCGGCTTGTGCCGCAGCCGCCGCGGGATCCTTGGGCTTTGGCAGCGGGGCGTCTGCCACAAAGAGCGCCAGAACTACCGCGATGCACGCCAGGCTTGCCCCCGCGATGATGAAGGTCCAGCGCATGCCGAAGTATTCGGCGAGCAGGCCGCCCGCCAAGGGGCCCAGCACGCCGCCGGCGGTGAGGGCGCCCTGCATCACGCCCATGGAAAAGCCCAGACGGTTATGCGGCGCATGGGCGCTCATGATCGCGAGCGTCGCGGGCCAGAGGCCGGCGGAAAAGCCCTGCAGAACGCGCACCCAGAAAAGCTGCCACGGCCCCGTGACGATGCCGCCCAGAAAGTAGACGATCGCAAGGCAGGCTGCCGCGCGCAGCGCCATGAGCTTGCGGGACTTCTTGTCGGCAATGGCGCCCCAGATGGGCGCCATGATGCCGGAAATGAGAAACGTCACCGAAAAGATGATGCTGCTCCACCAGTTGACGTCCGCTTGATCAACGCCCAGCTCTTGAATGAGGTACATGGGCAGAAACGGGATGAGCATCGTGTAGCTCGCGCTCATCAGGATGGTGTTGAAGGTGAGGATGGCAAGCGTCACTTGCCAGGGGAGGCTGGGTCTCGTCATGGGGTGCGGAATCTTTCTTTGTGAGACTGAAAAGTTTACGCTCGGGGCCTTCGGGCGACCATACGCCGAAAGCGGAGGAGGGCGGGCGGCCATTCCGCGGAGGCGGGGCTCCCCCTCTTATAATCCACGGACGATTTCTTAACGAGCCTTAACGGGCGAAGGAACCATGGCGATGCGGATCGGCAAGGCGTTGATGTTGGGCATTCTGGCGGCGATGAGCGCTGTGGCGGCGGCGTACACGCCGGACTACGCGGTTTTGGAGGACAAGACGCTCATGAACCGCTTCCCTGAGGGGACGGCGATGTCGCGCGAGGCGGCGGATCAGCTCCTTGTTGACATTCGCTCCGCGAGAACGAAGTTGAAGGACGAGGCGGAGTACGCCGACCGGCGCTGCGCGGAGAATTTTTTCACAAACAGCTGCCGCGAGGACGTGCGGCAGGCAAAGCTGCGGCAGGAAAGCCGCCTGCAGGCACTGGAAGTTCGCGCGAAGACCGTCGTGCGCGAAGACAAGGCTCGGATTGAACGGGAAAAGCAGAAGGAGCGCGAAGCAAAGAAGGCGGCCGGCCCGCAAAAGCGCGCCGCCAAGCAAGCGGGAACGAAGAAAAAGCCCGAGGCCACGAACGCTGCGGTGCAAAAGCGCCAGGCGGATTTGGAAAAGCGCCGCGCCCGCGCGGAAGCGAGAAAGGCAAAGGAAGCCGAAAACCTCAAGGCGCATGAAGCAAAGCTTGCCGAGCGCGAGCAGCGCGCCGCCCGCCGCGCCAAGGCGCAGGCCGACCGCGCCGCAAAGGAAGCGAAGAAATGACGAAGCGGGGGAATCCGGTAAACGAAGGCGCCGCGACCGCCGAAGGCGGCGAGTTCCTTTCTCGCGTGAAGGCGGCCTTTGAGCCGGGGGGCGCGTTGTCGGGAGCGACGGAACATTTTGCGCGCCGCGAAGGGCAGATGAACTTTGCGCTCGATGTGGCGCGATGCATCATGGCGCGCGGCACGGACGTCATTGAAGCGGGCACCGGCACCGGGAAGACGTTTGCCTACCTCACCCCCGCGGTTCTGGCGGGGTGCAAGGTGGTGGTGAGCACCGCGGGGAAACCCCTGCAAGACCAGCTTTTCGCCAAAGACTTGCCGGCGCTCTTGGAAGCCTTGGGCGTCAACGCCGACATTGCGGTCTTGAAAGGCCGCGCCAACTACGTTTGCAAGTACCGGCTCGCGGTCGCGATGACCGAGGGGCGGCTGCCGTCGCCAGAAGCTGCGGCGGACCTGCGGCGCATCGCGCAGTTTGCGAAAGTTGATCCCGTGGGGGACCGCGCCGCCTGCCACGGTGTGCCGGAGGACTCCGCCGCCTGGCCTTTTGCGACGAGCAGCACGGACAACTGCTTGGGGAACAAGTGTCCGCACTTTACGGAGTGCTTCGTGAATCAGGCGCGCAACAAGGCCAAAAACGCCGACATCGCGATCGTGAACCATCACCTTTACCTTTCGGCGATGGCGTTGCTTTCTGAAGCCGAAGGCGCGGGGGACGATGTGCGGATGCTTCCCAAGGCGGACGTCGTCATCTTTGATGAAGCGCACAAGCTCCCGGACATCGCCTCCGCCTTCTTTGGCAGTGAATTCTCGACCTATGCGTTGAAAAATACCGCCAAGGACTTGAAGGCGGCACTGATGTCCCGCTACCGGACGATGTCAGACGCCAATAAGTGGGACGCCAAGGCGGACGCCGTCGTGCACCTTCTGATGGACTTCGTGCTGCGGCTCTCCGAAATCAATTTCGTCGAGGGGATGAACAAGCGCATCAGCGACATCCCGCAGATTGAGACGGCGGCAGACATCCTCGACAAAACCCATGACGCCGCGGGGAGCTTTGCGGAAGAATTGACGCTCGCGGTGGAAGACGATCCCGAAATCGAGCGGGGCGCCGAGGTGCTGATGGACGCCGCCCTTGCCATGGCGGACTGGGCGCAGGCCTTGAAAAAGCCATCGGTCGTGGTGAAGACGCCGCAAGGGGTGCCTGTCGTGCGCTGGATTGAGCGCACGCGAAGCGAGGCGCGGCTGAACGTCACGCCGCTTTCTTTTGCGGAGGAGTTCGCGAAGCTTCGCGAATCGCAGGCGGATTCGGCGTGGGTCTTCACGTCGGCGACGATTGCGACGGCGGGAAACGACTTCTCGCATTTCTTGAAGGAAATGGGGATGGAGGGCGCTGAGACCCACGTCTACGAGAGCCCCTTCGAGTACCCCGAGCAGGCGATGCTCTACGTGCCTAGCGGGATGCCCGACGCCAAAACCACGCAGCGCGAGGACTACATTGACGCTCTCGTGCGTGAAAGCTGGCCCGTGATTGACCTGCTGGGCGGCCGCACCTTCGTTCTCTGCACGAGCTACCGCGCCATGCAGCAGGCGGCGCTGCGGCTGCGGGAGATGATTTCCGCCAACGGCCGGGCTTATGAAGTGCTCCTTCAAAACGAAGACAGTCGCACAAAATTGATCGAGCGCTTTCGCAAGAGCACTCGCGGGGCGATTCTCGTGGGAAGCATGAGCTTCTGGGAAGGAATTGACATCAAGGGCGAGGCGCTCTCTCTGGTGGTGATTGACAAGCTCCCCTTTGCCCCGAAGGATGATCCGGTGCTGGAAGCGAAGGGGGAATGGATTCGCGAGCAGGGCGGCAATCCCTTTGCGGATCATCAGATTCCCTTGGCGGCCATCACCTTGAAGCAGGGCACGGGGCGCCTCATTCGCAGTGAAAAGGATCGGGGCATTCTCATCATCGGCGACAAGCGGGTGCTTCCCGGCGTAACGGGCTACGCGAAGCGCTTCTTAGGGAGCCTGCCGCCCTTTTCGCGCACCTTGAAGCTGGAGCGCGTCTTGGACTTCTGGCAGCACCCCGACAGTTGGCAGTAGCCCGCGGCGGCCTCTAGAATTCCGGCCTTTGGGAGAGAGCGCCGCGGTCAAGCCCGCGGTGACAAGACAAAATGGACATGGAAAAACTGAAGACGATCGGCACCTGGGTTTTCAAGATCGCCGCCGCGGCGTTTTTGATCCACATCGCCTGGCGGGTGATCTACACCCAGCACATGTGGCTCAATTCGTAGCAGTTGTCTGTTAGAATGGCTCCTTCGCCCGATTGAAGGACGACGGAAGTGTGGCAGAGTGGTTGAATGCACCGGTCTTGAAAACCGGCGACGGGTAATCCCCGTTCGTGAGTTCGAATCTCACCGCTTCCGCCAAATTACTATTGAAAACAAACGATATTCCTGCTTGACTCGTCGGTAGGCAGGTCGGAAAGGCTCGCTTGAGGTGCGTCAATGAACGCGTCGGCGGGCTTTTTTGTTGCCGTCGGGAGTCTGAGAGTCCACTGCAGCTTTGAAGGCGGGCCACACCTTGTCGCGCGAGACGGCCATCCTTCGGCGGGCATCCGCAAATGGCGTTGTTGAGAGCGGCGCAAAGCGCGGGGTGAGTGAGCGGCCGATGAAGGAAAGGCCTTTGATCATGAGTTGCAGGCGGTGTGGCATGGCGAGTGAAACGCGAGCTAAAGAGACTTGTACGAAAGTTGCCGCGCAGCGGTTTCAAGGACAACGGTGGACGATGGAGAAACTGCCTTTGGTTCTGCGGCTGCGTCCTGTTCGTCGGACATCAGAGTGTCGTCGCTGGACAGTTGGTTGCTCTGGAATTGATGATTTCAAGGAGATTTTTAAAGTAGATTTGAATCGCTCGATCATCAAGCGGAGCTAATGGATCGGCTTTGGCCCAGGGCGAAGCCGGACGACAGGACCAGCGGGAGAGCGCTGCGGCCGAGTAGCCGCGAAAGGCGCAGAGCGTCTGGTCGATGAGCGCGAGCCAGTCCGCAGGGCACGCGGCGGCAAAACGGCGGGCGCAGCTGTGCGTGAGCTGCCGGCGGTTGATGGCGGCGACGGTTTGCGGAAAGAGCGGGCCGAAGGGCCACGCCTTGGGATGCTCGTCGGTGAGTCGCTCGTCATGGGCGGCGAGCACGGCGCCGTAGCAACAGTAGAGCATCACCTGCGCCTGCGTCTTGTTGAGGCGGCGGCCGGCATCCTCTTCGTGCAGGAGTACGTAGGCCATGACGTCGGTGCTGGCAAATTCCATGGAAAACCTCTTTCATTGCGTGCAATGAAGTTTACGTGAGGCCGTTATGTTGCAACATCTCGTTGCTTATCCTCGGGTTAATACCAATAAAGGCCCCTGTGTCAGCCCCGGTTTTCTCGTTGAGAATCATTCGCATCCGTTTTGAGCCGCCCGCGTCGGGCGGCGGTTGGATTGATCCATGAAGAAAACCATTGCCTTGAACGCGGGGCCGACCGAGAAAAAGACCGCCGCGACCGCCTGCTACACCGTTGGTGAAGAGATTGCGAACGCCGTGACGCACGGCGTGGCGGCGCTTCTTTCGATTGCCGGCCTCTGCGTCCTCGTCGCGTTTGCTGCGTGCTATTCGGGCTCCGCCGTTGTCGTGTCGGCGGTGGCGATCTTTGGCGCGAGCATGGTGTGCCTCTACACGGCTTCGACGCTCTACCACGCCATTCCGAACTTGCGTGCGAAGAAAGTGCTCCAAGTCCTCGATCACGCGATGATTTACATCCTGATCGCCGGGTCCTACACGCCCTTCTGCCTTGTCACCCTGAAGGGCTGGGTGGGGATCACGCTCTGCTGCGCCGTGTGGGCGATTGCGATCGCGGGCGTGTCGCTGCAGAAGATTCTTCTCAAGCGCAGCGACTGGGTGAACTGCGTCCTCTACCTCGTGATGGGGTGGCTCGTGGTGCTCGCGATGGATCCCTTGATCAGCGCCTTGCCCGAAGGCGGCCTGTGGCTTCTGGTGCTGGGCGGCGTTGCGTACTCCGCAGGCGTCATCTTCTACGTCTGGGAGTCGCTTCCCTACGGGCACGCCGTGTGGCACGTCTTCGTCTTTTTAGGGACGGTGCTGCAGTTCTTCTCGGTGCTCCTCTACGTCATCCCGGGCGTCACGGCGGCGTGATGGTAGTGGCGATTCGGCCGTTTGAAACGGCGGACTTTGACGTCTTCGTGGACGCCTACTTGAAGACGTGGGGATTCGAGCTCATTGATGCGACCGCGGAGGAGCAGCGCCTTTCAGGCGTTGCGTATCTGGCGACAAATCTCGCGGAATCCAGCTGGGTGCGGGTGTCCGTTGTGGACGGGCGGCCGGCGGGGTTGCTGTGCGCCGCTTTTGCGGGGAGCCACGAGGCGTCTCCGTGGGCGCCCGCGTATCTCGCCGTCATGCGGACGACGCTCGGGCGCCTCAAGGCGACGCCCGCCGGGCGGAACGTGCTGGGGTTCGTGGAGCGGCTCCATGAAGTGAATGAGGCGCTGCTTGAAAAGCTGCGCCGCGAGGGGCTTCCGGCGGACAGCCCGGAAGTCGTCTACTTCATCGTGCATCCGGACTTCAGAGGAAAGGGCGCCGGAAAGGCGCTTCTCACGGCTTTTGAGGCCGAGTGCCGCCGTCGCGGCGTCACGACCGCCTACCTTTTTACTGACAATCACTGCTCGTGGCAGGGCTACCTCAGAGACGGCTGGACGAAGGCGGGCGAAACCGTCTGGGCGACGGACGACATGGTGACGTACGCGCTCACAAAGCGCTACGCCTGATCGTCGCTGTCGTCTTCTTCGGCTTTGGGTTCGGGCGCCTTGAAGGGCATTCCCGCGGGCCAGGCGACGAGGTCGTCGTCGTCTTCCATCGTTTCGAGTGCGGCAGGACCGGCTGCGGCGGTGTTCACGGCGTAGTTGAGCTTGGCGTACACCGCCGGAATTTCATGCTCGAGAATCCCTGCGGCCTTGCGGGGATTTTCTTCCAGAAGCTGAATCGCATAGGCAAGCGCCTCTTCCGCGTCCTTGAGGGTTTCAGTGAGCCATTCGGCGTTGATCGTTTCCGGCATGTCGGAGCCTCCCAATTGAAGGCGGGAATGCTAGCAGAGCGGCGCATGCCGCATTTCTCCCATGACGGCGAAGTGGCGTTCTGCTAGGCTCAAGGCTCTTTATCAATTTTCACGGGCGGGGCCTTCATGTCGTCATCCTCCACAGGCGAAGTCTTTGTTGTCACGAATTTTGGCGAAAGCCACGGGCCGGCGATCGGTTGTGTGATTGACGGGTGCCCGCCGGGGATGGCGCTCACGGAAGCGGACATTCAGGCGGAATTGGATCGCCGCAAACCCGGCACGAGCCGCCACGTGACGCAACGCCGTGAGGCCGACGCCGTGGAGATTCTCTCGGGCGTCTACGAGGGTCGCACGACCGGGACGCCCATTGCGCTTCTCATCCGCAACACCGACCAGCGCAGCCGCGACTACGGCGCGGTGGCGCATCAGTTCCGGCCCGCGCACGCGGACTGGGGGTACTGGGCGAAGTTCGGGCTTCGCGATCCCCGAGGCGGCGGCCGGGCGTCGGCGCGTCTGACGGCGCCCACGGTGGCGGCGGGGGCGGTCGCCAAAAAGTGGCTCAAGGAAAACCTCAACATCACGATTCGCGCTTGCCTCACCAAGCTTGGCGCGACGCCCGTGCGCGTAGAGGACTGGGCCGCGGTGAATCAGAACGCCTTTTTTGCCGCGAACGTGACGCAGATTTCGGCATTGGAAACCCAGATGGACCAGGTGCGGGCGACGGGGGACAGCATTGGCTCTGAACTCTATGTTGAAGCCTTGAACGTGCCCGCGGGGCTGGGGAATCCTGTCTACGGGCGGCTCGACGCGAAGCTCGCGGCCGCCTTGATGGGGGTGAATGCCGTTAAGGGCGTGGAAATTGGGGACGGCTTTGCCGCCGCAGAATCAACGGGCACGACGAACGCCGACTGCATGACGAAGGCGGGCTTTGTCACGAACCACGCGGGCGGGATTCTCGGAGGCATCTCCAATGGGGCGGCCATTACGGCGCGCGTCGCGGTGAAGCCCACGCCCTCGGTGCGGCTTCCCTTGGCGAGCCTTGATGAGGAAGGCAACGAAGTGACGGTCTCCACGACCGGGCGCCATGACCCCTGCGTGGGGCTGCGGGCGGCGCCGGTGTTGGAGGCGGTGACGGCGCTGGTGCTCATCGATGCGGTGCTTTTGCAGCGGGCGCAGTGCGGCACGATGGGGCGACCGTTTCCGTGAAGTGTTGCGGAATATTCTCAGGGTTAACCCTCGGCGAAAGGCAGTCGCCTCTCGCTTTTTTGGGTAGGTATTTCGACCGATGAAACAATGAGCGCAGTCTCATTAACCGAGACGGCTGTTGGAACTGCGGTCTAGTCCCCGCGTGAAGGTTTCAACGGCTTTTTGAATTCGCAAATTCTGGAGATCTCTCAAATGAAAAAGACTCTCGCTGCAGTCGCCGTGCTCGGCGCTTTTGCCGGCTCTGCGGTCGCTGCTGATGTCACCCTCTATGGCTTGATCGACCTCGGCCTTCAGTATCAGCACCTCGATGCTGATCAGAAGAACGTTGACAAGACGAACACCTTCAAGATGGGTTCCGGCAATAACTCCGGCTCTCGTTTCGGCTTGAAGGGCGTGGAAGATCTGGGCAACGGCGTCAAGGTGGGCTTCGTTCTCGAAAACGGTTTTGCGGCTGACACGGGTGCTCTGTCCACCAAGGACAAGATTTTCGATCGTGAAGCTCAGCTGTATGTGACTTCCAACTTCGGTACGCTGTCCTTCGGTCGTGTTGGCCAGCTCGCCAGCTCCAATGGCACGTACGGTCTTCTCGGCGTGACCGGTCCGTTCTCTACGGGTTACGGTGATGCCACCGCTGGCCTGAAGTGGATTTCTGCTAGTGGTTATGCTCGCTTTGACAACACGGTGACCTATGTCACTCCGACGTTTGCTGGTTTGAATGTGTACGCTCAGTACTCCTTCCAGAACAGCTCTACTCAGACGGAAGGGATTGAAGGTCAGTCTTCTGTGGATCGTTACTATGGCGTTGGCGCCAAGTTTGTGGCTGGTGGTTTGACGTTGGTTGGTTCGGTTGATTCCGTCAACTATGCTTCCTATGGAAAATATTCTGCTGGAGACATTGATGATTCCATCACGGTGAACTTCGGTGGCAACTATGACTTCGAAGTGGCCAAGGTGTTCTTCGGTGCTACCTACTTTGACAATGCTAAGAAGGTTGGTAATAAGCAGATCTACGTGAAGAATAACACCGCGGTGTTCGATGCGGACAACAGCAAGGGCTATGAACTCGGAGACAAGGGCGCTGAAGGCTGGGGCCTTGGTCTCGGCGTGAGCGCTCCGGTGCTCGGCGGTACGGTTGCTGCTTATGCTGGCTACCTCGATGCGGAATCCGTTGACAACAGCGATGCTTCCCTGAAGCGTTATGTCGGTGCTGTTGGCTACAGCTACAACTTCTCGAAGCGCACCAGCGTTTACACGACGGCTTCCTACATCAAGGACAAGTACGTTGAAGAGAAGGACGCTGCATCTGTCAAGCCGTCTTCCGTCGAAGTCCTCGTCGGCATGATCCACAAGTTCTAATCGGCTGACTGCTTAGCGCAGTTTTCTTAAGAACTTGAAAAGCCCTCGTTCCTTACGGTTCGGGGGCTTTTTCGTTGGAGCTGTTTTATATGATGTGTAGGCCGTGTGTATAATCTGATGGTTGATTTACTAAGGAGCCAGCCATGGATAGTTCCGAAGTCATCAACAAACTTGAGGCCAATGGTTGGTTTTTAGTGCGAACTAAAGGCGATCATTGGTACTTTCGAAAAGCAGGATATCAACGGCCGACATGTGTTCCGCATCCAAAAAAGGATTTGCCGAAAGGCACGGTCGCTGCGATTGAACGCCAAACCGGAGTGAAGCTCAGGTGAGTTGTACCCACGGGATGCGGGCTTTGCAAACATCCCGTGGTTTTTCGTCAACAACTACAGACTATGGAGCAAGGAAATCAATGCGCTACCCTATCGTTATTGAACCAGGGGACGACGAGAATGCTTATGGTGTCGTTGTTCCTGATCTGCCCGGTTGTTTTTCTGCCGGCGACACTCTCGAGGAGGCTTTTTCGGAGGCTAAGGAAGCGGCAGTTGGATGGATTGAAGCGGAATTGGATGAGAATCATGAAATTCCGTTGCCGTCTGCGATGGATACGATTGCCGCTGATCCAGATTACAAAGGGTGGATTTTTGGTTATATCGATGTGCCCTCGGAACTGTTGGGTTCCAAAACGGAGCGTATCAACATCACAATTCCACAGCGAGTGCTACGTCGACTTGACACGCTGGCGCAAGATGCAGGCGACTCGCGTTCGGGCTACATCGCTCGCATGGTGATGGAGCGCTCTGCCGCAGTAGCAGCTCACGGCTGAGAGAGGCGCAGGGTGCCGTAGCCCATTCAATCTCCAAAACCAAGACAAAGAAGCCGCCGGCTTTTCAACCGACGGCTCCCTTCAAACCTGCGTCAAGGCGGCCAATCACCCGCGGCGCTTGCACCCCGGCGCGTAGATGTCCGCCGGTGTGTAGGTCTTCAACCGCAGCCCCTCCACAATGTCCGCGGCATAGCGCGCGATCTTCCCGGCGGTGACGCCCGCGGCGCGATCCTTCACGGCTTCACCGTGGAGCCATACCGCGGAGAGCGTGGCGGACACAAGGTCAAACTGTTGCGCAAACATCGCGGCGAGCATGCCCGCGAGAACATCCCCGGAGCCCGCGGTGGCAAGCATGGCGTTCCCCGTGGGATTGATCCACGTGCGGGAGCTGCGCAAGGACACGACGGACCCCGCGCCCTTCAAAATCGACACGCACCCCGTCTGAACGGCGAGCTCGCGGCTTGCGTTGATGCGGTCAGCGTTCACCTTCTCAATCGTGGAGTGAATGATTGCGGCGGCCTCGCCCGGGTGCGGGGTGATGACGGTGTGCGCCTTGCGGGCGAGCACCGCGTCCTGCAGCTTCTGGTCCTGCGCGAGCATCCGCAGGGCGTCCGCGTCAATGATGAGCGGCACGTCGCAGGCGATCGCGGCTTCAAAGCGCGCCTTCGCCTTTTCAGAAAAGCCCATGCCGCAGCCCACGACGATAGCGTCGGCTTGCGAGAGGTCCGCTTTGTCGGTCACCATGAGCTCAGGCTGCAGGGGATCTAAGGCAGGGGCCTTGTCGCTCATCACTTCGACCACGACGGAGCCAGCGCCCAGTTTGAGCGCCGCGCGGCCCGCGAGGAACGCCGCCCCGACCGTCCCGGTTTCGCCCCCAATCACGACGACGCGGCCGTAGGTGCCCTTGTGGGAGTTCTTCGCGCGAGGCTCGGCGATGTGGCGGAAGTCATCGGCGTCAATCAAGGAGAGGTTTGACAGGGGAACCGAGACGTCGAGGTTGTCCAAAACCACGTCGCCTGCGGCGTCTGCGCCTTCCATCATGAAGCAGCCCGCCTTGGGAGCTAGGAGGTTGACGGTCACGTCCGAGCGACAGCCCGGAATCTTCCCGACCCACGTGCCCGTCATGGCGTCGATGCCGCTTGGAAGGTCAATGCTCACGTGAAGCGCCTGCCGTTCGTTGTACCAGAGCACGGCGTCCTGCCATTCGTTCAAAATCGCGCGCTTCAAGCCCGTGCCAAAGAGGGCGTCCACCACGACCTGCGCCTTGTCGGCGCTGTAGGGATCCGTGACGGTTTCGCCGCCCGAGGCAAGCCACGCCTCATAAAGCGCCTTCGCGTCTTCGGTCGCAGGGGCGCCCCCGGTGATCGTGGCGCACGTGACGCGGTAGCCCTTGGCTTGCAGGGCCAGGGCCGCCGCATAGCCGTCGCCGCCGTTGTTGCCGGGGCCGCAGATCACGACGACATGCGCCGGGGTTTTGACGCGGTCGGCGATGACGCGCGCCACGGCGTCGCCCGCGCGGCGCATCAGTTCGCCCGCGCCGAGAATGCCGGCGTAGCGCTTTTCAAGGGAGGAGAGGTCGTCAAGGTTGAGAATCTGCTGGCTCATGGGTCTTTCTTCTTGCAAACAAACGGGCCTCTGGCGGGCCCGTGAAATCGATGGCGGCATTTTAGCGAGATGAGGCTTGGCGCGGCAGGGCAAAAAGCGCCTGAAATTCCCGCAAGAAAAGTAGGGAAAAGCGCCGCAGACAGGAGGCGAAGGCGGGCGTAGCCTTCCCGTCATGACCACGATGGGAGAGTCCTTATGATCGAACTCACAGGCACGGTGGCGGGCACGGTCCGCAGGCACACGCAGGAAACCCTTCGAGCGGTTTGGGAGTACGCCTTTCTGGTGCTGCCCGACGGAATGGGCGGCTTCACGGAAACGCGCCCGGCGGATGTGACGTCCGCTGTGAAGTGTCCGACGATTCTCTTGGCGCACGGCAGTTCCGGCATCACGGACGCCATTCGCGACTTCGCGCGCTGGGCGGCCGTTGAGCTGAAGGCTGCCGTGGCGGTGCCGGATTCCTTTCAACTCGCTGATCGCTTGACCTACACCTCGCCCGTGGCGCGGGACGTCTACGAAGTGGTGCACGCCATGCGAAGCGCCGAGCTTCAGTACGCCGCCCGGCGTTTGGCGGAGGCCCCGTGGTTTGACGGGCGGTACGCCGTCGCGGGTACGAGCGAAGGGGGCGTTGCGGCGGCGCGATTTGACCGAGCCGCGGTCCCCGTGAAGGAAGCGGGACGGCTCATCTTCTCGTGGTCGTGCGAAGACAACTACCACGTCGCGGCGCATGCGTCGAAACTGCCGGACGATCTGCCGGTCTTGAACGTTATGAGCCTCACAGACAAGTTCTTCAGCCGCGCGAATCCCTATCTCGACAATCCGGCCGCGCTGGGCTGCGCCGCGAACGTCCTGCGGCACAACCCGGTGAGCTCCATCGTTCTCATTCCCGACGCGCCTCATACGCTTTTGAATCTGCCGCAGACGCGGGGCGCCGTGGCGGCCTTTGTGAAGCGCCTGGGCTTCTGAGCGAGAGCCAAAGAAAAGCCGCGGCAGCTCGAGCGAACTCCGCGGCTTGGCGACTGAACGGGCGGGGATCAGCCGAACATCATGGTCACGGTGATGAGCATCACGACGTAGCCCACGAGACAGGGGATCGCCGTGCGCTTCACCATCGTGAGGGGATTCACCTTCGCAAAGCTCGAGACGATGATGACGACGCCGGCGACAGGGCTCATGGCGCGGAGCATTTCAGAGGCGGTGTGCATCATGAGCATGATGGTGATGCCGTTGGTGTTCAATTGCTGCGCGACGTCAGGAACGATGTGCGCGAGGCTTGTGAAGGCCGCGACGCCCGAGCCCGTGAGGCCCGTGATGACGCCGATCACGGCGGAGAGGACGACGCCCGAGCCCGTGACGCCAAGGCCCACTTCCTTGGCGGCGTCAATCAGGATCGACACGATGCCGACGTTTTGCAGGCCCTTTGCGAAAAAGGCCGCCACAAAGATGAGCCCCACGGTGCTTGTCAAAATGTTGCCCATCCCCTTGAACATTGCAAAGGAGAGGTCAAAGGACGTGCGCGGGTCGCGGCGCACGACGAGGTCGATCAGGAAGGCGACGATCCACGAGAGGAACATGGCGGTGGCGACGTTCAAGGTCACGTCCGCGTAGACCATTTTGTTGAAGATGAGAAGAAGGACGATCGGAAAGAGAGGCATCGCCGCGTAGAGAAGCGGCGTTGCTTCGAGGGCCTTGCGCTTGGCTTCCATCTCTTCCATCGTCATGCCGACGTCCTGCGACTTTTCCTGAACGGTCTCGCGGCGGTCAAACCAGCGCTGTACCACGACGTGCGCGACGGCCATCGCGAGAATGGTGGGGACGGCCATCGGAAGCTGGTAGTGCACGAGGTACTCGATGGGATCAAGATTCACGAGCCCTGCCGCCATCACCGCAACGCCCGAGGCGGGCGCGTAGCCGATCGCAAGCACCGAGGCGAGCACCGCCGCAGCGGCTCGGGGCGAGCAGCCCACGCGGACGATGAGAGGGTAGACCGTTACGACCATGAGCATCGCCAGGCCCGCCGCCGACGTGATGACGAGCCCCAGGCAGTGGCCGAAGATGAAGACGCCCGCGAGAATGAGGTAGGGGTTCTTCAAAAGCGACAGGGGCTTTGTCCACACCGACACAAAGCGGTCTGACGCCCCCACGGCCTGCATGTAGGCCGCAAAGCCCCCGGAAACGAGGATGATGAAGCCCACGCCCGCCACCTGCGTGCGGGAGATGGCTCGAAGAAGCTCAATGAGGTCAAATCCGACGAACCCCGTGGGGGAGGCGTTTTTGGGGAGAAAGTCCGAAACGCCGGCCAGAACGGCGCATCCGTTCAGAACGAGGCCGGCGAGAAGGAGCACCATGTTCACCTGATACTTGCGAACAATGGCCCAGCCGGTGACGATAAGCGTGATGATGCCAAAAAGGGGCAACATGAGCATCATAGTGACTTCCTATCGGCGTAATGCAATACGGCGATGATAGAGAGTTGGCGGGGAAAAGTCATGCGCCAGATGGCGTAGCGGGGTTTGGCTAGCGAAACAAAAATCTTCCAAACTTGTCACGGTATTGGAAAAC
>CAVACW010000060.1:0-16168 GCA_963587345.1 uncultured Oscillospiraceae bacterium | reverse complement strand
TTTTCCGCCCTTGCTGCTCATCGCCTTGGCAAGCGCTTCCGCGTCGCTCATGGCAATGGACTCGTCGGTGAGGTGCAGATTGCCGGTGCCAGTGCCACCATCCGTCGTCGTGAACGTCACGTTCTCAAGATAGTTGTTGCCCGTCTTGACGCCCGCCAGCGACGTTTCGAGAGTCCCGGCGCCACCCAGCGTGAGCGAGCTGTTGACGCTCCCCGTCACGGCGAGCGTGCCGCCCGTGACCGTCACGGACGAAGGCGCAAGGTTCTTCATCGTGAGCGTGCCCGCCGTCACTTCGATCGAGCTTCCTGTGCCCAGACCGCTCGTGCCCGTGAAGTCCGTCGTCGCAAAGACCCCCGTCTGCTTGAAGCCGCCCGTGAAGCCAGAGCCCGAGCCGCCTTCAGCAAACGTGACGCGGCCGCCCGCGTTCGTGAAGGTGCCGTTCCCCGTCAACGTGCCGAGCGTCACGTCGCCCGTCGTGACGAAGCCGCCCTTCGCGCTGTCGCCCGAAGCGCTCGTCACCGTCACATTGACGCCGCTGCCGCCCGCGCCCGTGAGCGTGCCGTTGTTGGTAAACGTCGCCGCACTCTCCGAGCCGTCCACCACGACCGTGCCGACGTTCGTCATGGCGCCCGAAGCGCCGTTCGTGAACGAACCCGTGACCGTGAAGGCGCTGTCCGCACCGCTCATGTCGATCACGCCCGAGTTGCTGCCCGCCGCGACCGTGGCGCTCGCAAGGCCTGTGACCGTGCCTTCATTCGTGAGCGTCGTGGCCGAGAGGCTGCGGCCCGTGCCCGTGAAGGTCGCGGTGCCGGCGTTCTTGAATTCGCCGCTCGTTGACACTTGGTTGAGCCCTGTGAGGCTCCCCTCGTTCGTGAGGCCGCCCGCGCCCGTGGCGATGGTCGCCGCATCGATCGAGCCGCCCGCCTCGTTCGTGAGCGTTCCCGAGCCGTTGACCGTGATCGAGCCCGCGATGACGCTGCCGGTGCCGCCGTTCGTGAACGACGAGGCGCTGCCGTCCGTCCCCACAGTGATCGAGGCCGGCCGGTTGCCGCTGTCCGTGCCGATCGAGCCCTGGTTCGTGACAGAGCCCGTCACGGAGAGCGTGCCCTCCGTGCCCGTGAAGATGAGCGTCGAGCCTTCGCCCGTCGTAAGGCTGCCCGCAATATCCGCGGTGCCGAGCCCCGCCATCGAGCCGTTGTTCGTCGCGTCGCCGGCGACGTCGAGGTCCTTCACGCCCGTGATGTTGCCCGCGTTCGTGAGAGAACCAACGTCAAGCTTTCCAGCGCCGTCGTCCGTAAAGACCACCGACTGCTGGTTGTCAAACGAGCCCGCGGTGCTGACCGTGGTCAAGCCCTTGATCGTGCCTTCGTTTTCAACCTTGGCCGAAGCCGGCGCCTTGGCGCCATTCATCCCTGTAATGGCCGACGTCTCCACAACACCGTCCGTCTTGTTGTGCAGCGTGGCGTTGTCGCCCAGCTCCACCTTCTTCGCGCCCGCGACCGTGCCGCTGTTTTCAAGCGTGCCGCCCGACATCGAGAGCGTGCCGTCCGTGCTCGACGTGAAGTCGATCGTGCCCGTGTTCCGGGACGTGGTTGCGCCCGTGAGGTTCAGGTCGTCGAGCCCCTTCACGGTGCCCGAATTCGTCAAGCCGCCCGCGACGGTCATGGTCTTGCCCGTCGTACCCGTGCCCTCGCCCGTGAATTCGGTCGTGCCCGAATTCTGATAGGCGCCCGACGTATTGACCGTGTCAAGCCCCGTCACCGTGCCGGCGTTCTCCACCGTGGAGCCTTCTTCGCCCGTGAGGCGAGACGCCGTGACGGTCCCGGTGCTGGTGTTGGTGAGCTTCCCGGAAGCAACGGCCACCTCCGTGGTGGTGAGCTTGCCGGCGTTCGTTGACTCGCCCGCCGTCGTGACCTTCGTAAAGCCCAAGATCACGCCCGAGCTGCCGTTCGTGAAGCCCGCAGCAAACGACGCGTTGACTTCCGTGGAGGTATCAACCGGGTCGCCCACGAGATTTCCCTGATTGTCAAAGGACTGGGCAAAGACCACGGTCTTGTTGTCCGCGCCGCCCGTCGCGCCTTGCACGTGAAGGGTGCCGTTCGTCTCGGTGGCGTAGTCGCCGTTGAGCGTCGCGGCGGACTCGAGCACGAGCGTCGCGTCCGTCGCCACGTCAACCGTCGTCTTGGCGTCGTCCGTGATGGTTCCGACCGTGAGCTGCGTTCCCCGGCCCGTCACGAGAAGCGTTGAGGACTTGTCATCCGAACCCTTGAGTTCGAGCTTCTTCACCGTGAACACATCGCCGCCCTGCGCCGTGAGCGACCCGGTCGTCACATTGACGCTGCCAATCGTGCCGCCCTTCACGGTGTCGGTGTCAAAGTCGCCCAGCACCAGACTCGCGTTCGTCACGTTCACCGTGCCGCCCGAAGTGGAGTCCGTGAGCACCTTGGCCTTCGTGTCAGACGATCCCACAAGAAGCAGCGTGTGGCCGTCTTTCACCTCAGCGGTCTCGGTCTTCGCGAGCCCCGCGACGCCGAACTGCGTCGTGGTCACGTCGCCCTGATTGCCAAAGGTGAGCGTTTCGGTCGTTCCCTTCCCGTCGAGCTTCTTTTCGGAGAAGATCACGCCCGTGACGTCGCTGCGGATGTTGGCGACGTTATCCAGCGTCAGGTTCGAACTCGTCACCGCGGAATCCGAGGCAAACTGCACCCAGCGGTTCGAATTGCCCGCCGAACTTCCCTCGGTGATGGGATCGTTGGCCAAATGGTAGGTCTTGTTGAGGCTCTCAAGCACCGACGAAACGAGGTCGCTGGACACGCTGTCCGTAAAGGCAATGGCGCCCGAATTGAAGGTGATCAACTTGGCAAGATCCGCGTTGACGGCTCCCACGGTCTGGATTGGAAGCCCCGTCGTGCCCGTGACAAAGACAGTGTCCGTGATGTCCGTGCCCTTGAAGTCCGTCGCCGTGACGCCCTTCGTCGTCACATCGCCAAAGAGCGTGTGAATGTTGGTCTTGAGCGTGCCTTGATTGAGCACGATGGTGGAGCCCTTCAGGTCGCCCGTAAGAAGCGCCGTCGTCGTGAGCTTGCCAGCCGCCGTCTTGAGCGCATCGTTCTTCACTTCGTCCGTAAGAACGAGCACGCCGTTCTTCACCACATCGAGCACGGAATTCGCACCGGCATTGGCGAGGTTGTTAACCTCCATACCATCCGTGGAAATCTGGATCGTAGCGCCCGAAATCTTCACATCGGCACCCTTTTCGTCCTTGAGCGTGCCGCCCGCGCCGTTGTAGGTGAAGTGCTTGCCAGCGGCGTCAATCGTCGACGTCTTGAGGGTGACCGTGCCAGCGTTTGAAAGCGTCACGCCGTCGCCGATCACGAGGCTCGCAAAGCCCGAGACCGTCGTTTCCCCATTGATCGTGAGGGAAGACGTGTCAGCAAGCTTGATCTGCGACTGCTCACCCTCACCGGTGAGCATGCCGCCCACGGCGGCCGCAGCGCCCGTCGCGACAGCAAAGTCGCCGCTCGTCGTGATCGTGCCCGTGGACTTGAACTCCTTGCCCGAGACCGTCACGTCGCCCGTGGCGTTGATGGCGCCCGAGGACGTGAAGCTATTCCCCGAAACCGTCACGCTGCCGTGCGCGTCGAGCGTGCCGGCGTTGCTGCCCGAATTGCCCGAGAGCGTGACGTTCTTCGCGATGATGGTGGCGCCGGTGTCATTCTTGAGCATCCCGGTGACGGCAAGATCCGTGCCCGTGCCGAAATCCATCGTGCCGACCTTGTCCCCCGTCCCAGAGCCCTTTGAATTGTCGATGGCGGCCGCGGTCACCTTCTCGGCCTGCGCCGTGAGCGTGAAGCTGCCGGAATTCTTGAGATGAGTGAACTCGTTTTGCGTCGTCTTCGCGCTGAAGTTGCCCGAGTTTTCAATCGTCGCGGCGTTCACGGCGCCCTCGCCCGACCAGGATCCTGCGTTCGTGACGCTTGTTGCCGTCACCGTGCCGCTGTTTTCCACCGTGCCGTTGTTGGTCAAGGTCGTCGCATCAAGGCGGCTGCTGTTCGTGAGCTGGCTGCCTGCCGTCACGCTCGCGGTCGCCGCGTAAAGGTCGCCCGTATTCGTGAAGCTGCCGGTAGTCGAAGTGTCCGCGGCCTTTCCGATCGAAAGGGTCGTCACGCGATCCGTCGCCGAACCGATCTGACCGGCATTGGAGGAATCCCCCGTCCCAGCGATCGTGAGCGACGCGAGATGCTCGATGACGCCCGTCTTGTTGTTCGTAAGCGCGCCGCCATCGGCGGTTTCCAGCGACTTCGTGGCGCCCGTGCCGGAGAAGACCAGCGTCGCAGCGTCGCCCGAATCGGCGCCGTTGACGAGCCTTCCCTTCACGGTGACCGTGTCAAGCCCCGTGATCATGCCGCCTGACTGGTTCGTGAGCGTGCCGTTCGCAACCGCGACCGCGCTCGCATGGATCGTGCCGGCATTCGTCGAAGCGCCGCCCGTGAGGCCGAGGGTGGCAAGGCCGATGACTTCGCCACCCGTCTGGTTTTCAAAGCCTCCTGCGACCGACATCGCCTTATCCCCGGTTCCGGTGAATTCCACCTTGCCCGAGTTTTTGAGCGACCCGCTGGTTGAAACCTCGTTCAAGCCCGTGATCTTGGCAGTGTTGACGAGCGCCGAGCCCGCGTTGCCCGTCACGGCCGCGGTCGTCACCGCGCCCGCATTCGTGAGCTTGCCCTGCGTCAAGGTCACCGAATCCGCAAACACCTGGCCGCCCGTCCGATTCTCGAGCTCGCCCGCCGTCTCGGCGCTCCCGATGACGAGGGTCGTCACATGATCATCCGCCGTGCCGATCGAGCCGCGGTTGACGCTCTTTGCGTCGCCTGTGCCCAGGAGCGTGAGCGTTTCAACGCCCGTGACAACGCCGGAGCCTTGCGCGTCGCTGCCGTTCACAAGGCCCGCTTCAAACACTGCGCTGATCTTCGTCTCGCCACTGCCGCCCGTGAGGGTGCCGTTGTTCGTAAAGGCCTGCTTCACGGCAAGCGCCGACGCACCAGACGCCTGAACGTTGAGCTCGCCGCCCGCCGCCGTGTGGTAGCTGCCCGCAAGCTCGGAGGCCGTTCCGATCACGAGGCTCGCGCCTTTGTCCACGGTGGTCGAGACGCCCGCGTTGTCCGTCAGGGTCGTCGCCGTGAGCTTCGTGCCCTGCCCGGTCACCGTGAGGCTCGAGGTCTTGTTCTCGGTGTCCGTGAGCTTGAGCTCGCCGATCGTGAACACGTCGCCGCCCTGCGCGGTGAGCGAGCCGTCCGTCACCGTCACGGTGCCCAGAACGCCGCCCGTCTTCGTCGCGGTGTCAAAGTCGCCCAGCACGAGCGCTGCGTTCTCCTTGACCTTCACCGTGCCATTGCCATTGGCGCCCGTCGTGGCATCCTGAAGGAGCTTCCCGTCCGCAGTCTTGCCCACAAGAAGGAGCGTGTGGCCGTCCTGTACGACGGCCTCGTTGGTGCCAAGAAGCGTTTGAACGCCGAGCTTTGTTGTCGTGACGCGGTTCGCGTTCGTTTCCGATTCCGGAGCCGCGCCAAACGTGAGCGTTGTGGCGCCTTCATTTCCCTTGAGGCTCGTGGAAGCAAAGACCGCGCCCGCCTCGCCGTCTTTCACCTGGTTGGCAACCGCCACGGTGAGCGCGCCGTCTTTATCGGCATCCTGGAGCTTGCCCGTGAAGGACGCCCAGCGCGAAGGCGTGGTGCCGTCCGTCTTCTGAGAAATCTTGTCCGTCTCGCTGCCGAACGCCTCGTTGAGCTGCGTGATAACGGAATTCAACAGGCTCGTCGTGTAGTCTTCCGCAAACGCGATGGCGCCGGAAGTGAAGGTGACGAGACTCTTCACCGCCTCCTTCACCGTTCCGACCGTCTGCGAGCTGGGAACGCCCGTCGTACCGGCGTTGAAGATGCGGTCAGCCGCGATGGTCTGGTCTGCGAAGTCCTTCGCATCGAGGTGGTTCGAAACGTCGCCGAAGATCGTGAAGATATCCGTCTTCAGCGTGCCGCCCGCGATCGTCACATGAGACCCGGCGGCGTCACCCGTCGTGAGCGCATCGACCGTAATCGCCCCCTTGGCAGCGTTGAGCGTCGTATTGGTCGAAGCCGCATCGCGCAGCACCAGCGTGCCGTTTTCGACAATCTTCACCGTCGAGTTCTTGCCAATGTTGGCGACGTTGTTGACGTCCTGGCCGTCCGTCGAAATGCGGATCGTGGCGTCGGAGAGCTTCACCGCCTGACCCTTGCTGTCAAGGAGCGCGCCCGCCGAACCCGCTTCATACGTAAAGCCCGAAGCCGAGAGCTGCGCGTCTGACACGCCGGAGAGCTGGATAGTGGCGTTGTTCACGAGCGTCGAGCCGCTCGCCGCAGCAAGGTTGGCAAAGCCCGAAACGGTCGTGTTGTCGCCAATGGTAAGCGTGGCTTTTTCGCCCAGCGTCAGCTTGGAATCGCTGCCAGTGCCCTTGAGCGAGCCGGTTACCGAGGTTGAAATGTCGCCGCTGACGGTGAAGTTGCCGGCTGTCGTGATCGCGCCCGTGGACTTGAAGTTCGCGCCCGCGACGGTCACATCGCCCGCAGCTTCAATGACGCCCGCATTCGTACCGGACCCGCTCACCGTGAAGTTCTTTGCCTTGATGGTGGCGTTGGCCTGATTGTCAAGCGACGACGTCACCGTGAGGTTCGTCGTGGTCTGGCCCACGTCGATGACGCCAGTGCCCTCCCCCTTCTTCTGGTTCGTGAGACTTGCGACCGTCACCGACTCGCCCGCGTTCGTGAGCGTGAAGGTCCCTGAGTTGGTGAGGGCACTGCCGCTCTCTGCGAACGTAACCTTGCCTGCTGTGAAGGCGCCGGAGTTGTTGAGAGACGCCGTCGTGACGGAGCCGCTGCCTGTCCATGTGCCGGCGTTGGTGACGCTTTGAGCCGTCACCGTTCCATCGTTCTTGAATGTGCTCTCCGCCGTGACCGACGCGTTCGTCACATAAACCGTGCCGGCGTTTTCAAACTGCCCAGCCGTCGTCTGGCCGTCCGCGGTCTTCCCCACGGAGAGCGTCTCAAGACGCGTCGCCTCTTCGCCAATCTGGCCGGCGTTCTTTGAAGCGCCCGTGCCGGTGATAGTGAGCGTCGTGAGATTCTTGATGAGGCCCGTGGCGGTGTTCTCCAAAACGCCCCCCTCGGCGGTCTCCAGAGTCTTTGCCGTCCCTGTGCCGGAGAAGTCGATCACCGACTGCGCCGTGTCTGAGGCGTCGCCGTTGACGAGCGTCCCCTTCACCACCGCACCGTCAAGCCCCTTCATGGAGCCGCCTGACTTGTTCGCGAACGTGCCCGAACTGACGTTGAGCTGCGCAAGCTCCTTCTCGGTGCCCGCAAAAGCCACGGTGCTCTCGTTCGTTGCCGTCCCCGTCGTCGTGAGCGTCTTGACGCCCGAGAGGCCGGCATCCGTTCCGGTCCCGTTGTTCTCCAGGTCCGTTACCGAGATTTCACCGTTCTTGAGATAGATCGCGCCCGTGTTCTCGAGCTTCGTTGCCACAAGGCTCGAGAGTTCCGTTTCCGAGGCCGATTTTCCGATCGTGCCGGCGTTGGTGAGCGTGCCCGTGACCTGGGCCGACGCGAGCTTTTCAATGGCGCCCGTGTTGTTGAAGCCGTTATTCGCCGTGAGCGTCGAGCCCTCACCCGTGAAGACCAGCGTGCCGGCGTTCTTTGACGCCTCGATATTGGTGGCGTCCGCCGTGCCGGTCGTAAGCGTCGCAAGACCCGTGATCGTCGCATGGGTTGCGTTGTCAAGCTGTCCCGTGACGGCGAGCGACGAGGCGGTTGAGTTCGTGCTTGTGAAGCCGATCGACGCGGTCGAGCTTTCGGAGCCGCGGTTCGTGAGGTTGCCCGTGACAGTCCCCGTGACGAGCCCCGTCACCGTGCCCGTATTCGTGAAACCATCCTTCGCGTCGAGCTTTGCCGCTGTGCCGTTCGCGCTGTTAAACGCAACGAGCCCCGCATTCGTCGCAACGCCTTCCGAAGTGAGCGTCGTGACGTTCTGGATGACGCCGGTGGTTGTCTGGTCGCCCGTGTTGCTAAAGCCGTTCGCAGAAACCGTCGTTGCGGCAGCGTTCGAAAGCAGGAGCTTCCCGGTGTTCTCCAGCTTGCCGCCAGCGTTGACCGTCGTGAGCTTGGAGTTCTCCGCTTCGCCGATCGTGCCGCCGTTGGTGACAATGCCGCTCGAAGCACCGCTGGACGTCGTCGAATTGATGGCTGTGAGCCCCGTGATGGTCGCGCCCTTCTGGTTGAGCAGCGTGCCCGTCACCGAAAGAGTGCTCGAATCGCCCGTGAACTGCAGGGAAGCCTGCGTTTCCTTGTCGTCGCCGTTGGTGAGATCGCCCGTCACGGTCGCCGTTTCAAGCCCCGTCACCGTGCCGGTGTTCGTGAAGCCTGTCTGAGCAGTCAGGGTCGCAGACTGGTTCGTCGCCTTCTTGAAGGCAATGAGACCTGCGTTCGTCGCTGATCCCGTCGTCGTGAGCGTCGTGACGTTCTGGATGACACCGGTGGTTGTCTTGTCGCCTGTGTTGCTGAAGCTCCCCGCCGAAACAGACGTCGCCTGAGATTCGCCCGTCGCCAGATAAATGATGCCGGAGTTTGCCAACGTGCCGGCCGAGAACGACGTGAGTCCCTGGTCCTCTTCACCAATCGTGCCCTGATTGGTCGCAGTCTTCGTCACGGTGATGGACGCGCCCTCCGCCGTCACGGACTGGCTGGCGTTGTTCGTAAAGTCGGACTGGAAGGCCACGGACGAATCCTTTTGAAGGTTCGTCGTGCCTTGGTTGGTGTAGCTCTTTGCCACCGTGACGCCGGTGTCGTTGATCGTCAGCACGCCTTCGTTCGTGAGCGTCGCGCTGATCGTCTTTGTCGAGCTTTCGCTCGCATCCACTTTCACGCCCGTGATGACGAGTTCGCCCAGCAGCCCCACTTTCACCGTCGCGCCGTCGGCGTCCTGATAGGCGGTGACTTCAAGGCGGCTCTTTTCCGTATTCGCATCGCCTTCGGCATTCTGAGCATCCACGACAAGCGACGCGCCGGCGTTGAGCGTCACGCCGTCCGCCGTAAATTTGTCATGCCCCGTCACCTTGAGGGCGCCGCCCGCAGTGCTGCCCGACGTCCCTTCCGTCTTTCCTTCCAACGTCACCTCGCCGATGACACCATAGATCGTCTTGTCGTCGGCAAAGCCCAGCACCAGCGTGCTGCCCGCGCCGACCGTTGCGGCGCCGCTCTGGCCGGCCTTCGTGCTCTGAAGCACGCGCTTGTCAGTATCGGTTTCAGACTCAGCAAAGCCCGCCAGCAAGAGCGTGCGGCCGTCCTTGACCGTCACGCTGTCAGCATTGGTGATGCTCGAAAAGCCGATGACGTCGCGTCCCTTGAGAAGATTGGCTCCTTCAACCTCGGCAGCGTCGTTGTCGCCCACGACAAGCATCTTCTTTTCGGAACTATCGGACGTCGTGTTTGAAAGCGCCGCCTTCTTGAAGACGACATTGTTCACTTTGTCGCCGAGGCTGGAGATGAAGGAAACGTTGAAGCTGTCAGAGCTCACATCGTTTATCAAGTCACCGCTGAAATTAACGTAGCGTGCTCCCTCGGTCTTGTCGCCGCTCTGGTACTGAGTGATCGAAGGCGCGGATGTCAAGCCACTCTTAAGCTTTGAAAGGACGTCTTCTGCGAGCTTTGTCGTCCAAATGCCATCGAAGTCAATCGTGCCTGACGAGAAAGTGAGCTTCGACGAAATGGCGCTCTTCAGAGCACCAACGCCTGGCTTGATATAGACATTGAAATCGTCGGCGCCGCTCGGTGTTCCGACATTGTCAACCTTCGTTCCTGTCATGGCGCCGACGACATAGTCGTCAAAAAGATCACCAAACGAGGTGTAAAGCGTGCCGCCGTTGAGCGTGTAGCTATTGTCTGCGAACCAGCTCATGGCCGTAATCGTCGTCGTGCCGTCCGTGAACTGATTTTTGTCGTCTCCCGTGCCCGGTCGGCTCGCCGTGTGCACAGCGCTTCCAGAGCCGATTTTGATCGTGTTGTTCGTGCCGATGAGCGCATCAGACACGCTGGCGCCATGGGAAACACTGATCGTTGCACTGTTGAACTTTGAATTGTCCGTTGAAGAGACAGCGATCGTCGCCTCCTTGGCCGTCGCTTCATAGGTGCCGGTGAATCCCGAGAGCGTTCCTACTTGGATCGTGCCGGCATTGGAGAAGGTGCCGGTGAATCCCGAGAGCGTTCCTACTTGGATCGTGCCGGCATTGGAGAAGGTGCCGGTGAATCCCGAGAGCGTTCCTACTTGGATCGTGCCGGCATTGGAGAAGGTGCCGGTGAATCCCGAGAGCGTTCCTACTTGGATCGTGCCGGCATTGGAGAAGGTGCCGGTGAATCCCGAGAGCGTTCCTACTTGGATCGTGCCGGCATTGGAGAAGGTGCCGGTGCCGCTGAGAGCCGACGCTTCCAGCGTCGCACCGGATTGGATTTCAGACGTCGTGCCAGCAACCGCCGTCACCGTCGCAGCTCTCACGGTTCCCGTGCCGCTGATCGTCACACTCGACAGCGCAAGATTCGCCAGCTCATCGGCCGCGGCCGCCTTCTTCACAGAAAAGACGCTGCCGGCTCCCGTCGAGATCGTTGTGCTGGTGAAACTCGCCGCTTGGTTTGTCTCAGTGCCCGTGAGTTTGATAGAAGCATTGGCATTGTCCGCCACGGTCACTTTCGCTTCGTTGAAAACAAAGCTTGCCGCTTCAACCGCCGTGCCGTTTTGCATGCTAAGCAAGGAATCCTTGCTCATCGTCACAGCACCTGCGGCGAGGGTGCCGGACGCAATCTCCACCTTGCCCAGCGCTGTAGCCTGATTCTCACCAGCAACGTACGTCAGCTTGCCCTCATCGCCCGCACTGATTTTGACATCATCAATCCGGGGCGCCGAAATGACCACTTGGGCGTTGCCGCCTTTTCCGTTCTGGCCGGAACCAACATTAATTTCATACTTGGCATCGCCATCGCCGCTGGCAGACATGCCGTCCGCCGTAAGACTTGCGCCATCGTTGAGAACAAGCGTGCTGCCGCGCTTTACAGTCACCGAAGAAGCGGTCACCTTGCCGGCCATGGAGGCATCCTCCACATTGACGGCACCCTTGTCTGTTGCCCCCTTAACAAAGCTAATGGTTCCGCTGCCTGCATCTACATCAGCGTGCAACAGATTTATTGCTGTTCCGGATACCTTAGCCTGACCCGTTCCCTCATAAACAATGGTAGCGCGCTTGTCACCCTCTCCCTGCACTGTAACAGTGGTGCCTCCGACTAAAAGACCATTTGCCTTCGAAGACGTTCCTTTAAACGTCAGGCTGCCGTTCTTGATCTCCAGCGCCTCTGTCGCATAAAGCACGCCCCCATCCGTATCCTGGCCAACCACCACTCCTTCATCGATGGTCACGCTTTTTGCTCTGACAGTTCCGCCCCCGTAAATCGCCGTATTCTTGAACTTTGCCGCGGTTTCGCTGCCCCCACTGCCCAGGATGACAAGAGAGCCTTTCGTCACATCCAGATCAAGATTTTCAATAGCAACCGTCTGCACCGACGAATCCGTCACCCAGATGCCCGTTGAAGTGCCGCCGTCACTTGCTGCTGAGGAGATTATTTTTGCTCTAGCAATTCCCTCTGATGGAGCTTCAACCACAAGCGAATTCGTCTTCAGTTTCGACTGATCGTTGATGCCTATGACCGCCCCCGCCTTGACGGTCGTGGCACCCGATACGGTCAGCGTCGAGGATCCATTGAGCTCAATGCCGGTTCCCAACACCTCTAGCGAAGTCGCACTCGTGGTTCCACCAGACACCGTGAACGCCCCTGAGCCAGAAACTGTCATGGTCCCAAAAGACGCCGTACCCCCTGTCACTGAAACCGTGCCGCCAGTGAGATTCGTCGATTTTGCGTCAAACGCGCCGCCAGAAATCGTCAGGCTCGCCGCGTCAGACACCGTGGCCGCGCCATTGACATGGAACGTGCCGTTTGAAAGCGCGAGAGTGCCGCCAGAGAAGTTAAAGTCGCCCCCCGCATTAGAATCCCCCAGCAAATGGTCCGTTTTCTCCTCAACCCCCACTTTGACAAACGCGTCGGCCCTGCTCACATTCAAAGTTCCGCCAGTCATCGTAAGCGAGCTCGCGTAAATGCCGCCGCTGGTTCCGCCGTTGGTTCCTCCGCCGACCTTGACCGTGCCTCCTGTTATGTTGAACCCGCTTATTGCGTTTCCTTGGCTATCGGTTCCTCTGCCGAGCGCAATGAAATAGGCCACCCCCTTGTCTGACTGATAGCTCAAACCGTAAGGGCAACCTCCAATCGATAAAGTTCCGCCTTCGATTGCCGCTGCAGACTTTGCCGAAATTCTCGCGAAAGAAAATTCCACGTCAGCCTTGTCAGACTGTCGGTAAGTCCCATCAGCATCCAGGCTCATGCCCTGGTCAAGCTTGATTTTTCCTGTGCCGGAAACAGTGACGTTCCCAGTCACCGTCACAGACATGTCTGTTGGCTTTTTCCCCAGATTGCTCAACGCGTCGCCACTAACTGTCGGGTCCTTGCCGTCCTCTAGAGTACCTCCACTGATAGTCAAGCTTTGGGCTGTGAGATGACTCTTGACCGATAAATCACTTGAAATTTCTACATCCTTATTAGTTCCCCACTCCACTGCTGTCGCCATCGTCGGTGCCGCCAGCAAGGCAGCTGCCACGCTCACAGCCGCCGCCTTTTTCAGTCCTTCCCCGAACCGCACGCCTTCGCCGCTGCCCTTGTTCTGCACAGACGACGTTGCCTCGCTCACCACCATCAGGCTGCCGCGGACTTTGTTGAAAACGATTCGGTAAGTTTTGTTCATGACTGAAAACCGGCGGCGCTTCTGACAGGATTCAAACGCGCCGCCTTCTCCATAAAATGAGTTCCAGGAACCTTGCGCAATCGGCCCTTCCAAACGAATTTAAAAAGGCTAACTGCCACTACAAATTCCCACGTTCTTAACATCTTATGAGATAACCTCGCCAAGACAAAGAAAATCGCCCCTCGGCGTTGCGCTACTTCAGGTCGATTTTTGCCATTACCTTGTTTTCAGGTCTTTTTCATGCCCCCCCTTGTGACCAATCATGCAACAGTGCAAAATCCGCAAGCTTTCCTCCATTTCTGTCGTTCGTGAAAAGGTTTCTTTACAGATTGCAGAATCCCCTCCAAGCCAGAGATCGCCTGCCTTCCGCCTGATTTCGTACGACACAAGAAACGTCGTCTCGCCCCGGTTCGCCATTTGTAAAGACTGCGGGTTAACCCAAAGAAAAGCCGCTTTTCGTCCCGCATTCCTCCCCAAGCCCCAAACCACCCCCTTCCCGCCCTCCCCGTCGCCCGAGCCTGAGATCACTGACCCCCATTTTCCCCGTCTTTTTTCCTGCCGGCGCTCCTTGCGCAAGGCGCGCGCCCACAAAAAAAGACCCCGGTCCGAAGACCGAGGCCACAAGCGATGAGGAGAAAGGGCGCCGGAGCCGAGAGGAAAAGGCTCTGGCACCCCCTGTTTGCAAAGAAATTACTTCGCGAGCGTCTTCAGGTACGCGTCCGCGCTCTGGCCCGCGATGCGCCCGAAGGTCATGATGTCCGCCTGCGCGTTGCCGCCCAAGCGGTTGCCACCGTGCACGCCGCCCGTGACTTCACCCGCCGCGAAGAGCCCGGGGATCGCCTTGCCGTTCTTGGCGATCACTTCAGCCTTGGTGTCGATCTTCACGCCGCCCATCGTGTGGTGCACGGAGGGCTGGACCTTCACCGCGTAAAAGGGCGCGGTCTCCAAAGCCTGCGGCATGCTCGGACGCGCAAAGGCTGTGTCCTTCCCTGCCTTCTGGTCCGCCGCATACTGCGTCATCGTCGCCTTGAAGGCGTCAGCAGGGACGTTCATCGCCGCGGCGAGCTCTTCCCACGTGTTCCCCTGCACCGTGAGCTTTTGCTGGATGTAGCCGCGCACGAGCTTCGCGCCTTCAGCCACCTTCGCGTCCCAGACGATCCACGCGAACTTCCCGGGCTGAGCGAGCTCGGCCTTGCTCACCACGTCGCGGGTGAGAAGTTCATTTGTGAAGCGCTGGCCGTTCTGGTTGATGAGCACCGCGCCGTCGCCGCGGACGGATTCCGAAATGAGGATGCCCGACGGAGTCGCCGTGGGATGCGCCTGAATTTCACGCATGTCCACGAACGCCGCGCCCGCGCGCTCAGCCAAGGTGATGCCGTCCCCGGTCGCGCCCGGGTGGTTCGTCGTGGAGTAGCCCGCCAAGTCAGGACGGAACTTCGCCACCATCTTGTTGTTCGCGCCAAAGCCCCCGGCGGCGAGCACCACGGCCTTCGTCGTGATGGTCGACACCTTGCCTTCGTCATCCTTCACCTTGACGCCCATGACGGCGCCCTTCTTGTCGCGGAGGATGCGGACGGCTTCGTTTTCCGTGCGGATGTCAATGTGGCGCTCCTCGGCAGCCTTGGCCAAGGTACGCATCACTTCGGGGCCGATCGCGCTGCCGTCATGCGGACGGTGGGCGCGGTTGTACTTCGCGCCGCCCGCGCGGCCCACGAGGGAAAGATCGCCCCCGAGGCCTACAAACCACGCCACCGAGTCCTTGGCATGCGCCGTCATCGTGTGCACGAGCTGCGGATCGTTCTTGTAGTGGCCGCCCTTCATGGTGTCCACGAAGAACTGGTCCACCGTGTCAGGAATGCCCGCCTTCTTCTGCTGCTCGGTTTCTGCCGCGTTGAGGCCGCCCTCGGCGCGGTTCGTGTTGCCGCCGATGTAGGGCATCTTCTCCAAGACCACGACCTTGCGGCCCAGGTCCGTGAGGGTCACCGCGGCCGAAAGCCCCGCGCCGCCCGAGCCGATCACCACCGCGTCCACGGTCTCCGCGTGCACGGCGACCGCCATCAGAACCGCAGCCGCTGCGGCCGCAAGCTTCACTGTCTTCATCATGATTTCTCTCCATTGATGCCGCCAGACCGTGGCCTGACGGCGGGTTTTCAAGGGGGCCTTGAGGGATTCCTCCCCCGCGACCCGGCTGCATGCCTTACTTTACCGGGCGGCGCTACGTACGTAGCGTGTCTATTCTCAAGTATGGCGCAAATAGGGAAAGCGCCGACCGACTGTAGCGGCGTGCGATTTCGCCCACCGGCCAATGGTTGATCCGCTTGGCGATGGCGACGCCTCTCCTGGCGCCTTGGCGCAAAAACTTTTTTCGTTAAAATGAGACGACTGCTCAGAAATCAAGGAATCGCCGTGGAAAGAAATCCGGGATGCTACGTCAACCCGTCGGCCGACAGTTTTGAAGCCATTTTGGCCGGCAAGGTCTATGTAGACAAGACGGAACTCATTGCGTACACCAATGCCGTCATGAACACGCCGTTCCGCTTTCTGTGCGTTTCCAGGCCTCGTCGCTTCGGAAAGACCTTAGCCGCCAAAATGCTGGCGGCCTACTACTCCCGCGGCGCGGATTCCCGTGCGCTTTTTCAGAATCTGAAGATCGCGACAACGCCCAGAGACAAGTTCCCGCCGTGGGACGTGCCGCCTTTTGAGCAGCATTTGAACCAGTGCGACGTCCTTTTTTGGGACATGACCCGCTTCGTCGTCAATAGCGAGGGCGTTGGCAAAACGGTGAAGCTTCTCAACGAAGAGCTGCTTCGGGAATTAAAGCAGCAATTCCCGCAGATTGACGCTTCGGACGTGCATTCCGTGTCCGGCATGCTGCTCGCCATCTATCTCGCAACCGGAAGGCGGTTCTACATCATCATTGACGAATGGGACGCTCTTTTCCGGGAGGCAAAGTCCGACACAGCGCTGCAGAAGGAATACATTGACTTTCTGCGGGAGCTTTTCAAGGACGCTCAGTCGGCGCGCTCCATTTGCGGCGCCTACATGACCGGGATTCTGCCCATCAAGAAATACGGCACCCAGTCCGCCCTGACGGACTTCACGGAATTCACCATGGTCCAGCCCGGGAGACTGGCGGAATACGTTGGCTTTACGGAAGCCGAGGCAAGCGATCTGTACCGACGCTATTGAGTGGGGATTTTTGTAGGCAGCCTATCTAGAAAAGGGCACGCCGTAGGTCTTGAAAATTAGC
>CAVACW010000059.1:0-16389 GCA_963587345.1 uncultured Oscillospiraceae bacterium | reverse complement strand
CAGACCGTGATCGACACGAGCCCGGTGCAGGGTGACTTCGGCATCCGCGCTCAGAAGGGCAACCTCAAGATCAACGCCAACTTCATGGTGGGCGGTGGCAAGGACGGCACGTCCTCGGTGGGCGGCAAGGTCGGTTTGAAGTACGTCTTCTAACCCTCTTCGGCTAACGCAGCAATCCCCCGACAGCGTGGCACAATGCAGTACGCCTTCTCTACTGATGGATCCATCCGCATGCTTGAAAAACTTTTTGGCTTTGACTCGAAGCATCATTCCATTCGCACGGAGATCACCGCCGGCGTCACGACGTTCCTCACGATGGCTTACATCCTCGCCGTGAACCCAAGCATCTTTGCACCGCTGGCTGAAAAAGGCATGCCGACCGGCGCCGTCTTCACCGCCACGGCGCTCGCCGCCGTCGTCGGCACACTCGTCATGGCGATCTACGCCAAAAAACCTTTCGCGCTGGCCCCCGGCATGGGTCTCAACGCCTTCTTCGTCTATACGGTCTGTCTCACGATGGGATACACCTGGCAGTTCGCGCTTACTGCGATTCTGGTCGAAGGCCTGCTCTTCATCGCGCTTACGCTGGGCAGCGTCCGCGAAATGATCGCCAACAGCATCCCCATGAGCCTCAAAAAGGCGATCGCCGCCGGAATTGGCCTCTTTATTGCTTTCATGGGCCTCGAAAACGCCGGCATCGTCGTTCACAGCGACGCCACGCTCGTCACGCTCGGCAAGCTCTCCGCCCCGTCAACTCTGCTTGCCATGGCGGGCTTCTTGCTGATGAGCGTCCTCTACATTCGACGCGTTCGCGGCGCACTCCTTTACGGCATTCTCGCAGTGACAATCGCCGGCATTCCGCTCGGGATCACGCATTTTGACGGCCTCGCCTCACTGCCGCCCTCCATTGCTCCGATTGCCTTGCAGTTCGAGTTTCACCACATCTTTACGTGGGACATGGCGATCATTGTCATGACTTTCCTCTTCATGGATCTCTTTGACACGATCGGCACAGTGGTCGGCGTTTCGATGAAAATCGGGATGGTGGACGACCAAGGCAATATTCCCAGCCTGCGCCAGACACTCATGAGCGATGCGGTCGCTACGGTGGCGGGCGCGTGCCTCGGCACCAATACGACGACCACCTTCGTCGAAAGCGCCGCTGGCATCTCCGAAGGCGGCCGCACCGGACTCACGGCCTTCACGGTTGCGGCGTGCTTTGCCATCGCCGTTTTCTTCGCACCGGTCTTCCTCGCCGTGCCAGCAGTTGCTACAGCGCCCGCTCTGGTGCTGGTCGGCCTCTTCATGATGAGCGCCTTCACCGACGTTCAGTTCGGTCGAGTCACGGAATCAATCCCGGCTTTCGTCACGCTTTTGGCGATGCCTCTTACCTACTCCATTGCGAACGGCATTCTTCTGGGAACGATCACCTATGTTGTCTTGAATGCCCTCACGGGAAAAACAAAAGCAATCAGCCCCGTGATGTGGGCGCTCGCCGCAATTTTCATGGCCTACTACGCTTTCGCCGCCTGAGAGCACTCGTCATCGAGCAGCACGCAGAACTTGCTCGAGTGCGGCTCTTTGCCGAACGGTTCACGGCCTAGTGCAGCGCCTTGCTGCAGTCCTGATGCCTGCACAGGAACGGCCTTCCATGCCGTTCAAGCAATGACTTCCCAATGGCCGGTGCGATTGTTGCCGACGCGGCGGAGGCGATTCGTCCGCAGAAGCTCACGAAACGCTCGCTTTACGGTGACTAGCGACATCTGCAGTTCCTTTGCTACTTCAGCTTGCGTCGCGCTTGGCAGCTTTCGTATTAAGGTCAGCACAGCTTCTACAGAGTTGACCGGCTTCTTGACTGAAGGCGCGTCGACTGCAACAGACGCAAACGATTCAGAATGCGGCGAATCCGGCTTCTGTCGGACCGGATTGATGGCGCCATGATCATCCATTTCGAAATCCCGACGGCGCAGGATCACTTTGAAATACTCGTTGTCCTCCGTCAGCACGGGCTCGCCCAGCCCATAGGCTTCACTGTCTTCAATCAAAGAGGGGATGCCCGTTCCCCAATTTTCAATAAGCCCCATGCTCCGGAAGACGGAGGCGATGGCCCGGTTATGGATTTGCGACCGGCCGGCTTTCATTTTCTCGATGGACAGCCCTGCCGCCAGCATTCCGGGCGAGGCCACTTCCAGCCGGTCGGCATAGAGCGCTGCCATGATGGGCGCAGGATACAGATACGAGCGATGGCACACGGCATTGGCGATCATTTCACGCACCGACCTTGCCGGCAGTTCCAGAAACTCTTCCCGAGCCAGTCCTTCGACGCGAACGCCAAGCCTGAGATTCGACAGAAGAAAGCTATAGGCCTCCTCGATTTGCTCATCGATCGGACCGGTGCATTCTTTCTTGGAAATGAGCATCGCGTTGCTTTCACCGCGGAAAACAGCGCAACGAATGATTGCTTCAGGAAAGTCAGCAAGACGGCCGGAGAGCAGTTCAAGGGCGGGCGTCGCGAAGAAATGGTCATTTACCTCCAACATAACGCCAAAGGAAAGCAGCTGATTGCGTCCGATGGGCCGCGGCGGATTTTTATCGCTGTTGCGCGCCAAATCGGAAGCGTGCTTGTTCAGCCGAAGGCAAAGCTCATCCACTTCCCGCGCCGACACTTGTCGAGACAGCGGCGTCTGATCGTATGTCAACGGACGGCAGGCGTACTCCAACTGCTGCAGCTGCCACGGATCCGCGTGACGGCTGGTGGCGGCGATGCGGACGTACGTCCCTTTCTCTCGCCCTTCCGACTTCAAGAAATACGGCTTCTGGCGCCCCTCGCTGACATCGAGGCGCAAGACGGTTCTACCGTCGATTTCGTCCACCTCGATGTTGAACGGAACCAATGGCGTGCAACGGTCGCAGATCGCATTGGTTATGGCGTCCTGCGTTTTGAAGACAACGTCATCCTGCAATCCCAGAACGCTGTGAGTCTTGTCATCGATGCCAAAAAGAATGGAGCCGCCGGCGCAGTTGGCAAACGCAATCACCGTTTTGAGGTAGGTTTCGCTTTTGGGCGAAACGCTGGCCTTGAATTCGATGCTGCGGCCTTCGCCGCTTTGCAGAAGGCGCTTGGCGATTCCTGACATGAGGTTCTCCGAGACAAATGGTATCAGAATGGTGTCAATAGTATCACGGAATGGTATCAAATGGTCTCAGGAGATACCATTCGTTGCTTTCATGGGCCCCGAAAACGCCAGCATCGTCGTTCACAGCGACGCCTCGCTCGTCACGCTCGGCAAGCTCTCCGCCCCGTCAACGCTGCTTGCCATGGCGAGCTTCTTGCTGATGAGCGTCTACATTCGACGTGTTCGCGGCGCGATCCTTTACGGCAACCAGCGACAACTTTGGCAAGCAAGCCGGACACCTGCCCTGCCGATCGACAAGGCTGGCATTGACATTCGTACTACCTCGCGAAACAGCGAAAGCGAAGGCCGGCGTCACGAAAACCTGGTTCAACATCGGACGAGAGAGCTGGAAAATAGGCCGTGCTGATTGCGGTCCTCATACCTCATTTCAGTACTACGCCCTCCCAGAACCTCCCTCGAATCCTGTCATCCAGACAGCTGCAACTGGCTCGTGACAAGGCATTCTTCCTGCTGACAATCGGCACTGGCTCACGCCGCGCCGAGTGCTACCTCAGCTTAAGCCGCCTCATCCCATCGCCTTTTGCACTCCTTGTGGGCTGTCTAAGGCACAACTCCTATGCGGCGTTGCACCACTTTGGAGCCTTCCGCTCTATTTCCTCGCCTAAATCCGGTTGGCATGGTTATTGCTCTGTGCATGCCACGCTGCGTGACCGCGAAGTCTCTAGCGACACAAGAAGAGATCCATAAGAAAAAGAAACCGAAAACCCCCAGAGGAGCTACAACCATCATGACGATGGCTCTTGCGTCAATCATCATCTTGATCATGTGCTACGGCCTGATCAAGAAATACGAGACCCGACTGGTCTTGATCTGCGGCGGCCTTGCGCTTGCCTGTCTCGCCGGCGATCCGCTCGCCGCCCTGAAATCCTTCTCAGCCTCAATGAAGCAGGCGAACGTCTTCGAAGTCATCATTTCCTGCATGGGCTTCGCGGCGGTCGTGAAGCTCACAGGCTGCCACATGCATCTCATTGCGGTGTTCGTATCGCTCTTGAAGCGCGCCGGCCCCTTCCTCATTCTGGGCGCCGCCCTCGCCACGATGGTTGTGAACAGCGCCATTCCATCCGCCGCCGGCACGTCGGCTGCGGTAGGCACAATCCTCATTCCGCTTTTGATTGCAGCGAAAGTTCCTGCCCCCATAGCCGCCGCCACGATCATGGCCGGCCTTTACGGCGGCAACCTCAATCCCGGCCATGTGCACCCGACAATTGTCGCGAACCTAGCGCAGCGTCCTTCGATTGACTTTGTGACGATGGCTGCCACGCCGCTCATCGGTTCCGTCGTGTGTTCGTCGCTCGTGCTGATCGTCCTCGCCTACTACATGAAGAAGCGAGGCATCGGCATGAACACCGAGCTTGAAGAAGGCGCGGGCGAACTTCCGAAGGACTTCAAGCCAAACTACCTCTACGCCCTGTTGCCGTTGCTGCCTCTCATCATGCTGCTTCTGGGCAACACGGGCGTGGTGAAGTGCCTCAAGATGCCCGTGTCGCACGCCATGATCATCGGCGCCGTCGTCGCCATGCTCGTCACCCGCACCAATCCGCAGCAGGTGACGAAGTCTTTCTTCAAGGGCGTAGGCGACTCCTTCGGCTCCATCTTCGGCATCATCATCGCCGCCAACATCTTTGTGACGGGCATGAAGTCCTGCGGCATCATCCAAGCGTTGATCGACCTCATGACGACCTCGCCCGCCATCGCCAAGGCCGCCTCCGTCCTCGGCCCCTTCGGCATTGCCATCCTGTCGGGCTCGGGCGAAGCCGCCTCCATCGCCTTCAACAACGCTGTGACGGCTCATGCGCCGCAGTTCGGACTGGACATCATGAACATGGGCGCCATGACGGTGCTCTCGGGCGGCATCGGCCGCTCCATCTCGCCCGTGGCGGGCGCCATGATCATCTGCGCGGGGCTTGCCAAGGTGAGCCCGATTACGGTCTCGCGCTGGATTGTTCTTCCCATGCTTGCCGCGCTGGGCTTTGCCACTCTCACGCTTTACGTGATCTAAAAAAGGTTTCTACACATGAATCAAGCCATGCTCAACGAGTTTCAGGAACTCGTGAAGATCCCAGTGCAGTCCAAGGACGAACTCGCCATCTGCGACGTGCTCAAAGCCAAGCTCACGGCACTCGGACTCGACGTCCGGGAAGATGACACCGCCGCCAAAGTGGGCGGCAACACCGGAAACCTCATCGCCGTCTTGAAAGGCGATCCTTCCGTCCCCGCCGTTCTCCTCTCCTCCCACATGGACCGCGTGAAGAATCCGGGGAGAATCACGCCCATGATCGACGAAGCCGAAAAACTCATCAAGACGGACGGCACCTCCATCCTCGCCGCAGACGACGTCGCCGGCCTTTGCGCGATTCTGGACGGCTTGCGCCGCATCATTGCGGACAAGACGCCGCACGGCGACATTGAAGTCGTCTTCTCCGTGTGTGAAGAAATCGGCGTACAAGGTTCCAAGCACCTTGACTTTGCGGCGCTCAAAGCCAAGAGCGCCTACATCTTCGATGCGCCGGGACACCTCGGCAAAATCGTGAATCAAGCGCCCACGAAATGCAAAATCGTGGTCACAGTGAAGGGCATCAAGGCCCATGCGGGGAATGAACCGGAAAAGGGCCTTAACGCCATCCGCGTCGCCGCGTGCGCTTTGGCCGAACTGCGCGAAGGTCGCATTTCGCCTGCGGTGACGTCGAACTTCGGGATGATTCAGGGCGGCACCGGCACCAACGTCGTGTGCGATCAGTGCGTCATCACCGCAGAAGCCCGCGGCACCGATGACGCCGCACTGGAGAAGTATCTCGAAGAAGTGAAGGCGGTGTTCGCCAAAACCGCCGAGCGCTTCCGCACGGAAATAGACGTCAACATCAACCTCCTCTACCACACCTACTTCGTTCCGCCCGAAGCGCCCGTGGTACAGACCCTCATAAAGGCCCTCAAGAAGGAAGGCATTGACGGCTTCTGCACCAAGGTGGGCGGCGGCTCCGACGGCAACCACTACAACTACCACGGCATTCCCGCTGTCGTGCTGGCGCTGGGCAATGCCAAGAACCACACGAACGCCGAACAGCTTTCCTACGAAGACATGTTCGCGTGCGGCAGAGTCGTGCAGCACCTCGTCGCACAGGTGGCTTCAGACGCCAAGGCCCGACAACAACGAATGATCCTGCCGGCCTCTCCTGCAGGCCGGCGCCCCTCTTTTTTAGGCAATTCCAATGAATCGTCGCACCCTTCTTGCGGCCGCTTCGGCCGCTTTGTCACTTCCCCTGATGACCTCCGCCTTTGCTGCCGACGCGTCCTCGAAGAACCTCCCCCGCATCGCCATCCTCGCTACCGGCGGCACGATTGCGAGCCGCGGCTCCAATTCGCTGTCCCTCACCGACTACGGCGTAGGCTCCGGCCACAAGCCGGTGGGCGTGGAGGTACTGCTTGACGCCGTGCCTGAGATCAAGAATTTCGCTCAGATCACAGGCGAACAGGTCTTCAACGTAGGAAGCTCAAAACTTTCTATTGCCAACTGGATCACGCTCGCCAACCGCATCAACGAACTGCTCGCCCGCAAGGACATTGACGGCATCGTGGTGACGCATGGCACCGACACCCTCGAAGAAACAGCCTATTTCTTGAACCTCGTCGTGAAGTCCGAGAAACCCGTCGTGCTCGTGGGGTCCATGCGTCCGGCAACCGGCCTTTCGGCTGACGGCCCTTTGAATCTCGTCAACGCCGTAGCGCTCGCTGGCTCTAAAGACGCGTACGGCAAGGGCGTGATGGTCGTGATGAACGACCAGATTTCGTCGGCCTTTGGCGTCACAAAGCGCAATTCGACCAACGTCGCCACCTTCCAGTGCCCTGACACAGGCTTTCTGGGCTACATGCAGAACAACAAGCCCTATTTCACAAGCACCGTCACAAAGCGCCACACCACAAAGAGCGAATTCAGCGTGAAGGGCCTCACGACGCTCCCGCGCGTGGACGTGCACTACCCCACGCTCGGCGAAGACGGTCAGGTGATCGATGCCATGGTGAAAATCGGCGCCAAGGGCATCATCAACGCAGGCCTGGGACACGCCAATGTCCCCAACGAGGTCATGGCAAGTCTCGTCGCCGCCAAGAAGGCGGGGACTGTCATTGTCGTCGGCAGCCGCGTCGGCACCGGCCTCATCACGCCCGTAGGCAAGTTTTCCAAAGAAGGCTTTGTGAGTGCCATGATGCACAATCCTCAGAAAGCCCGCGTATTGCTGATGCTTGCACTCACAAAGACGTCCGATCCCGCTGAAATCCAGCGCATCTTCAACGAATATTGATCCCCTTACCTCAGACATAGGCAGCACCATGAAAACCACTTTCATTGCCACCGGCGACAGCTTCATCACCCGACACATCGCCACCGACGGCTACGCCGGCTTCTCGGACATCAAGTCCCTCATCGAAGCCCACGACGTCAAGTTCGCCAACCTCGAAATGACTTTCCATCGTCAAGAAGGCTACCCCGCCGCCACGTCGGGCGGCACCTGGGCCATGACGGATCCGACGATGTTGGACGACATGCTCCGCTATGGCTTCAATCTCTTCAACACCGCCAACAACCACAGCGGCGACTTCGGACAAGAGGGGGTCTCCGCCACCATCCGCCACTTGAACGAGCGCCGCATGGCGTTTGCAGGCACCGGCAACACCCTTCAGGAAGCCTCCGCCGCCTGCTACCTTGAAACAAAGAGCGCCCGCGTGGCTCTGATCGGCGTCACGGCCACGCTCGACCCCGCCGCCATCGCAGGCGGTCAGAGCGGCACCATGCGCGGACGCCCCGGCTTGAATCCGTTGCGCTTCAAGACGACGCACTACGTAAATAAAGAGCACTTCAACATGGCCAAAACGCTGGCCGCCGTTACGGAGATCAACGCTCGCACGGAACAAAAGATCCGCAACGGCTATCTGCCACCCTTTCCGGAAGGAACGCTCCCGCTTTCCAACATGAGCTTTGTGCTTACGGAAGGCGAAGAGCACAACGAGACCGCCCCCAATCCCAAGGATTTGGAGCGCACGCTCTCTGAAATCGCTGAAGCGCGTCGTCAGGCGGACGTAGTTCTCGTGAGCGTGCACGCCCATGAAATGCGCGGCGCCAACTCTCAGGTGGCCGCACAGTTTGTGGAAACCTTTGCGCGCAAGTGCATTGAGGCGGGCGCAAGCGCCGTCATCGGACACGGGCCGCATGAACTGCGCGGCATCGAGGTCTATCAAGGCGGCATCATCTTCTACAGCCTCGGAAACTTCATCTTCCAAACGGAAACCGTCGCGTTGCAGCCTTACGACGCCTTTGCAAGCAAAGGCCTCCCCGACAGCATGAAGATCGGCGCCTACATGGACCACCGCTCCAAGAACGGCACCAAAGGCTACATCGTGCAGGAAAACATCTGGCGCGCCATCATGCCGAGCTGGACAATGGAAGACGGGAAGATCACTGAATTGAAGCTTTATCCAATCGATCTCGCCCAGAGGGGCACGCGTTCTCAGCGCGGCATCCCAAGCCTCTCTTATTCCGAAGCCACGCTGCAACACCTGCAGAATCTCTCAGCGCCTTATGGGACGCAGATTGAGATCCGCAACGGCATAGGTTATGTGAAGCTCGGGTAGAACTGTCACCACCAACGCAAAGAGCCGGGATGCTTGTCTCGGCTCTTTCTTTTTGGGAACCACCTTTAAGTGTGCTAGAAAAAATTCAACAGCCACCAGCACTCCGACCGCTTCCGTAGCACGTCACCCCAAACTGTCCATTTTGGTAACTTCGCTTCAACGATAGGGGTTATTCCGTATATGAACCACTTTCATATTCATTGAATTTCGGCCATCATAGGGTAGTCGCAAGTTGTAACCAAATCAACTTCGTTGACTCGTAAAACTTAAAAGACTTCGGATTCCATATTACGATGATTTGTGCTTCTGTCGTTACCCAACCTCCTCAAACGCCTGTGTTCCACGTTGACGACTGCAACTGCCTCAACGACGTGCTGTTCAAATACCTCTTCGGACGCCCCAAGCACAAAGCGTTCACCATCGACCTGCTGAACACCTTCCTTGCCGAAGAGCTGGGCCACGAGATTACCGATCTCGCCTTTGCGCCACAGGAAATGGCGCCAGACCGTGAAAACGGCAAGGAAACGCGCTTTGACGTGGCCTGCACGCTCGACGGCGGGGAAAACGTAGACATCGAAGTCCAGATGCTCGATCAACAGAACATGAAGCAGCGCTCGCTGTACTACCGTGAATTTCGCGGAAAGGGGTACACAAATCGGCGGAATTTATTTTGCTCACCTACCCAACTACGTTGATATCTAAAAAGCAAATTCATATAAATCACAAAAGATCATGACTGTTTATATTGCAAAATCAAATGTACCGCAGGTACATTTGATTTTGCAATATAAACTATATTTTACTAAGCTAAAAACAATTGCAATGAGTCTTACTTTTCAATCAATTACATTCCATCAATTTCGGAAAAATTAGCTAAATGGCGTACCCTTTTTCGCGAAATTCACGACTACTGGGCCGACAGGTACTACCACAAGCTTGGCAAGGGGGACAACTACAGGTCTCTCAAGCCCATGATCACACTCAACATCCTCAATTTCATTCTTTTCGACGACATCCCGAGTCCATTCACTTCTTGGGCCGTCTACGAACGTCACACGCACCAGCGATTCCATCAGGACTTGAGCCTCAACTTTCTGGAAATTCC
The DNA here is from genome assembly GCA_963587345.1 of uncultured Oscillospiraceae bacterium. Lineage (GTDB taxonomy): Bacteria > Pseudomonadota > Gammaproteobacteria > Burkholderiales > Burkholderiaceae_F > Duodenibacillus. The sequence goes on along the minus strand of CAVACW010000059.1, from coordinate 6,465 downwards.
CAAGTTCTCGAAACAGCTAAAATTGGGCAAGGCGCTCTCGAAAGCCGAGCGTTGGATGTGCTATTTCTCCAACGATCTCACGATGACAGAAAAATGGGAAGCATTGCAAGGAGACGATCTCATGACGCAAGCAATGACTGTTGCCAATGATTTTTTTAACAGTCCCGCCGAATTCAAGCGGTACCAGGATCGAGAAATGTACCGCAGGGATCGCGAGTCGGAGCGTGAAGGCTTGCTGGAAAAGGGCATGGCAAGGGGGATTGTCATCGGTGAAGAGCGAGGAACTGAAAATGCCATCGCCAAGTTAATCAACCTTCTTCCTATTGCCGAGATAGCACGTCTCTTCAGTCGATCAGAAGATCAGGTGCGTGACATCGCCAATCGCTATCACATCCGCATTTCGTAACTCCACTACAACGAAAAGGCCGGGATGCTTATCTCGGCTCTTTTCTTTCGGAAGCCACCAAAAGCAGTGTCCCCTCAACACTGCTCCAAAAGTAAAGTAGAAACGGGCTTTTTTCTAAAGTAGGATTGGGCATTTTTGTAAAATAGGAACGATACTATCCTGATTCTTGGAGAGAATTTGCCTCAGCAGTTCCTGCCAAAAAAAGGCTCGCCTCGAACCATCAGCCGCGCAACCCTTTAGGACCACAAGCGCCTTCACACCCGCAGAGCCTCGCGGATTTTGTTGCTTTTTCATCCCTGCCGGAATCACTCGGCGCCAGCGCTTTGCTGCACGCCCATCAACCAAAAAACTTGAAAAGTCTCGGAAGGCCGGTGTTCATTGGGATAAACCGCCTTTGAAGGCTCCGAACCCCCCCAAACATTCGCCGCCAGTTGCTTCGGTCGCTTCGCCTTACAGAAGAAAAAATGCCCGCAACAGCTCATCACCGCACGGGCAGAAAAAATGATCAAAGCCGTTTCCCCACGGCCTCGTCACTCCAGAGAAAAAACGTCAGCGCGCCTTGTCACTTCCTTGAGTTCTTGAGCTTCAAAAACTCCGCAGAGATAAAGAGCGCCGGTGGCAAGCTCTCCTCATCCTGAATCTCAAAGTCGCCGCGATGGTGTCCCTTCTGATCACAGCCAAACATGAAGTAGCCCATTTTTCCGCCATGCTCGCGCACGCGCCGTCCCAGAATGGTGCAATCCTCACTCGCCTTTACGTCGTCACAGCGGAGCACCGTTCGAACGCCGGGCGCCTTCGCCGCAATCGCCGCCAACTCCTCCGTGATAGCATGATCCGCCACCAGGTTCGTTGCTTCGCCCACCTTGCGAATGGAGCACTGCACGTCAAACGTCTTCGCCGTCCCTTCAATGATTCGGAAAACATTTTCCGTCATGAAGCGGTTCACCGATTCATTCTCGCCGCGCGTCTCGATCTGCATTGCTGCGTGCACGGGAACCACATTGCGCCCTTCGCCAGCGCGCAGCGTCCCCACCGTAATGCGGGAGTCGCCTTCACTGGTGCGAGAAATGCCCGACAGAAGCGTGGCGCAGGAGCAGGCGGCAAGGAGCGCGCTCCGTCCCCTTTCGGGGCAAACCCCTGCATGAGCCGGAATGCCCGTAAAGTCTGCATCGATCTTCGTCGTCGCGAGAAAGCCTTTTTCCGACACAGCCGCCTCGCCCAGCCGGCAGCTTGATCCGATGTGCGAACAGACGAGAATGTCCACATCGTCAATCACGCCGCTTTCAGAGAGCGGCAGCGCGCCGCGGACCCCCTCTTCGGCCGGCTGGAACACGAGCTTGATGCGGCCGCAGAGCTCATCACGATGATCCGCCGCCCAGCGAGCCAGCGCGAGCGCCACGGCCACATGGCCGTCATGGCCGCAGGCATGCATGTGGCCTGGAATGGTTGACGCGTATCCGCCGACATTGGCTTCATGCTGAGGGTCCTTCGTCTCTTCAACGCAGACGCAGTCCAAGTCGCAGCGAAACGCCGTGACCGGTCCGGGACGGCCAGTGTCAAGCTCCGCCACCGCGCCCGTATAGCCTGCGAGCTCCAAGAGGAACTCTTCCGGCACACCCGCGGCGCGGCTGCGATTGATCGCTTCCGCCACCAGCGCCTCATCTCGTCCCATCACATGCTCAGGACTGATGACGGCTCGTCCGCACTGCACCTTCCAGCCCAGCTCGCGCAAGCGCTTCACAACAAGCCAGGTCGTTTCAAACTCCGTCCAGCCTTCCTCCGGACGACGGTGAATCGTCCGACGAGTCTGGATCATTTCCGAGTAGTAGCTTTCTAAAGTCATTGTGTTTGCCAGCGGCCTTTCGTCAGCCGCCGTCCGAAGCGTTACATGAGGAATACCGTAATCGCGAGGCCCACCGCCGCACACAACGTGCAGGGAATCCAGGTGCGGCGAACGACTGCCATCGGCGTCACGCCGGCAAAGCCTGCGACAATGATGATCACGCCCGCCACCGGCGACAGCGGCCGAGCGCATTCGCTTGCCAGCTGCAGCATCATCGCGAGCTCTACGGGCGAAGCGTCAAAGCTCTGCGCAATCGCCGGCGCCAGCGGCACGAGCGACGTGAAGGACGCCACGCCCGAACCGGTGAGAATCGTGACAAGAGCAATCACGAGCGACATGACGATGCCCGTGCCTGCCACGCCGAGTCCGGCGCCCTTGGCTGCCTCAATGAGAAGCGCCAGAAGTCCAGTCGTCTGCAGGCCGTTGGCAAAAAGAGCTGCGACGAAAATAAGGCCCACCACGTTGGTAAGCATGCTGCCCATGCCAGAAAACATCGCAAAGCCGTCGGAAAAGACCGCCTTGAAATCGCGCCGCGTCGCCAGATCCACGAGAATCGCCACCACCCAGCCCATGAACATGGCCGTCGCCACATCCAGAACAATCGTCTTGTAGACCATCTTGTTGAAGACGAAGAGGAGCACAAGCGGCACAAGCGGCAGCAACGCGTAGTAGCCGGGAATGGAAGCGGCGCGATCCTGCTTGGCGGCAATTTTCGCCAGGTCGGGCTTTACGAGCGTGCCGCGAGCAGCGTCTCTGGCATCCAGATGCTTCTGCACGAGGATGTGCGCCACAAAAGCCGCCCCCACCGCCGGCACGGCAATCGGTAGCTGGTACTGAATCAGATACGTCATCGGATCAATGCCCGACGTATTCGCCGTGATGACAGCGATGGCCGAAGACGGCGCATAAGAAAAAAGCAGCGCCGAACCGATCGCAGCGGCAGCCGCCACGGTCGACACGCCGAGACCGACAAGAATCGGATAGATTGAAACGATGAGCAGCGAGGCCAGACCCGCCGACGACGTGACGACGAGGCCGAAGAAGTGCCCCATCAGAAACACGAGCCCCAGCAGAAAATACGGGTTTTTGAGTTTCTTCAATGGCTGCATGCATACGGCAACGAGCTTGTCGCTCGCACCCATTTTTTCCATGTAGGCTGCAAAGCCGCCAGCCACAAAAATGATGAAGCCCGTGGTGAAGCACTGGTGCCGAGAAACTGCCGTGAGCGCGGCAAAAACGTCAAAGTATTCAAGACCTGTCGTCTTGGCGCCCTTGGGAAGTACATTATCCACGCCCGCCATGACAGCGAGGAGATTAAGCACGAGGCCCGAAAAGAGCAGCACGATGTTCACGTTGAGCTTCTTGTAGATGCCAACGCACGTGAGCACGGTGACCGCTATGGCGATGTAAGGAAGAATGGTCTGCATAGCAAAATCCATAAGAAAGGCCGGCCGGTTTCTGGACGTCTCCCAAAAGCCGGCCTCTGACGACATCAGAAGTAGTGGACCATGCCCGCTACGAATTCCGAACCATGGGTGCGCACAGTCTTGTCGCCGGCGAGCTCCTCCTTCTGCTGGAACCAGCCCGCATTCGTGTAGAGGTGCGTCTTCTTTGAGACGGCGTAGTCGTAGCCGATGCTCGCCCCGCGGCGCGTAATGTCGCAACGGTCAGCCGCCGTCGCCTCCTCGGCGCGGGAGGCGCGAAGGTAACCGACGCCCGCCTTCGCCTGTCCGCCCAGCATCGGCCACTGCAAGACCACCGTGCCGCCGGCGCCGTCATAGCCGCCCTTGGCGGAAACGGCGCGCCCCGTGGCGCCGCCCACCTTGTTCAACTGGCTGTCCTTGAAGACTTCCGCCATCACGAAGGGCTTCACCACGCCAAAGTCATAAGCCGCCTGCAGGCCAAGCGACATCGGATCGCGGCTGTTCTTGTCGTTCACCGACGCCTTGTTCTTCTCATTGCCGAGGTTCGTCGTGTCGGCAATCATCTGCAGCAAAAGCGGCCCGTTCATGTAGCGCACCGCCGCCGCGTAGTAACGGTCGTTGTCATTGTCTCGACCCGAGTCGTCCGTATTGCTGTTGTTGTGCCCATTGGAGTACTGCAGAAACACTTCAGTGTTGGCAAACTTGGGCGAAGCGTAGACAAGGCCGTTCGTAATGTACCAGGCGGTGCCCGTCGTATAGGCCTTGAAGCCCGTGATGTAGTTGCTCATCAAGCCGCCGAATGGATTGACGCGATAGGAATTCAAAAGCGCGGTCGACCCTACCGACCCTTTGAGGTAGCCCACGCGCCCCGCGGTGAACTTGCCGTACGGCGTCGAAAGCCACACAGAAGACTCACGCTCCCAAAGCGTGCCAGCGTTTTGCAGCGTGCCGTCATCCGCCTTGAACTGGCTTTCCAGCACAAATCCAACGACGTATCCGTCTGAGAGCGTCTCCGAGCCTTTCAAGCCGAAGCGAGAGGCATTCCTCATGCCGCTCTTCATCTCGGCCGAGGTCTTTCCGTTCACATGCGTCACGGAAACGCCAAGATCAAGGTTGCCGTACACCGTCACGTCAGCCGCCGAAGCGCAGCCAGCGGCAACCGCGGCCGCTGCAAAGAGCATTTTCTTCATTTCCCGATTCTCCTGAGTTTGGTTTTTGCTTGAGCTCAACAGTCTTCCGACTGACGCTCCCGCACCGAGAACTATCTGCTTCAAGCCAAGGGAAATGAAGAGCAGAACCGTCAAATACAGATTGACGATTCAATCAATGTAATGCACACAATTTGGCCATTTAAAGCCAAGGAGCCTGCGCAACCCCCATCTTTTCGTCAACAAAAGAACCTTCAAAGGCAAATCTTCATCGGCCCAGCGATCGCTTCCAGCGCCCGCTCGCAATCCGCATGCAGCTTGTCGATGAATTCACGGTAGGCCTCTAGAAATACTCGAGTGCGCCTCTGTCGCACCGCTTCGCTGCGCGCATAGATGTAGAGCTCGCCTTGCGGCGGTGCCCATCCCGGCAACACCGGCACCAGCAGGCCCTTCTGCAGATCCTGCCAGGCATTGAGCGCGGGAATACCCGGATGAATTCCCGTGCCGAATATCGCCGCATTCTGCGCCGGCGCGCTGCTGTCGAAATGAATTTCTCGACGCCACTTGAGCGGGCGCGTCTCATTGCCGCGATACAAGAACTCAATGGCCGGCCGCATGGGCGTTCGGAGCGAAATGCCGACGTGCGCCTCAAGATCCTCCGGCCGCTGCGGAACGCCATTCTTGTTGAGGTAAATCGGCGAAGCGCAGGGAATCATCGGCGCATGCCCGTAGTGAATCTGCACGATGTTCTGATGCACCGTGTCTTCGCCGAAGCCGCAAATGACGTCAAGACGACCGTCAGGCGAGTCAAACGTCACCGGCGGCAGCGACTTGTATTCGCTCACGCTCAGATACACCTCGGGGTACTTTCGCATGAACCCCGACAGAAACGGCACCAGATACGTCTGCAGAAGACTCGGCGGGAAGGCCACGCGAATCGTGCCGCGCATCGCCTGCGGATCCTGCTCCACAGAATCAAGCAGTCCTTGATGCACGCGCAAAAGCTCGCGAGCCGAATCCAGCACCGCTTCACCATTGTCCGTCAGCCTCAGAGGGCGGGAAGCCCGGTCAAAGAGCTTCACCGACCCCAAATCTTCCTCAAGCTGGCGAAGCGTTCGACTTACGAACGCCGGATCAAGACTCAATCGATCGGCCGCACGGCTGACAGCGCCGTTCTCCGCCACGGCGACAAAAATGCGCCAGGCATTGAGGTCGCGATCCTTGAACATTCGCTGCTCCCAAAGAAATGAACCTCACGATTGTAGACGGCGCAACCTCTTTATCTGATCCACGAGGGCAAAGACATCTCCTGCCGCCCAGCCATTAGCCCATCAGCCAAAAAATTTTGGAAAGGCTCGAAAGGCCGGTGTTCATTGGGCTGAGGCATCTTCGAAGGCTCGAAGAACGCCTGAACATTTGCTGCCTCGAAAAACAAGCGACGCGACCATCCCGTCCACTCCACGACAAGCTTCCTGCGCAAAACAAAGCCTCGCTGCCGCACGGAAAACCATGCACTGCAGCGAGGCCCGAATGAACTGCGAGATCTTCAATCAGAAGAACGCGAGCAGGGTGATGATGCCGACAATCGACCGTTAGTTCGAAAGCTCCCAAATCTACCATCACGAGTCGGAGGAGCCTCGTTCG
>CAVACW010000058.1:7985-16646 GCA_963587345.1 uncultured Oscillospiraceae bacterium | reverse complement strand
GACCCCGCCGCGCCCACGGCGGCGTACGTTGCCGAAAAACTGGGTCTTCCGACGAATCCCTTGAAGTCTGTTGAAATCCTGAGCTTCAAGAACCGCTTCCGTGCGCATCTTGCGGCGGCGGGGCTGCCGTGCCCGCAGGCGGTGTCGTTTGCGGCGACGCTTTCCCTCACGGACGTCTTGGGGAAACTCGCGGCGCTGCCGCTTCCCTTCGTGATGAAGCCCACGGACTCCTCGGGCTCCAAGGGGGTGACGGTGGTGACGGCGTGGGCCGAAGTGCCCGCGGCGCTGGCGGCCGCCCGGCGTTTTTCCCGCAACGGGATTCTCATCGCGGAAACGTATCTCGAGAAGGAATTTCCGCATGTCATCGGCGGCGACATCTTCGTCTTGGACGGCAAAATCGTCTTTGACGGGCTCATGAGCTGCATCCGCGACGAGCGCTGCGCCCTCATTCCGGGGGGGAAAATCCATCCGGCCGGTCTTTCTGTCTTACAGCGAAAGGCGGTTCTTGATGTTCTTTCAAGGCTTGTAGAGTCGCTCGAACTGAAGTTCGGCGAACTCAATGTGGAAGTGATTCTGGGGCGCGGCAACACGCCTTACGTGATGGAGCTCGGCGCCCGCGCGGGCGGCAACTTCATTCCGCTGCAGCTTTCGGACGTTTCCGGGATTGACCTTGTGGCGGCAAACGTGCTCTGCGCCATGGGCGAGCGCCCGACGGCGATTGCCTTTGCCGGCAATGACGCGGCCGTTGCGACCTGCGTCGTGCATTCGTCCGTGGCGGGCGTCTACCGTGCGCTGCAGCTCTCGCCTGCGGTCGAGAAGGCGGTCTATCGGCAGATCATGTACAAGGCGCCGGGCGACCGGGTGGAGGCCTTCAGCGGCGCCCATCAGGCGCTGGGGCTCCTTTTCCTGCGCTTTGCGTCGATTGAAGCCATGAATGACGTCATGGCGCACCTTGACGACCACGTTAGCGTGGAGGTAGAGGCTGAAAACCATATTGAAAACAAACAAGAAATCGTGCGGGGGGGGGGTGGATTGCGCCAATAGGGAGCGCTTCCTCATCGCCGCTGGCGAGGAGGTGCTCTCATGAAAAAGCTGCTGTTGCTCGGGGGCTCGCGCTACCTCGATGCGGTGATCGAAGCCGCGCACCGAAACGGCATTCATGCGATCACCTGCGACTATTTGCCAGACAACTACGCCCACCGGCTGAGCGACGAGTACCACAACGTCAGCATCATTGACCGGGAGGCGGTGCTCGCATTGGCTCGAGCGCTGCGAATTGACGGCGTCATCTCCTTTGCCTGCGATCCCGGCGTCGTGACGGCGGCGTACGTGGCCGAAGCGCTGGGGCTGCCGAAGGCCGGTCCCGTCGAGAGCGTGGAGATTCTGCAGGACAAGGGGCGGTTTCGGGCGTTTCTAAAGGCGCACGGCTTCAAGGTGCCGTGGTCGGCGGCTTTTTCCGAGAAGGACGTGGCGCTCGCGGCCGCTCAGGATTTCACCTACCCCCTCATCGTCAAGCCCGTGGATTCCGCAGGCAGCAAGGGCGTGACGCGGGTGAATGCGGCGGCGGAGCTTGCGGCGGCAGCGGACCATGCGCTTTGCTTCTCTCATAGCGGCCGCTTCATCATCGAGGAATTCATCGAGCAGCGCGGCTGCTCCTCGGACTGCGATGCCTTTGGCTATCAGGGCGAGTTGCAGTTCATCAGCTTCTCGGCGCAGCGCTTTGATCGCGAAGCCAAGAATCCCTTTGCCCCGGACGGCTTCTCGTGGCCGGACACGTTTACGGACGCCGAGCGCGAGGAGCTCTCGTCGGAAGTGAAGCGTCTTCTCTCGCTCCTGCACATGGAGACATCGGTTTATAACATCGAGACGCGCGTCGGAACGAACGGCGTTCCCTACATCATGGAGTGCAGTCCTCGCGGAGGCGGCAACCGCTTGTCGGAAATGGTGCGCAGCGTCTACGGCGTGGATCTCATTGACGCCGCGGTGCGCGCGGCGGTGGGGCTGCCGGTGACGGGCGTGCGGCAGACGGAAGTGAGCGGCGTCTGGGCGGAGGTGATTCTGCACGCGGAAGCCTCCGGGACGTTTGAGTCGCTTTGGATCGATGAGTCGGCGGCGAAGTTTGTGCAGAAGACGGATCTCTGGATCAAGCCGGGGGACGCAGTGCATGGCTTCACGGGCGCCAACGAAGCAGTCGGGACGCTCGTGATGAAGTTTGACAGCGACGCGGAGATGCAGGATTTCCTTGCCCATAAGAATCAGCGGGTGAAAATCGTCTGCCGGACGGATGAAAATTATCAAAACAAGAATGAAGTAATTGAAAATAATAAATTAATCAAAAATAGTAAAAATCGGGGGGGGGTAACCAGCGCTAATGACGAGCAGTATCGCGTTCGCGCCCTTTGTGGAGGGAGCGAACGATGAAGCTCGGCATCATGCAGCCTTACTTCCTGCCCTACATCGGCTACTGGCAGCTTCTGAATGCGGTGGACAAGTACGTCATCTACGACGACGTCAATTTCATCAAGGGCGGCTGGATCAACCGCAACCGCATTCTGCAAAACGGGGCGCCTGCTTACCTCAATGTGCCGATGGTGGGCGCGAGCTCCTTCAAGCGAATTAACGAAATCCAGGTGAATCGTGACCCGCGCGTCATGGGGAAGCTTTTGAAGACCGTGGAGCAGAACTATCGCAAGGCGCCCTGCTTTGAGGCGGTCATGCCGCTTGTGGAATCGATCTGCGGCTTTGAGGGGGACATCCTGTCGGAGTTCCTCGCGAATTCCCTTCGCATCGTCTGCGCCTACTTGGGGATCGAGACGCAGCTCTTGGTGTCTTCGCAGCTTGAGAAGGACGAGTCGCTGCGGGCGCAGGCAAAGGTGATTGACATCTGCCGGCGGCTCAAGGCGACGGAGTATTTCAACGCCATCGGAGGACAGGCGCTCTACGACGCGGCGTCGTTTGCCGCACAGGGCATTCGGCTTCGGTTCTTGAAGACGGAGGCGATTGTCTATGCCCAGGGGAAGGGAGCGTTTGTGCCCAACTTGTCGATTCTTGACGTCCTGATGTTCAACGCCTGTTCGGAGGTGAAGTCGTTTTTGAATTGCTTCGAACTGGTTGGAGAAAATAAACCATTGATAAATAACGGAATTTCGGGGGGGGGCTGATTATCTCCTGAACCTTACCATTATTTTGCTGAGCGAAGCCAAGACTTCCGCCAAAGCCGTTTGTTTGTTTCTGACGGTTTTGGCGGGAGCCTTGGCTTTCTTATTTGTTGGAAAGAAAGCAGAAAAGCGGGCTGCTGTTTTATTCGTTTATCCATAATAAAGGAAAAAGAAATGAAGACGGCGTTGATTACTTCAACAGGAGCCGTAGCGGCAGATATTGTCGTGAAAAGCTTGAAGCGGATGGGGTGTCGTACGATTGGATGTAATATTTATCCTCGAGAGTGGGTAGTGGAATCTTGCGAAGTGGATTCATTTCATCAGATACCTCCGATCAGTGAAAGTATTGCTTATTTTGAAGCAGTCAAAGATATTTGCCTGACAGAGAAGGTCGATTATGTGCTCCCCATGATTGACTATGAAATTGATATTTTCAACGAGCATCGCGATTGGTTTGAAAGAAACGCCGTCTGCTTGTGCATATCGCCGAAGTCGGCCATTGACATTGTTCGAAACAAGAAGGCGCTGGAGGATTTTGTGGTTGGCTGTTGTCCTGAGACGAAGGCGATTCCGACGGAAAATCTCGACGACGTGGAGCAACTGCCGTGGAAGTTCCCAGTAGTTTGCAAGCCCGCCAACGGGCGAAGCAGCCAGGGGCTGCGCTACATCCATAATGAAGCGGAATGGAAAGCTTGTCGCGAATCGGCAAGGGGCTTGGGGTACGTCGTCGAGCCGTTCATCGCCGGGCCGATCGTCATGGTAGAGGTGGTGCGGCAGGCGGCGACCGGCCGTGCGGCGGCCATGGTGAGGCGCGAGCTCACGAGCACGCCCAACGGTTGCTCTACGGCGGCGTATGTCTACCACGACGAGGCGTTGGCAGAAAGCGCCCGAAAGCTTGCGGAGCGACTGGGCGTCGAAGGGGACGTGAATTTTGAGTACATTCAGGACTCGGCGGGACTATACCATTTAGTGGAATGCAACCCGCGGTTTTCGGCAGGGTGTGAATTTGCCTGCATTGGTGGATACGACTGTGTTGAAAATCATATGAAGTGCTTTACTGATGAGACGATTGAGGAATATCACTTCAAGCATCCTATGATTATTTCCCGTAAATATGAGGAATATGTCACGTCTTCTGGAAGGACTGTTGATTATGTGAACAGAACTTATCACTGAATGGCGAAATAACATGGCGATGGACGTCTTTTTCGATTTTTGCATTCTGTCAACTTTGCTGGTTCTGTCCAAAATCGTGAGAATGGCATTTCCCGTATTTCAACGGTGCTATATTCCGACAGCAGTCATTGCCGGCTTTATTGGCCTTTTGATGCAGTTTTTTCGGGGGGGGTATTTAGCGAAAATATCTCCACTTATCCAGGCATTTTAATTGCGGTGCTTTTTTGCACAATGACGCTTGGGCGCGACGGAGGAAAGTTGCAGAAGGGGGATTTTCGTCGCGTTGGTCAGATGATGTTCGTCAATGCCGCAACGGAAATGTCGCAGTTTGGCTTTTTCATTCTGCTGGGCCTTGTGGCGTTGCCCCTCCTTTTCGAGGGCATCCCTTTGGGGTTTGGGCTCATGCTTCCTGCGGGATTCGTTGGCGGCCATGGGACGGCAGCTGCCATCGGAGGCGAACTTGCAAAAGCTGGTTGGGTTGAGGCGCCAAGCATCGGCTTTACGTTCGCTACGATAGGCCTTCTGGGCGGTGTTGCTTCCGGCGTGGCGCTCATCAATTTTGGCGCGCGCTGCGGTTTCATTAGCTCTCTTCGCAGCGGCGAGTCGTTGCCCAAGGATTTGTGTCGCGGGTGGATCGCGCCAGGCCATCGCCGGTCTTTGGGGGAGGAGACGATTCATCCTGCGTCAATGGATTCGATTACGTGGACCCTGAGCCTCATTCTTATGTGCGTGGGAGCGGCTTACGGCATCAATCATTTGCTGGCGTCGGCAACCGGCTTGTCCGTGCCAGTCTACGGGCTGGCGTTGCTTTGCGGTTTTGCTCTGAGTCAGGCGCTGTGGTCGGTCGGTGCGGCGGAAAGTCTTGACAAGCGGCTGGTCACGCACGTGGGGTCGAGCGCCACGGACTACCTCATTGCTTTCGGTATTGCATCGATCAACGTGAAGGTGGTGATGGACAATCTCGCGCCGCTTGCGTTGCTGGTGGTGGCGGGCTTTGCCTTCGTGTTGCTGTGGTTCCTTGCGTCACGCTGGATCTTCAACGACTATTGGTTTGAACGCTCGCTGTTCATTTATGGAATGTCTACGGGCGTCTTCTCTACGGGCGTGTTGCTGTTGCGGATAGCCGATCCTCGGTTTGAAACCGGAGTTCTGATTGACGTTGGACTCGCGTGGATCGTGCTTTCTATCGTGGACATTCTGCTGGTGACGTTTTCGCCGCTCATCGTACTGCAAGGAGGTGGGCTGGCCTACGGCTTGCTGCTTTGCTTTGCCTCGGCGGCTCTTGTGGTGTTGGCAAGGCGCTGGTTCCCGAAGACCGCTGCTTCCGACGACTGACGAAAGGCAAGGCGCCTGCTTGATTGCCGACGGAGATTGCGTTCCGTTGAGGCAAGGGGTTTTGCGGCCTGCAAAGACGTGGCAAAATTCTAAAGCTGATCTCTCGGAAGGAAAAACGAAGCACGGGGTTTTGTTGCCGCGGGATGCAGCCGAAGGCAAGGACGCTTTGGTATGAAGAAAATAGTCGTTTTCGGGGCAACAGGCAACGTGGGATCCTATTTCACCAAGTATGCGGTGGAGTACTTCAAGGGGCGCTACGAGGTGGTCGCCTCGGGGCGGCGTCAGACGGACTTCTGGACGCGGCACGGCGTGGCGTACTGCTCCGCCGACATTTCCAAGCCGGAGGACTTCGCCCGGTTACCTCAGTCGGACGTGCATGCAGTGGTTTACCTTGCGGCGCAGATTCCCTCTTACATGGAGGGGTATCAGCCGCAGCAGTACGTGGCGGCCAACATGCTGGGGGCCTTCAATGTGCTCGAATACTGCCGCCGCGTGAAGGCGGGGCGCGTGCTCTTCTCTACGACGGTCTTTGATCAGGCGGAGTACGTAAAGGACGAGAACGTCGTGCTGCGGCCTGACATGCCGCTCAATTTCAGCTACACGGGCGATCATGCGCTCTACGTCATTAGCAAAAACACAGCGCTGGAGCTCCTTGAGCACTACCATCAGGAATACGGCATCGGCAAGTTTGTGTTCCGCTTCCCGACGATCTACGGCTACAGCCCGTATCACTACTACTACCCAAAGGGCGTGAAGACGCTTCGTCCGGTCTATCGCATGATTGATCTGGCGAAGGCTGGAGAACCCATCGAGCTTTGGGGCGACCCCAACTACGCCAAGGACATGGTGCACGTTTATGACTGCGCTCAGATGATGTGCCGTGCAGTGGAGGCGAACCGCGACCGCGGGTTCTACAACGTGGGAACGGGCATGCCGGTGACGTTGCGCGAGCAGATTGAAACCATCATCAAGGTGTTCAGTCCCAAGGACAAGCCTTCTCCCATTGTTCTTCGCCCTGACAAGAAGGCGGGCGGCGGCTTCCTCATGGACATTGAGAACGCCAAGACTGAGCTCGGTTACGAGCCGCAGTATGACTGCTACAAGCTCTTTGCCTCCTACAAGGAGGAGATGGCGGTTGACCGCTTCAAGGAATTGAGAATGCGCTGATGGCGCCGTTGGGGAATGACCATGAAGGAAATCGGCGGCTACATCGAACTTGAGCACAATCATGGCCACAGGTGGCACGAAGACGCCGTGGCGCTCAACTGCGGCAGGAATGCGCTAGCGTACTTGTGCAAGGCGCGAGGCATTCGGAAGATGCGCATTCCGCGCTTTCTCTGCGAGTGCGTGGATCATCTGCTGGACAAAATCGGTGTGGCGTGGACGAGCTACGCCATTGGTGAAGACTTTCTGCCGGCGCAGCGGATGACGCTGGAAGACGGGGAGTGGCTGTACCTTGTCAACTACTACGGTCAGGTGAGCCGGCCGACGATCGCCCGGCTCAAGGTTCAGTACGATCGCCTGATCGTGGACAACTGTCAGAGCTACTTCAGCCTGCCTGCGCGGGGTGTTGACACGCTCTACACCTGCCGCAAGTTCTTCGGCGTGCCGGACGGGGCTTTTCTTTACACGGATGCCCCTGAGATTGAGGGACTGGAGCGTGACGTCTCCTTTGAGCGCATGCACTATCTGCTGGGGCGCGTCGAGCGTCCGGCGAGCGAGTTCTACGCGGAATATGTGCAGCGCAACGAAGATTTCGCCAAGGAGCCCGTGAAGCGCATGTCGCTTCTCACGGAAAACTTGTTGCGCGGCATTGACTACACCCGCGTGTGCGAGGCAAGGAACCTCAATTACGGTCGGCTCTCTGAGCGGCTCGGCGAATTCAATCAGCTGATGTTGAGTGAAGAGGCGCCATTCGCGCCGTTTGCTTATCCGCTGCTCGTGCCGAACGGCCGTTCGATGAGACTTCGTCTCATCGAAATGAAGATCTATGTGCCGACGCTCTGGCCCGCGGTGCTCGAGCGCTGCGCTCCTGACTCGCTTGAATACCAGTTTGCATCGAACATTCTGCCGCTGCCTGTGGATCAGCGGTACTCCGTGAGTGACATGGACGTTATCTGCGACGCGGTTCTCGCGGCCTTGAAGTGAAAATCGATTTTGGAGAAATCGCCTCATGATTCTCTACGGCGAAAAGGTGAAGATCACCGGCATTGAAGCGGCGGATCAACCGTTTTTAAACGAGCTCATCAACGATCCAGCGATCGAGCACATGACGGCGGGAGAGTGTTTTCCGGTGTCGATGTCGGCGCAGAACGCGTGGTTTCAGGCGCACGGCGGGGACCGGGATCCGCTGCGGCTCGCGGTTCGGGACAAGACGACGGACGAGCTGCTGGGCATGATCTATATCGATGAAATTGATAATAAAAATAGAAAATGTTCAACGGGAATAAAGCTCGGGGGGGGTAAAAGAGGTCGTGGATATGGGTTTGACGCGGTGATGACGCTCCTGCGTTTTCTCTTTGAGGAGATGAATTTTCATCGCGTGGAGTGTCAGATCCTTGAGTACAACCGGCCGTCGCAGAAGCTCTATGAAAAATGTGGATTCGTGCTGGAAGGCCGTTTGAGAAAGACGCTGTGGAAAGCTGGAGCTTGGCAGGATCAGCGAGTGTATTCGCTTTTGCGAGAGGACTATCGGCAAAGGCGGAATCAATGAAAAGGGGGAGCGATTCATGAAGGTGATGGTGACGGGCGCCGGCGGCATGATCGGCGCTTATCTGACGGACTATTTGGTGAAGGCAGGCCATGAAGTGCTTGCGACGGCGCGAACGCCGCGGCACGAGGCCTACTTGAGAAAGCTTGGAGCGGGTTTCGAGCTGCTGGACGTGACGGATGAGGAGAGCTTTGCCAAGCTTCCGGCCGCGGAGGCGGTGGTTCATCTGGCGGGGGCCATGCCGGCCGGCATGGAGGGCTACCACCCGCAGCAGTATGTGGA
>CAVACW010000058.1:0-7975 GCA_963587345.1 uncultured Oscillospiraceae bacterium | reverse complement strand
GAATGTGGACGTCAATACGCGCGGCACGCTCAATGTGTTGGAACACTGTCGCGAGAAAGGTGTAAAACAAGTCATTTTTACGCAGACTCATAGTGATTTAGCTGGATTGTGGAACAATGCCGGGGGGGGTATTGACCCTTATTCCCGATACGCGCTCAACTACGACAATGACCACTCGGTCTACGTGGTGAGCAAGATCGCGGCGGTGGAGCTTTTGAAGGTCTATCAGCATCAGTTTGGCATCGGCTACGCCGTGTTTCGGTGTCCCAACATCTACAGCTGGTTTCCGGAGATGACTTATTGCGTGGATGGGAAAAAGCGCTGGGTTGGGTACCGCAAGCTTATTGACCAGGCGATGAAGTCGGAACCGATTGAGATCTGGGGCGACGCGAAGGTGAGAAAGGACATCGTCTACGTGAAGGACCTGTGCGGAATGATTGAGGCGGCGCTGGTGCGGAAGATTCAGCACGGCATCTACAACGTATCCACCGGCGTGTCGACGTCGCTCGAGGAGCAGATCAAGGGGATTGTGGAGGTGTTCAGCCCTGAGGGGCGAAAGTCGGAGATTCGCTATCGGCCGGACATTCAGGTGACGCTCAACTGCCACCATTACGCGATCGACAACGTGCTGGAAGACTTGAAGTATCGGCCAAAGTACGGCTACCTCGCGATGCTGCAGGACATGAAGTCCGAGATGGCATCGGGGCGGTTTGACGGTTATTGAAGCAACGCCGAAACGAGCTTCGTTTCGGTGAAAAAAAAGAGGATGAAAGAATGATTCTTTACGGGAATCGCGTGCGGCTCACGGGCATTGAAGCGCGAGATCAGGCGGCATTGAATGAGCTCATGAACGACCCGACTGCGGAGGCGGGGGTTGAGTCTGCGTTCTGGCCGGTGTCGATGCATCAGCAGGAGAAGTGGTTTCAAGCGAAGGGCGACGACGCGAGCTGTCGGCGGCTTGCCATCCGCAGTCTTCAGGATGATGAGATCATTGGATTAGTATCTGCTTATGAAATGGACTTCAAAAACAGTAAAGTAGGCACGGGTGTCAAATTACGGGGGGGGTACAGAGGCAGGGGCTACGCCTGTGATTCTGTGGCCACTTTGCTGAGATTTTTATTTCTGGAAATGAATTTCAACCGCGCCTGGACATTCATCCTCGATTCCAACCTCGCTTCACAAAAGCTCTACGAAAAGTTGGGATTTGTCCGAGAAGGCGTGGCGCGAAAAGCGGCGTTCAAGGAAGGCTGCTACCGAGATCAGTATTTGTACGGCTTGCTTCGAGAGGATTTCTTGAAGGCGAGGGTAATGACGCGATAGACGCCGCAGCCTTTGGCTTTCCTCGGCAGGCATTGAAATAGAGAGGCCCCAATGACCAAGAAAATCAATGTGCTGGTGTTTCCGGCTGAGGGAAACAATGCGGTGGAGCTCCACGATGCGTTGTCCACTTCCGTCAATGTGAAGGTGTGGGGCGCTTCCTCGGTGGAGCGGCACGGACGGTACCTTTTCAAGAATTACATCGCCGGTCTGCCGATGATTACGGCGCCGGATTTTTTCGAGCGCTTCAACGAGGTCTTGAAGGACAAGGCGATTGACGTGGTGTTCCCAACGCATGACACGGTGGCGATGTTCTTTGCGGAGCATGTCGACGAGATTCATGCCAAGGTGACGGTGTCCGACCGAGAGACGGCGGAAGTCTGCCGCGACAAGGCAAAAACGTATAGCGCTCTGGGGGGGGCTGATTTTCTACCAAAATTATACGACAAAATAGAAAAACTTCCGTTGTTTGTCAAGCCTCGGGAGTCTCAGGGCGCCGTGGGTGCCAGATTGATTCGAACGCCGGCGGACATTCCTGAGGTGGATTGGTCGAAGTACGTGATTTGTGAGTACCTGCCGGGCGAGGAGTACACCGTTGACTGCTTGACGGATCGGGACGGGCACTTGCTAGGCGCTTTTCCGCGATCGCGAAAGCGGTTGCTCGCTGGGGTGACGGTGTCGGGACAGACGGAGCCGCTGACGCCGGAAATTGAACATATCGCCCGACTCATCAACAGCCGGCTGAAGTTTCAGGGACTGTGGTACTTCCAGATCAAGAAGGATGTGGAAGGGAAGTGGAAGTTGCTGGAGGTTTCGACGCGTTGTGCTGGCACGATGTGCTTGACGCGAGGACGCGGCGTGAATCTGCCCTTGCTGAGCGTCTACCTCATGATGGGACGCCCAGTGACGTTAGAGCCTAATCCCTGCACGGTGACGACGGATCGGATTTTGATTTCGCGCTATCGGCTGGACTACGAGTACGACACGGTTTATTTCGATTTTGACGATACGCTGATCGTGGATGAGAAGGTGAATCTGAAGGCTGTCTGGTTCCTCTATCAGTGCCGAAACAACGGAAAGAAGGTGGTCTTGCTCACCAAGCACGCGAAGGTTCTTAAGGAAACGATGCATCAATTTGCCATTGCGGAGAACTTGTTCACGGAGATTGTGCAGATTCCGGCGGACGCTACGAAGGCGGACTTCATGGATCCGCATCGAGCGATCTTTGTGGACAACGCTTTTCAGGAGCGCAGCGCCGTGGCGCATCGATACGGCATTCCGGTCTTTGATGTTGACGGACTGGATTTCTTGATGGACTGGCGGTCGTAGGAAGGCTGCCCGCTGGCGCTTATGGCGTGTTCTTTTGAATCACTCGGCTATTCTCTGTCTCCCGTCCAGACGCGGGACGGGACGGCGGTCTGTCGTTTGGAAACGCCGTTCACGCTGGCGGGCGCTTTCCCGTTGGAGCTCTTCGTGGAGGAAACGCCGGAAGGATGCCATGTCTTTGACGAGGGCCTGACCTACTTCAACCTGCTGGCGCTGGGGCTGGATGACGGCAACGGTTGGCTTGCGGCTGCCGTTCGAGCCGTAGTGGAGAAGGAGTCCGGCGTGACGTTTTCCGACCAAGGCGTGCTGGAAGCCTCCGGCCCTTTGGAGGAGGCTCCCCGTTTGGTGACTCGATGCATCGCGTCTCTGATCCGTTTGGACCAGTGGGTTCTCTCGGTGCTGGATCAAAGGCAGTCGGGCGGCCAGCGCAACGACGGCCGCCCATTGGAAAAGGTGCAAAATCTTTCACGAGTGAATCATGCGCATTGAGCTAGAGAACATTGGCTTGTGGCGTTCGGCGGGGCTCACGATTGACGGCATCACGGTCATCGCCGGGGAAAATGGCACGGGTAAGAGCACTTTCGGCAAGGCCTTGTTTGTGGTCTTCAACACGTTGAACCGGTTGGACAACCGGGTGCAAGAGGCACGAAGGACCATGGCCGAAAAAGTGGTCCGCGACGTGTTCTTCGAGGCCACCGAGGAGGATCGTTTGGCTTGCCGCCGGTTTTGGTCCGACGTCAGTGTGGAAAGGCTGCTCGACGACGACCTTGAGCGTGCACTGAAGAACCTTGATTATCTGCGGGACGATCTCAGACAAGAAGTGATTGACAAGCTGGGTGCGGTCAAGAGCATCACGGATGATCAAGTTTGCCGGGGATTGATGTCAACGCACTTGGCAAGGGAGTTTGATGACCAAGCCCAGAACCTCGAGAGCCGGAAAAACCAAGAGACCGCGGCGATCCGACTGACCATCGCGAACGAATTGACGGAAGTGACCATCCGCCATGAAGTCGTGACAGTCATTCAAAACCGGCGTTCGCTCAAAGTTCAGCCGATCTACCTCGATGACGTCGCCACGCTGGCGGCGTTGTTGTCGAGCAAGGCATTTCATCCAGAGACGATGAAAAATGGGATCCTCTGGCACTTGGCGGAGATGGCAAAGCTCATGGGCGGCGCATCGGCCGCCCGCCGGGGGAGCGATGCGGAAAACGCAATCACAGCGCTTTTGCAGGCGCAGGCCTATGCGCCCGTCAGAAAGCGGCTTGAAGCACTGCGTTGCGGCTACTTGAAGGCGACTCGCGACGGCCTCAAGGTGGTGGATGCGGAAGATGCTTCGGTGCAGTATTCATTGGGGCACGTTGCCGCCGGCTGGAAGCCCTTTTTAATCTTGGAAGACCTAGTGCTCAACCAAACGATTAAAGAAAAAGGGCTCCTCCTATGGGATGAGCCAGAGGCGCATTTGCATCCTGAATGGCAGTTGATTCTGGCGGAGCTGATTGTTCTGTTGCAAAAGACGTTCAAGCTGCATGTGCTTATTGCGTCTCACAGTCCGTATTTCATCAGCGCCTTGGATGCCTATTCAAAAAAATATCAGGTCGCAGAACATAATCACTATTATTTGACGGAGCGAAAAGGCAAAGAACTGGCTTTAACCGATGTGACGAAGCGTATTGCTATGATCTACAACTCCTTGGCAAGGCCTTACCAGGCGATCGAAGACGTGGAAAGGAGTGTGGATGGCTGCAAGAGTTCCTGAGGGACTGGCGCTTTACGCCGTGAGCCTCGCGCAGGCTTCGTACGATGCGACCAATCGCACGAGCTTGATCGCATCCGATGTGAAAGTGGCGAATTTTGACGGGATCAAGGACAAATTTGCTGGAAAGCATCGGCTGAAGGTGAAGCCCTGTTCAGCGGACGCGCTCTTCGTGGACGACGACGGAATGTTTGTGCTGGCGGAGTTCAAGAACGGTGAGATCGATGAGATGCAGATCATCGAAAAGCTCTACGACTCCGCGGTCATTCTGCTTGACGTGAAGCGGCAAAGCCCCGACTGGATGATTCGGAACGCGTGCTTCGTGCTGGTGTACCGCGACGCGGACGAGAACGTGCGCGCAAGGCACGAGCTGATGCGGCTGGGTTCAAGGAAGGCGGACGATCCGACGCGCTTTTACATCGCCCAGAAGGCGCCCCACTACCTCTACAAGGCCGTGGAGGAGATGACCGCCGAGGAGTTCACGTCGCGGTATTTGGCCTGACGCCCGGCGGGGCAGGACACAAAGCGCCACCAGCCAGCCGTCAGCCGACAATCGCTCAGATCAGCATCGACTCGAGCGTATGCCCCGCGGCAATCGCGTCCGCAATCGCCTTGGGCTGCCGTCCGCGCCCTGTCCACGTAAAGCCCTCGGGCGTGCGGTACTTGGGCGGCACGACACGATGGGGCTTCTCCTCGGCGGGCGCAGCTTCGGTCGCCACAATGCCGAGCTCTTCGGCCGTGAAGTGAAAGTGCTCCACGAGGTCCCGAACAGTCTGGATGGCGTCGGGGCGATAGCTCTGTCGCCTTTCCGCGACTTCTCGCTCCTGATTGAGCACGGTCTCAAAACCGGTGAAATCAAATCCCATTGGGTAATCCTTTGAAAAGAGTTTCAGGGGAAATTCCCTGCGAGCGATTATAGGGAAAATCGCCGCGGATAAAATCGGTTTCTCAAGAAAAAGAAACGGAATCGGAATCCGCCGATTATTCGACGGTTTTCTCTGGGTATTCGCAAAGCTTGGCAATCGGGCAATCCAAGCAATGCGGCTTTCTCGCCGTGCAGCAGTAGCGTCCGTGCAAAAGGAGCCAGTGATGAGCGTTCTGAAGGTATTCCTTGGGCGTCACCGCGAGAAGCTTTGCGGACACCGCTTCGGGCGTCTTCGCTGGAGCGAGCCCCGTGCGATTGGCGACGCGAAAGATGTGGGTGTCCACCGCGATCGTGAGCTGAGAAAAGGCGACGTTCAGAACCACGTTGGCGGTTTTGGCGCCCACGCCCGGGAGCGTCACGAGGTCGTCAAAGCGAGCGGGCACGTCGCCTTCGAAGCGCTCGAGGAGTTGCTGGCACGTGGCCATGACGTGCGCGGCCTTGGCTTTGTAAAGCCCGATCGTCTTGATGTAGGGAATGAGGCCGTCAACGCCCAAGGCGAGTAATGCCTGCGGCGTGTGCGCCACGGGAAAGAGCTTCTCAGTGGCGGCATTGACGCTCTTGTCCGTTGCCTGCGCTGAGAGCATCACGGCGATGAGGAGTTCAAAGGGCGTCGAGTAGTGGAGTTCGCTCTTGGGATCGGGCCGCTCCAGAGCAAGGAGCCGGTAGATCTCGCGACGCGCGGTGGCGTTCATGGGCGAGCCTTCGCGCGCCGCGCCGCGAGCAAGGACGAGAGGTTCGACATCACGGCCGACTTGGCGGCTGCGCCCGCTTCCGCCTGACGGTTCGCGGTGGCGGTCTTCGCGGCAAGCCGCGCCGTCTTTCGCTCAAAGCGCACGCGAGCGCGACGGGCGTCACTGTCATCCCAAGCGTGATCTACGTCAACCAAGGCAATGCAGTCCATGGGGCAGGCCGGAAGGCACAGGGCGCAGCCCGTGCAGTACTGGGAGAGGACGGCAAAGAGATGCTTGGGCGCTCCCGTCACGGCGTCTGTAGGACAGGCCCGGGCGCAGAAGCGGCAGCCAATGCAACGCGAGGCGTCAATGGCGGCGAGCGCGAGCGGCGCTTCTGTGCCGTAGTCGGGATCCAGCGGCAAAGGTTCGCGCCCCGTGAGGCGCGCAAGCTTCCGAATCCCTGCGGCGCCCCCCGGCGGACAGCGGTTGATGGGCTCGCCCGCCGCAATCGCTTCGGCATAGGCTGCGCACCCGGCGTGGCCGCACTGGCGGCATTGCGTCTGCGGGAGCGCGTCGTTGAGGCGCGAAAGAAGATCCGTCGGCATTCGAGTGCTATTCGAGCCAGAAGTTTTCAACGAGCATCTGGCCGGGTTTGCCAAGCCGCGGCGTCACCAAGCCGCGAGCCTTGAGCAACTCGCGCACGGCCTTCACCATGCCGGGGTTGCCGCAAAGAAGCGCCCGGGAGTGCGATTTCTCGAGGGTGCAGCCGGCGGCTTTCTCTAAAGAGCCGTCACGGATGGCGTCGGGAATGCGGACGGACAAGGTGCCGCCCGCTTCGCGCGTCACGCAGGAAATGACGGTGAGCTTCGGCGTCCGGCGGGTGAGCCAGGAAACGTAGTTTGTTTCGTCCAGCGTGCGCACGCCGTGCACGAGAAAGACGCGCTCGTATGGGGCCATGACGGATTCGTCCGCCGTCACGGCCATGAAGGGCGCAGCGCCGGTGCCGGAGGCAAAAAGCCACAGGTCCTTGCCGCCTGCCTCAAGCTTTTCGGGGAGAAGCAGTCCTCCGACCTCCATGTCGATCAGCACCTCGTCTCCTGCCTTGAGCTCGTTTAAAAGGGGCGAGAGCGTGCCTTCCGCTACGCGGGCAATGAAGAAGTCCACGGTCGGCGCATTCGCGGGCGACGCAATGGAGTAGGCGCGAAAGACGTCATCGTCCCCCACTCGGAGGCCAAGACGGGCGAATTCACCCGTCTTCCACGTGAAGCCCTCGGGCTTAGCGAGCTGAAGATGAATGACGTCCGCCGCCACGGCGCGGGCGGCGGCGACTTGGGTGGAAACGATGCTCATGGGGGACCTCAAAAAAGGGCGATGCGAACGGGCTTGAAGCGCCAGGCGACGCTAGCGCTGCAGGTACTTGATCTTGCCCTTCACGTCGCGCCATTCGTCAGCGTCGTCCGGGCAGGGCTTCTTGCGGGTGATCGAAGGCCACTGGTGCGAGAGCTCGCGATTCAAGTCAATGAATTCCTGCTGGTCGGCGGGGACGTCCTCTTCCGCAAAGATCGCGGCTTCGGGGCATTCGGGCACGCACACGGCGCAGTCAATGCATTCGTCGGGATCGATGACGACAAAGTTCGGGCCTTCGCGGAAGCAGTCGACGGGGCAGACATCGACGCAGTCGGTGCGCTTGCAGTTGATGCAGCCTTCGCAAACAACGTGAGCCATGACGGTAAGTTCTCCTAAAAGAAAAGGGAGGGTCGTTTTTATGGAATCCGGCATTTTACGCGACGACTGCGTCGGTAGAATGCTTGTGATATTGTGATATAAGAAAGTCACGAGTGAGACAACGAAACCCGGGAGCAGAACGGCGTTATGGGTGACGATGGCAGGGCGAAGTCTCCTCGGTTAATTCCACTTGTGGAGCCCGGATGAACACTCCGATTTTGAATCCCTTGCCGCTGGGCACGTCGTCCTTTGTAGAGC
>CAVACW010000057.1:0-16913 GCA_963587345.1 uncultured Oscillospiraceae bacterium | reverse complement strand
AACGAGGCTCCTCCGACTCGTGATGGTAGATTTGGGAGCTTTCGAACTAACGGCAGAAGACCTCTACGGCGGCGATCTTGAT
Source organism: uncultured Oscillospiraceae bacterium (assembly GCA_963587345.1). Taxonomy (GTDB): domain Bacteria; phylum Pseudomonadota; class Gammaproteobacteria; order Burkholderiales; family Burkholderiaceae_F; genus Duodenibacillus. The sequence goes on along the minus strand of CAVACW010000057.1, from coordinate 16,831 downwards.
GCCTTTGTAGACGAGGGCGACGCGCTTCAGGTTGGAGGTGCTCTGAAGCGTAGCGCCTTCGGCGTACCGAGCCGCCTGCAGGCGGGCTTGTGTGAGCGCTTTTGTCACAGCTGCGTCTTCAGCTGAGCTTGAGAAATGCTTCACTTCGATTACGCAAGTTGGCAACGCTTTGTTCTCGCGATGCGAGAATTCTCGCACACCTGCCGAAGGAAGCCGCTTTTTCAGGAAACGAAAGAAGGCGGGGACAACTTCAGCGCCCGCTCGCGGGCGGCAGTCCGAAGATGGCTCGGGCGCGGTCGGCGTCGTGGTGAATCTGCGTCGTGAGCGCCTCAAGGCTGGGGAACTTCTGTTCGTCTCGGAGCTTTTCGACGAATTCCACCTTGAGAAGGCGTCCGTAGGCGTTGCCCTTCCAGTTGAAGACGTTGGCTTCGAGAAGCCAGCGCTTGTCGTCCGTCACCGTGGGCTTGCAGCCGAGACTCGCGACCCCCGCGTAGCGGCCGCCCAGATCATCGAGTCCGGCGATGCGGACAGCAAAGACGCCTCGAAGCGCTGGTTCCGACGGGCACCCCGGCGGGAGCGCAAACAGGTTGAGCGTGGGGTAGCCCAGCTTTCGGCCGAGCGCCGCGCCATGGACGACGCGCCCCGTCATGGCTAGTGGCCGGCCCAGCATGTCGGCCGCTTCCGCAAAGTTTCCGAGCGCGAGCGCCGCGCGAATGCGGGAGCTTGAGACGCGCTCCACCCCGTGAAAAAGCATGGGCGTCACGTAGGTTTCAAAGTGATAGTGGCGGCCGAGCTCCGAAAGGGTTTCTGCCGTGCCGCAGTTGCCTGCGCCGAAGGCGAAGTTCTCCCCCACCGTGACCCAGCGGCAGGAGAGTCCCTCGGAAAGGATGTCGCGCGCAAATTCTGCGGGCGTCAGGGAGGCCATCGCTTCGTTGAAGGGGAGGACGTAGACGCGCTCGATGCCGCACGCGAGGATCGCCGAGAGCTTGTCGCGCAGCGTGGAGATGCGCGTGAGGTGCGCGGCGGCGCCGCCGAAGTATTCCTTCGGATGCGGCTCGAACGTGATCATCGCGGGAACGAGCGAGCGCGCCCGGGCGGCGGCGCAGACTTCGGCGAGCAGCGCCTGATGTCCGCGGTGCACGCCGTCAAAGTTGCCGATGGCCGCCGCGCAGTCGCAGCGCGCGGCATCGGACGGAAGGCCTCGAATGACTCGCATAGGTCGGGTTCTCGCAGAAAAAACAGTGAAATGGGTTCGAAGGACGGGCATTATAGGAACCCGTCCTTGAAGAACCGCTTAACGGCGCCGCGGCGAGCGTTGCGCGAGAACGAGGCCTGCAAGCACCATGAGGGAGCCTGCGGCAAAGGGCCAGCCCGCCTCTTCGCCCAGAAGGAGGATGCCGAAGAAGACGCCAAAGATGGGCGTCATGAAGATCAGGACGTTGAGCCGCGCGATGAGGTAGCGGCGCAACAGGAAGAACCAGCCGAGGTAGCTCGCAAAGGAGACGATCACGGTCTGGTAAAAGAGGCTCGACCAGCCGACAAGCGAGCTCTCAAAGTGAGTCTGGCCCGTGAAAAGCGCCGTGGGAAGGAGCACGACGAACCCCGCGGCGAGCTGCCAGAAGAGCATCTGGGTGGAGGCCCCCTTGTTGATCGTGGAGTTCCTCATGAAGACCGTCGTCATGCCCCAGGAGATGCCCGAGCACAGCCCCAGCAGGTCGCCGATCCAGGCGTCGCTTGCGGTGCTCGCGTCGCCCGAGAGGAGCGCTGGAAGGAGGAACGCTGTCGCGACGCCGCAGAACGCCACAAAGACGCCCAGCCACTGCAGCGGGGAGAGCCGCTCTTCGGGGAACTTCACCGAAAGCCCCACGGCCGCAAAGAGGGGCGCCGTGTAGAGAAGGACCGACATGTGGGCGGCGGACGTAAAGCGAAGGCCTTCGCTCACGAAGAAGAACTCGGCGACGAACCCGAGGCCGAAGAGGACGCCGTCCACAAACTTCACTTCCGGATTCCACTTTTCGTGCAGGATCCAGCGCGCCGCAATGAGAATGAGGAGGGCGGAGACGCCGCTGCGGATCGCGACCTGCAGCATGGGGCTGATGTCGCCGCCCGCGGCCTTGATCGCGGTCTGCTGCAGGCCCCAGATGACGCACAGAGCAAGGCCGGAGGCGACGGCGGTGGCGTCAAGCGGCTTGCGGATGGGTTCGTTTGCCATGAATTGGGCTCTTTTGGGTGATTCGGGGAGGGGATGGCATCTTACGCCGCTTCCTTCGGGACAAGTCTTAGGCAAAATAGCGTAGATGCACGGGCTACAATGCCCGGCTGAATTCTTTTTTCGACGCCGCGCCGCCTGGGTCGGTGCCTTTTTTGAGACCCCTTGCCATGTCTTATGCCGTACCTCCCGTTGAAGCGTCCGTCACGCGCGTGATGGACGAACTGCGCGCTCTCCCCAAGGTGGAGGCGGCGCTTTCGCTTGCGGTTTCTGAAGCCTCCCGCGCCATGATGGAGCAGGTGGAGCTTTGCGAAATTCCGTCCCCCACGTTTGCCGAGGCCGAACGCGCTGCGTCCGTGGCGGCGCGAATGAAAGCGTACGGTCTTGCGGACGTCACGATCGACGCGATTGGAAACGTCGTCGGGAAGCGCCCAGGGCGGATCACCAAGGCGGGCGGCCAAGGGCCGTTGCTCGTTCTCGGTGCGCACATGGACAGCGTCTTTCCGGCGGGCACCGACGTTACGGTGAAGGTTGAGGGAACGCGGTACAAGGCGCCCGGCATCGGCGACAACTGCTCGGGGTTGCGGGCGCTGCTTCAAGTGCTGCGCTGCTTTGAAGCTAACGCCATTGAAACCGAAGGCGACCTGTGGTTCGTGGGGACCGTGGGTGAGGAAGGCAACGGCGACATCCGCGGCTCGAAGTTCGTGACGGCGAACTATCCTATCGACGGCTTCATCGCAATCGACAGCACGGACGTGGGCCGCGTGCTCCGCGGCGCCGTGGGGTCGCACCGCTGGCGTCTGGCGGTGGACGGTCCGGCGGGGCACTCCTTTGCAGACTTTGGGAAGGCGCCGAGCGCCATCCACGCAGTATGCCTTGCGGGCGCCCGAGTGGCAAAGATCGAAGTGCCGGCCGAGCCCAAGACGACCTTTACGATCGGAAAGATAGCGGGCGGCACGTCGGTCAACACCATCGCGGGGCACTGCGAGGTGGAGGTGGACATGCGAAGCGTGAACGACGCGGAGCTCCTGAAGCTTGAGGCCGCGGTGCTTGCCGCCTTTGAAGCGGGCGTAGCCGAAGAGAACGCGCGCTGGGGCGTGACGGACGTCGAGAAGCAGGTGAAGCTCACGAAGACCGCGATCGGGAACCGCCCGGCGGGCGTCCGGCCCGACAGCTGCCCCGTGCTGCAGTGCGCCCGCGCGGCGCAGGCGGTGCTTGGGATCGCTTTGACAAACTACGGCCTTTCGTCTACGGACGCCAACGCCCCCATGAGCCGCGGCATTCCGTCGACTTGCCTTTGCTCGGGCGGCAAGGGCGTGGGCGCGCATACCTTGAACGAATACTTTGACATGATCGACACCCACTTGGGGCCGCAGCTTGTTTTCCTCACGGCGGCGGCTTTGACGGGCATCGAAGGCCGGGCGCCGATGCTGCCCGTGCGTGAACACTAAAAATTCCAGTAAAACCAAAGGAGAATCTCATGAACTGGACAGTCTGGGCCGCGGTGATCGTGGTCATCGGGGCCGTGTACGGCCTTATTCGCCGCTGGGAGACGCGGCTCGTGCTTCTCGCCTCAGGCCTTTTGATGGCAGTCATTTCGATGCAGCCCATGATGGCCTTCAAGCAGTTTGACAAGTCGATGACAAACGGCTCTCTCATCATTGCCATCTGCTCGGCGATGGGCTTTGCGGCGGTCGTCTCCATCACGAAGTGCGACGTGCATCTCGTGCGCCTTTTGACAAAGCCTTTGAAGAAACTCGGGCTCTTTCTGCTTCCTGCCTGCATGGCGGTGACGAGCATCATCGCGACCGCCATTCCCTCGATGGCGGGGCTCTGCGCCTCCGTGGCCCCAACGATGATCCCGATTCTCGTGCGCGCGGGCTTTCGGCCGGCGCTTGCCGCGGCCGCGGTGGGCTCCTGCATGCTGCCCGCGTACTTCAACCCGGGTGTCTCCCACAATCCCTTCATCGCGAAATTGGCTGGCATCGAAGTGATCGACTTCATCGGCGCGCACGGCGTGATGACGCTTTCTTTGGGCGTCGCCAGCATCGTGCTCATCACGGTGATGTGCCTTGTGTACGGCGACTACAAGAAAGAGGGCTTTGGTGAATTCAAGACGGAGGCGGCAAGCGAGCTGCCTGAGACCCCGAACATCCTCTACGCTCTGGCGCCCTTGGTGCCCGTCGTGCTCCTTGTTGTCTTCTCGCTCTGGATCCCGCAGGTGAAGATTTCGGTTGCAACCGCCATGCTGGTGGGCATGATCTACGCAATGGCGGTGACGCGCTCGGATCCGCAGTCCGTCACGAAGAAGTTCTTTGACGGCATGGGCAAGGGCTACGCGAGCATCATGGGCATCATCATCGCGGCGGGCGTTTTCGCGGCGGGTCTGCGCGCCTGCGGCGTGATCGACCTCTTCGTGGACTTTTTAAAGCACTCAAACGAAATTGCGAAGATCGGCGGCTCCGTCGGCCCCTTCATCCTCGGGGTTCTGACGGGCTCGGGCGACGCGGCGGCTTTTGCGTTCAACGAGGCGGTGACGCCGCATGCGCCGGCGTTCGGTCTCACGATCGACGGGCTGGGTTACCTTGCGATGATTTCAGCGGGTCTCGGGCGCATGGCCTCTCCCTTGGCGGGCGGCATCATCGTGCTCGCGGGCATCGCCATGGTGAACCCCATTGAAATCGTGAAGCGCACGGCGCCGGCGGCGGTCGTGATGCTTGCGATCCTCTATTTCTTCACGGTTTGATTTTGTTGAGAACGGCCGGGCGAAGGGGAGCCCCTTCGCGCCGGCCTCATTATGGGAATGAACACAATGGACAAGAAAGCTGCGCTTTTGGAGCGCTTCAACCGCTACATCGCGGTTTCCACTCAGAGCGACCCCAAGGCAGGAAAGGTGCCGAGCAACCCGAAGGAGTTCGAGCTCGCGAATCTTCTGGCTGCCGAACTGAAGGCCCTGGGCTTTCAGAACGTGGAGGTGTCGGAATTTGCGGTGGTGACGGGGAAGCTCCCCTCAAATCTCCCCGCAGGAAAGATCGCGCCCGTCGTGGGCTGGTGCACGCACATGGACACGGTGGACTGCGGACTGTCGCCAGATATTCACCCGCATGTGGTGAAGAACTACCAGGGCGGCGATGTGTGCCTCAACAAGGAAAAGGACCTGTGGATCCGTGTTTCGGAGCATCCGGAGCTCGAGCGCTACAAGGGGGACGATCTGGTGGTGTCCGACGGCACGTCGGTGCTGGGCGCCGACGACAAGAGCGCCGTCGCCAACATCATGACCGCGATGGACATCGTCGTGCGCGAAAATCGTCCGCATGGCGACCTTTACGTCGCCTTCGTGCCGGATGAGGAGATCGGCCTTTGCGGCGCTAAGAAGATGGACTTTTCGAAGTTCCCCGTGGACTTCGCGTACACGATCGACTGCTGCGAGCTGGGTGAAGTCGTGTGGGAGACCTTCAACGCCGGGAGCGCCGAACTCCGGATCAAGGGCGTCTCCGCGCACCCGATGTCTTCAAAGGGCGTTCTCGTCAACCCCGTCATGGTGGCGCACGACTTCTTGAACCTCCTTGATCGCGGTGAAATGCCGGAATTCACCGAAAACCGCGAAGGCTTCATTTTGCCGAAGTACATCGAAGGCGGCCCGTCTTCGGCGGTGGTGAAGTTCAACATCCGCGACCACAGCAAGAAGGGTTACGAAGCCAAGAAGAAGCTTCTGGCGTCCGCCGTGGAGTTTCTCAAAGTGCGCCACCCCAAGGCCGTGATCGAGTATCGGCAGACGGACGTCTATGCCAACATCGCCGACGCCGTGACCGAGAAGAACCGCGTGGGGATCGACCACATCTACCGCGCTTTTGAAATTCTTGGGATCGAGCCCAAGACTACCGCGATGCGCGGAGGCACCGACGGCTCCTTCATCTCCACGAAGGGCATCCTCACGCCCAACTATTTCACGGGCGCGCACAACTTTCACTCGAACTGCGAGTTCATGCCGATGAGCTCATGGGAGAAGAGTCTGGAGACGACCTTGACGCTGATCGACCTCATCGCCGGCACGCAGAAGTAGTACAGCTGCCGCCGTTTTGCCTCAAAGCCGCCCGAGATCCGCGTGATCGCCGGGCGGCGTCCGTTTTGGCGGAAACGAAAACGCCTGGCTTCGGGTAGGAAGTCCGGGCGTTGAAGCTGAAGGGAGGATGGGATCAGAGGCCGCGCTTTTTCTTCATTTCGTCCTTGGCGCGCTGCATCTGGGTCGAGAACGCGGGATCGCCTGTGAGACGAGCAAAGATGGAGGAGCCCAGCGTGCGGCCGGCTTCGACGTCAGACTTCCAGTGCGGGCCGCAGATCCAGCGGCTTTCGCCGATGTCAAAGCCTTCGCGCAGAATCTTGTTGGCCTGATCCGGCATCACCGCGGCGAGCGTCAAAGCCACCGTCCAGGCGCGCATCGTGTGGCCGGACGGGTAGCTGCCGCGGCTGCGCGGCTTGAAAAGTTCGTCAATGAGGTCGGGGCGGCAGGTCCGGTCTTCCGTATGAACGATGAACGGACGGTCGCGGCCGAAGGCCTTCTTGGCGGGACGCATCGTTTGGATGATGGAGGGCCAGGCGATTTCAAGGAGGCGGTACGTCTCAGGCGTGTTTTCCTTCGTGATCTGCACGCCGGTCGTTTCCGAGAAGCGACCGAGCAGCGGCTCGAATTCGTGCATGTCCGCGTCTTCCGCTGCGCGCTTGCCGCGCGGCGTGTTGCGCAGTGAGAGGCCGAGCTGGTAGGAGGCTTCGTCGGCCTGCTGCGCCGGGGAGTCCTTGGCGGGCGGCTGATCGAGAATGAGGGCGCCGTTTAAAACCGGGGCCGCGTCCTTTTCAGGCACGGCCTGCATCGACGTCGTGCTGCAGGCGGTGAGGCCCGTCACGGCGAGCGTGAGGCAGGCGAGGCGAAGCTGAGCAACTTTCATGAGATTTTTCTCCTTGATTGAGTTGGTCCGGAATTTCCGGAGGGTGCGAATGTTAGTCGTTCGCCGCATCGGCGGCAGGGGCGTCCTGCGGCGTCGGATGGGCGCCGCGCGAGGCGTGGCAGCGGATCTTGTGTTCGTACATTGACTTGTCCGCAGCGTCAAAGAGGGTGCGCAGCGTGCACTGCTCGTAGCGCGCTGAATGCGCCCAGCCGAAGGCAAACGAAATCGGCATGGCGTTCGTCGAGCGGTTGAAGCGGTCAAAGTGCTGCTGCACGCTGTGGATGAGTCCTTCAACCTTGCCTTCCGTGACGTGGTGTGCGACCACGAGGAATTCGTCGCCGCCGTAGCGCGCCACGATGTGTTCTGCCGGGAGGGCGCTTCTTAACTGCCGCGCGAAGTTCTGAATCAGCATGTCGCCCGCGGAGTGGCCGAGCGTGTCGTTCACTTCTTTCAAATTGTTGATGTCAAAGACGAGGCACGCCGTGTCCTGGTCGAGAAACGCCATGTCGTGCAAGAGCTCTTCGCAGCGACTCTTGTTGGGAAGCCCGGTGTGCAGATCGACGTAGGCTTTTTTCTGCAGCTTGAGGTTTTCTCGCCGCATGGCCACGACTTTGAGCGTTTCAAAGACGAGCAGCGCCAGCAGCGAAGCCATGAGGGCGATGGAGAGCGTTTCCAAAAGCCGCAGGTTGGAGGCGATTCGCTGCGAGTAGGCGACGGCGGCGTTCACGGTTTCGTCGCACAAGTGAAAGTAGATTTCGCTTACGTTCACGATGTCGCTTTGATCAAGTCCCTGCACCTTGACGTTCTCCCGCACGTTGACGAGCTCGGTTTTTAATTCGTCCCAATAGTCGGCTTGAGTCCGGAGACGGTCCTGAAAGACGGGGTCGTTCAAGCGAATGAGATCCGCGGCCCCGCCGCCGTTGGCAAGCGAGTCAATGTACTGGTTGAGTGTCGCGGCGAGGCGGTCGTATTCGTTGCCGGCGATTTCAAGCTTCACGAGGCGCTGGGAGGCGCCGCGCACGAGGCCGGCGTAGTTCACGACCTGAGCCGTGCCCTGAAGGCGATGGATTTCCACGATCATCAGCCCGACGGTCACGATGAGCGCCAGACTGAGGATCGTTTGAAGGATGTTTTTTGTTCTTGTTCTCATGGGCGGCGTCCTGCGCGTTGATGCCTCGCTTTTTTATGTGCGAGGTCAGTCATTTGTCTTCAGGAAGCCATTGTGTCACTGATGCGCCGCAAAATTCGAAAGAAAAGGCTCCGGCCGCTTGCTTTCTTCAGAAAAGCTTGCGCCGGGGCCTTCTTGTCTGGGTAGATTTACGAAGAGTCAGGTAGGGTTCGTCGCAAGGATCCCGCGGTCTGAAGGGCGGCTATTCTTCGCCGCGCAGCCGTCCGTTCACTTCGAGGGACTTCGCGGCGTAGCCGTAGAGCCAGATGCCGCCGAACGTCGTGAGCGCGCCCCACATCATGGCGTCAGCGCCGCAGGCGTAAAGGGCGTAGAGGGAGTAGAGCGACGAGAAGGCCGCAAGGAACATCGTGCGGCGCACGGTCTTGAGGTCAACGGGCTCGCGATGAAGGATGACGTTCACGGCGGCAAAGACGAGGAGGTACGGCACGAGGTTCGTGACGACCGCGATGTCCTTCAAGATGTAAAACTGCTGCTCCAAGCGCGGGTCGATCGTGAGAAGGGCGGCAAGGGACTGCATCACGAGAATGAGGATCATCCCCGCTACCGGGACGTTGAGCCTTGTCACCTTCATGAAGATTTTGGGGAAGTACCCCTCGTGCGCGGAGACGCGGAAGACTTCGGAAATCGTGAACTGCCAGCTCGTGAGGCAGCCGGCGCAGGAAAGCGCCATCAGGGCCATCACGAACTTGCCGACGGCGGGCGTGAACATCGTCGCAAACACAAGGCCGAAGGGGGCGGTGGAGTGCGAGAGCGTCGCGTTGTCCACGATGCCAAAGGAGAGGTTGTTCGCGACCACATAGACGCAGCCAGATCCCAGCGCCGCGAGCACCATCGCCTTGGGCACCGACTTTTCGGGGTTCTCCACGGCTTCGGAATTGGCGCACGCCGTTTCAATGCCGAGGAAACCCCACAGCGTCATGGAGATGCCGGCGCTGATGCCGTCAAAGAGCGTCAAGTGCTGCGGGTTCCAGGCGTTCACGTACCGCTCGGGCGAGAACCAGAACCAGCCGACGATCGTTAGGATGAAGATCGGAATGAGAATGCCGTAGCTTGAGAAGTGGGAGAGCTGGCCGATGAAGCGGGCGCCGCCGATGTTGGGGAGGCTGCACACCCAGATGACGGCAATGCTCGCGAGGCCCATTTCCAAGGGCGTGAGCTGCCAGTCAAAGAGAACGATCATGTAGCCTACGATCGAAATCGCGATCGTGAGGTTGGCGATCACGAGCGACAGGCCGTAGCTGAAATTGGCGAGGAAGCTCCCGGACTTTCCGAACGCGTAGGCGGCGTACCCGCCCATGCCGCCCCGCTTGCGGCTGAACATGCCGCACTTGGCGAAAACGTAGCTGATCGCCGTCGCCCCCGTGATGGTCACGATCCACGAAAGAATCGACATGGTGCCGATTTCAGCCAGCTTCGTGGGCATGAGGATGATGGAAGACCCCAGCATGTTGAGCATCACGGCCATCGTGAGCTGCAGGCAGGTCATCTTGGGCTTTTGGACGGGGGCGGAATAGTTCGGCATTTCTGCTCGCGTTATCTTTCGGTGAAGGGTTGAAAAACGGGGCGGAACTTTAGCAGAATCGGCCGCGTTTGTGGCAAGGGCTCCAGCTTTGATTTTTCATTGAAAAGATGGGGGCATGCCGGCGAAGGCGCCCCCTATAATGACTCTCGCAAGCACGGGCGGAAGGGCCGCTCGGACGCCAGAAAAAGAAAAACGCATGACATATCAAGTACCCGACCTCGCGCCAGGCGCCGAACATTCGGCCGAAATGGTGGTGAAGCGCTCGCGCTTCATCGTGACGATGGCGCGCGTGACGTCTCCGGAGGCAGCGAAGGCCTTCGTGGATCGCTTGAAGGCGCGGCACCCCGACGCGAACCACAACTGCTGGGCTTTCAACGCCGGGGCGCCGGAAACGACCGCCATGATCGGCGCAAGCGACGACGGCGAGCCCAAGGGCACGGCGGGGCGTCCGATGCTCACAGTGCTCCTGCATTGCGGCGTGGGTGAGGTGGCGGCCGTCGTGACGCGCTACTTTGGGGGAACGCTTCTGGGAACCGGAGGGCTCGTGCGGGCGTATCAGGACTTGGTGAAGCTCGGGCTCGAATCGCTTCCGGTGAAGGAGAGGATTCCGGCCGCCCAATGCACGGTGACGTTCGAGCCCCGGTTCCTCGGGAAGTTCCAGCGCCTTTTTGTCGATGCGGGCGCCGCGGTGATTTCAAGGGACTTCGCGGGCGACGTGACGTACCGGCTTGAGGTGCCGGAGGCCGCCTTCGCGCGGCTCGCGGCCTCGGTGTCGGAAGCAAGCGCCGGGCGGTGCGAATTAAAAAAGACGGATGAGTAAAGGAGAAGACGGCATGACGAACACTGACCTCGTGAAGGAACTGAAGGCGCGCGTGGACGGGGACCGCCCCGCGGACCTGCGGATCACGGGCGCCGCGGCGGTGGCGGACGTGATGAACGGCGTGTGGCGAAAGAATACGGACGTTCTTATTCGCGACGGCCTCGTTTATGCCGTGGTGCCAGCGGGCGAGGGGGAGGCGAGAGAGGCCGCCGACGTCGCCCGCGGCTTCGTGCTTCCCGCTTTCATCGATTCTCACGTGCACATCGAGTCCTCGATGCTGACGCCCTCGCGCTTCAGCGATCTTGCGGTGCCGCAGGGCACGGGGACGGTTGTGGCGGACCCGCACGAGATTGCGAACGTGCTGGGAACGGCGGGGCTGGACTTCATGATGGCGGATGCGGCCGGCGCGCCCTTGAACATCCGCTGGATGCTCCCCTCCTGCGTGCCTTCGACGCCCTTTGAAACGGCGGGGGCGCGGCTTTCTGCCGCGGACCTTGCGCCCTACATGGCGCGCGAGGACGTGCTGGGGCTGGGCGAAGTGATGAACGCCCCGGGAGTGCTCGCCGGGGACGAGGATCTGCTGGCAAAGCTTGCCTTGGCAAAAGCGTGCGGCAAGGTGGTGGACGGGCACGCGCCGATGTTGTCTGGCGAGGCGCTTGCGCGCTACGCGGCGGCAGGCGTTTCCTCCGATCATGAGTGCTCCACGCCTGAGGAGCTTGCGGACCGCATTGCGGCGGGGATGGCGGTGAATCTGCGTGAAGGGTCGGCGGCGAAGAACGTGAAGGCGCTTCTGAGGGCGGTGACGCCGGAGAACGCCGCCCAGTGCTTCTTTTGCAACGACGACGCCCACGCCGAGGATGTTCGTCGGTTCGGCCATATTCAAAAGCACCTGCGGATTGCCGTGGCGGAGGGGCTTCCTGCCATGACGGCGGTGCGCATGGCGACCGTGAACGCTGCGGCGCACTACGGCATTCATGACGCCGGGGCCCTGGTTCCTGGACGGCGTGCTGACGTGACGGTCGTGGACAATCTCACGGACTTCAATGTGACGAAGGTGTTTTTGAAGGGGCGCTTCGTAGCTGAAGAAGGGCGCCTTCTGGTCCCTGCAACGCCGATTCCGGTGCCGTTTCAGGCGCAGCGCACCGTGAATATTGCGCCCTTGACGGCGGCAACTTTTGCGGTGCCGCTTCGATCAGGCCGAGCCCGCCTCATTGGCATGGAGGCGGGGGAAATCCTCACTCAGTCCCTTGTGCGGCCCGTGGCGACGAAGGACGGCTTTTTTGACGCCGCCTTGAATCCCGGCCTCGTAAAGCTTGCGGTCGTTGAGCGCCACCATGCTTACCCGCAGGCGGGACTGGGGATACTCGCGGGATACGCGCGGCGCGAGACGGCGTTTCCAGGCGCCGTGGCGGTCACGGTGGCGCACGACAGCCACAACCTCATCATCGCGGGGGGGCGGGACGAAGACATGGTGGCTGCGGCGCAGCGGATCGCCAAAATGGGCGGCGGTCTTTGCGCGGTGAAGGAGGGGCGGATTATCGCTGAGTTGCCGCTCCCAGTTGCGGGTCTCATGAGCGACCGGTCAGTGGACGACTTCATCGCGGCGCAGACTGCTTTCAACCGGGCGTTGCGGGACGCTTTTGACTTTGCGCCAGGCATTGACCCCGTCGAGACGCTTTCCTTCATGGCGCTGCCGGTGATTCCGACGCTTCGCGTCACGGACAAGGGGCTCTTTGACGCGGCGCGCGGCGCTTTCGTGCCGGTGGACGCGGAGGATTAGGTCGATAGAAGGCGTTCATTGGGTCGATCGAGCGATGACGCTGTCGGGAGTGATGTGCTAAAGTGAAATTGTTCGGGTTTTCTTTGGTGTTAACACCTACTAAAAATGACGCAGGGTCGCATTCATTCGTTTGAAAGCTTCGGGTCCGTGGACGGCCCCGGGGTGCGCTTCGTTGTTTTCATGCAGGGGTGCCGCATGCGCTGCGCCTACTGCCACAACCCCGACACTTGGAAGGAGGACCGGGGCGACAGAATGTCGCCCGAGGATGTCCTCAAGAAGGCGCTGCGCTACCGCAGCTACTGGGGGGACGAAGGCGGCATCACCGTGAGCGGTGGCGAGCCCCTGCTGCAGACGGCGTTTGTCACGAAGCTTTTCACGCTCGCGAAGGCCGAAGGCGTGCACACGACGCTTGATACCGCAGGCGAGCCCTGGGGGGAGGCGATGGCGGAGGCAATCGACCGGCTTCTCGCTGTTACGGATCTGGTGCTTCTCGACATCAAGCACATCGACCCCGAGCAGCACCGGCGCCTTACGGGAAAGCCCCTTTCGAACATTCTGGACTTTGCGCGGCATTTGGACGACCTCAAAATGCCCGTCTGGATTCGGCACGTCTTGGTGCCGGGGTGGACGGACGACGACGCGGCGCTCGCCAAACTGGGCGCCTTCATCGAGACGCTTTCCAACGTGCGTCGCGTCGAAGTCCTGCCTTTTCACAATCTCGCGCGCTGGAAGTGGCACGAGCTGGGGATTCCCTACCGGCTCGAAGACGCCGTCCCGCCCGAGAAGGATCGAATTTTGAACGCCCGCCGGCTGCTGAAGGCGTCGGGCGACTGACTACTCACTCACTTTTGGAGCTCCCATCATGACGATGAACGAGGCTTGGAGAGGTTTCAAGGGCACGCACTGGCTCGACGAAGTCGACGTGCGTGATTTCATTCAGCAGAACTACGCGCCCTACGACGGGGACGAATCGTTCCTCACGGGGCCGACGGAAGCGACCGACAAGCTATGGGCGCGCGTTCAGGAGTATCAGAGGGAAGAGCGCGCCAAAGGCGGCGTTCTGGACATCGAGACCGAGGTCGTTTCGTCCATTACGGCGTACCCGCCCGCTTACATTGATCCCGCGTTGAAAGATCTGGAGAAGGTCGTTGGCCTTCAGACCGACAAGCCTTTGAAGCGCGCCTTCATGCCCTACGGCGGCATCCGCATGGCGCAGGAAGCCTGCACCACCTACGGCTACACCCCGAACCCGAAGTTCGAGCAGATCTTCAACGAATACCGCAAGACGCACAACCAGGCGGTCTACGACGCCTACACGCCTGAAATGCGCGCGGTCCGAAAGAACAAGATCATCACGGGGCTTCCCGACACGTACGGCCGCGGCCGCATCGTGGGCGACTACCGCCGCGTGGCCTTGTACGGCATCGACTATCTCATCGCGCAGAAGAAGCAGGACCACTTGAACTGCGGCTGCGGCATCATGACCGAAGACGTCATCCGCCAGCGCGAAGAGCTCGCCGACCAGATGCGCGCCTTGAATGACATGAAGAAGATGGCGGCCGCCTACGGCTTCGACATCTCGGTCCCCGCGAAGAACGCCCGCGAAGCCGTGCAGTGGCTCTACTTCGGCTACCTCGCCGCGGTGAAGACTCAGAACGGCGCCGCGATGAGCGTGGGCCGCATCTCCACGTTCCTTGACGTCTACATCGAGCGCGATCTCAAGGAAGGGACGCTCACCGAAAGCGAAGCGCAGGAATTGATCGACCACCTGGTTCTCAAATTCCGCATGGTTAAGTTCGCGCGCATTCCGTCCTACAACCAGCTCTTCTCGGGCGACCCGGTGTGGGCGACGCTTGAAATGGGCGGCCTCGGCATGGACGGCCGCTCCATGGTCACGAAGAACGACTTCCGCTTCCTCCATACGCTCGAAAACATGGGGCCCGCTCCTGAGCCCAACCTCACGGTGCTCTACACGAAGGCGCTCCCCTTGGCGTTCCGCCGCTACGCCGCGAAGATTTCGATTGCCACGTCGTCCGTGCAGTACGAAAACGATGACGTGATGCGTCCGGTGTGGGGCGACGACTACTCCATCTGCTGCTGCGTGTCCGCGACGGAAACCGGCAAGGAGATGCAGTTCTTCGGCGCTCGCGCGAACCTCGCAAAGTGCCTTCTCTACGCAATCAACGGCGGCGTGGACGAGAAGTCGGGCGCTCAGGTGGCGCCTGCGTACCGCCCCATTACGAGCGACGTGTTGGACTACAAGGAAGTCATGGCGAAGTATGAAGTCATGATGGACTGGCTGGCGGGCATCTATGTAAATACGCTCAATCTCATTCACTACATGCACGACAAGTACTTCTATGAAGCGGCGGAGATGGCGTTGATCGACACCAACGTGCGCCGCACGTTCGCGACCGGCATCGCGGGCTTTTCGCATGTCGTTGATTCCTTGTCCGCCATCAAGTACGCTCAGGTGAAGGCGATCCGCAACGAGCAGGGCATCGCCGTCGATTTCGAGATCACGGGCGACTTCCCGCGCTACGGCAACGATGACGATCGCGCCGACGACATCGCGGTCTGGGTCTTGAAGACCTTCCTTAAAAAGATCCGCAAGTACCCGACGTACCGCAACTCTGAGCCCACGACCTCGATTCTCACCATTACGTCGAACGTGGTGTACGGCAAGGCGACGGGCACGATGCCTGACGGCCGCAAGGGCGGCGAGCCCCTCTCTCCCGGGGCGAATCCCTCCTACGGCGCGGAAAAGAACGGGCTCCTCGCTTCGCTCAACTCCGTGGCAAAGCTCCCCTACGAGTACGCGCTGGACGGCATCTCCAACACGCAGACAATTAGCCCGGACGCCTTGGGCCACTCCGCCGACGAGCGCTGCGCGAACCTGGTGTCCGTCATGGACGGCTACTTCATGGCGGGGGCTCATCACTTGAATGTGAACGTCTTCGGCACTGAGAAGTTGATCGACGCGATGGAGCACCCGGAAAAGCCCGAGTACGCGAACTTCACGATCCGCGTCTCCGGCTATGCGGTGAAGTTCATCGACCTCACTCGAGAGCAGCAGCTCGACGTCATCGCCCGCACCTGCCACAAGACGATGTAAGTCGTCAGGTGCGCTGAGGCAAACGCCCGCGTCCCGCCGTCATTCAAGCGGGACGCGAGTTTGTTTCTGGCGGCGTTTTTTTTTCGGCATTCAAGCCGTTACGACGGATGAGCTCGGATTTTCTGATTCGGGCTTGTTTGTTGTTCAGAAATAAAAAAATAAATTAATGTCAGCTTTGGACATCCAAGACACTCACTTGCCGGAAATGACGCTTCGCGGCGTCATTCTTGGGGCGTTGCTGACGGTGGTCTTCACCGCCTCCAATGTTTATTTGGGCTTGAAGGCTGGCATGACCTTCAGCTCCTCCATCCCGGCCGCCGTCATCTCGATGGCGCTTCTTAGAATGTTCACCCGTTCGAACATTCTTGAAAACAACATGGTGCAGACGCAGGCCTCGGCCGCGGGCGCCATGGCAACGATCATCTTCATTCTTCCCGGGCTGGTCATGCTTGGGTACTGGCAGTCATTTCCGTTCACTCAGACGCTTGTTCTCTGCGCGCTGGGGGGATTTTTGGGCGTGCTTTTCACGGTGCCGCTGCGCCGCGCCATGGTGGTGGAGTCCGATCTTCCTTATCCGGAAGGCCGCGCCGCTGCGGAAATTCTGAAGGCGGGCAGCGTGAGCGAGGCGCACGAAAACGGCGTGGAGAAGGACAGGGGCCAGAAGGACATCATGCTGGGCGCCAGTCTTTCAGGCGTCTTCACGCTCGCGTCGGGCGGCTTTCATGTCTTCTCTGGCGGCTGGAGCTCGTTCTTTGTTTTGGGCGAGTCAGCGGTGACGGGCGTTTCCGTGGCGTTTTCGACGGCTGTGCTCGCCGCGGGCTACCTCATCGGCATCACGAGCGGGATCGCCATTCTCGTTGGCATGGCCATCGCCTGGGGCGGCTTCGTGCCGTATTTCACCGGGGCGGCGGGGGCGCTTCCAGAGGGTTCCCTGGCGGACTATGCCTCGGGCCTCTGGGCTTCGAAGGTGCGGCTCATTGGCGTGGGTGAAATCGGCATTGCGTCCGTCTGGACGCTGGTGGTGCTTGCGAAGGCCGTTTTGCACGGCATGGCGGAGACGCTTTCCTTCGGCCGTTCGCAGAAGGCGCGCGCCACGCACCATACGGATCAGGACCTTTCGCCCAAGGCATTTCTCACGGTGCTCGCGGTGTCAGTGGCCGGGCTCTTCTACGTTTTCTACGACTTTGTGGCCGCGGCGGGGTTTTGCTAGCCGATGAAAAATCCGTCAAATTTGTCAGAATGAGAGTGCCTTC
>CAVACW010000056.1:0-17311 GCA_963587345.1 uncultured Oscillospiraceae bacterium | reverse complement strand
AATTTTCCAATACCGTGACAAGTTTGGAAGGTTTATGTTTCGCTAGCCGAACCCCAGAACAAGGGGCACCCAAAGCCCGGTGCACACCGCAAAGGATCCCGTCGCAAAGAACTACTGCACGGAGGCGGCGGTGCCGCGATTCTCTGGAAAGAAGTCGAGGTTCAGAACCTGCAGCACGGGCCAGCGCCCAGACATCGCGAAGTAAGAAGGCAGGCCCCAGAAGCATCCAGGGAAAGCCCGGCGCCCTGAGAAGATCCGCCGCGGCCGCTACGGCAGAAACACCAATCATGGTCCCCGTCACGCGATAAAGCAGGCCCTTGGCGCCCCAGCGGGCGGCGAGCTTCGGGGAGGCCCAGCTGCCGGCCATCCCCGTCACCACGAGCGGCACCGTAAGCCAGCCGAAGTCATCGATCCCGAGGCCCATCACCTTCACCACGAAGTCCGCGGCGCCCGCCGAATAGAGAATGCCGCCCATGAAGGCAAAGCCGTGCACGGCGGCGCCGGCAAGAAACGCCCCAGAAGAAAGCACTCGGCGGTAGCCTGAGGCAAGCGAGCGAAGGCTGAACGCCCTGCGCTTCTCGAGCGGCAGCGTTTCCGTGAGAAAGAGCGACACGACGAGGGCAACGGTCGCCGCATACCCCGCGATGAACCAGTACACGGACCGCCAGCCCCTGCCAACGGTCCCGCACAAGCGCGAGCGTCACGATGGTCGCTGCGATCACCAAGAGCATGCCGCCCGAGAGCACCGCCTTGCGCCCGAAGGCGTCTGAGAGCGCCCCCACAATGAGCGCCGCCGCGGCAAAACCCGCCAGATAGGCCGTCATCGATTGCTGCACGGCCACAAACGACACGCCGTATTCCGCCGCGATTTCGTAAAATCCCGGCACGTAGGCCGTGATGACAAAGGGCCCCAGGCTTGACGCAAACCCAAGCGCCGCCGCATCGCGCCACGTGGGCGCCGCCGTCATTTTTCCTCTCCCGCGGGCGCGTAGTTTGCGGGCTCGGGCGTCTCAAAGAGGTCGCCCGCGGCAGCGAGCTCCGCCTCGATGCGCTCGCGCGAGAACTTGCCCTGCTTGTAAAGGCGCTTCCATTCGCGCACGGTGTAGTAAGGCAGATGCAAAAAACCCGCCGTCGCCTTGTAGCCCCAGCCTCGCTCAAAGTACTGCAGGGCCTCCATGCGAACTCCCGCGGTGTAGCGCCGCGCGGAGCCGCTGCCGAGACTGCAGAGGTCTCGCGCCTCCACGTTCTGCGGCAGCATCGACGTGTCGGCGTCGCTCATGCGAAAGGGCGCCTTCTCGGGCGGCGCCGGCTCGACCGCTTCTTCCGGTTCCGCCGCCACTGGCTCAGGCTCGGGTTCTGGCGCCGGCTTTTGAGCCTCCGCCAGCACTTCAGGATGCGTCTCTCGCAGCTTCTTCATCCAGTCGGGCTCAAAATCGTCGCGCCGCCACGGACGCGCGTCTTCGGCCCCCGCCGCCTCGAGTCCTTCCAAGTCATTCGGTTCAATGGTGGTCATCATGCCTCCTCAAAGCCGCCCGGCGACGTCCAATGCCGTCCGAAATGCCCGGCTGATGGCGTCAATCGGAAGCCGCTCCTGCTCGAGCCTCAGTCGCTCCCCCTGCAGCGCGTGAAAGAGCGCTTCTTCCTCCGAACTAAGCCCCGCCTCCGGCGTCTTGAGCCGCCCCGTGGGATCCGTCACCGCCAGATGCCGCCAGCGCTTCAACGCGGCGGGCGTCATGAGAACCGACCGAACCTGCGGAAGCACGCGCCGCAATTCCGACAAGATCGCGAGCCCGTGCTGGTCCAAGTCGCCCATGTAGACGATCCGGGCCTTTTTCGCCCAAGAAGCAAGCGACAACGCCTTCACCGCGGCGCCCATTCCGGTCACGATGAGAACGTCTTCCGGCACGTCCAAGGCAAGCCCCGTCTGCAGATTCTCCACCACCGCCACGCGAGACACCGCCCCAGCAGAGAGAATCGTCGCCGGCAGCGCCACAAGCACTTTTGCAGGCAGCCCCGGCACAAGAGCTTGCGCATGCCGCACGCGCACCAAGGTCGGAGGCGACAGCAGGTTCCAGCGGCGCGCGACGTCTGCTGCCGCAAGCGGCGTCGTGAGCCCCAGAATCGACGTCATGAGCCGGGCAACCAGCGCGCGGTTGTTCTCAAGCCACTTGGTGTCCACGCCCTCCACGGGGAGCTCTCGGATGTAGCAGTCCGCCCGCTCGTGGTCTTTCAACCAGGAAAGCACTGCCGTGAGACGCTCAAATTCGGCGTCGTCCGCTTCCAAAAGAAAGCGTCCCTCCGCCAAGCAAGCGGCGGCAATGTCGCCCCTTCCCGTGCCTTCGAGCCGTTCGGCGCGCTGCAGCGCTGTCAAGAACGCCTTCCCCAGCCGATGACCATCCGGCATCAGGGAAAAGGCCGCCTTGAGGCTCAGCACCAGAAGCTTCACGGGGCGCTCGCTGCGTCCCAACTCGCGCCAGAGCGCAGGCTCTCGCACGACGCGCAGCCCCGGGTCCGCCAAGGCCTGCCACTGTGCTTCCCAAGCGCCATAGGCCGCCACATCGCGAGCGGCGTCCTTCTTCGCGACAGCAATCCCAAAGGACTGCACCTCAAACGGAGCGCCCGCCGCCGCGCGCTGCAGCCACTCGCGCGCGTGGCGCCGGTAGCGGCCTTCGAGCGCCTCGCCGATCGTCTGGAGCGTTGCGGGCATCGTCTTGCCCTACGCCTGAGGCTCCGGCGCCGCGTCCGCCTGCAGCATCGACTCCACCTTCTCGGGCGTCATCGACAAGACAGAAGACACCGAGCGGTCGCGGCAGGAAACGTAGGAGAAGGACCCCATGTAGGGCTCCAGCGTAAAGAGCCCCTTCTCGGGCGTCGCGATGATGGGCTGGAAGCCGAAGTCCTTGAAGATCCGCATCGAGATGTCGGTGAACTCGCTGTCCGCCTTGTCAAAGGCTTCGTCCATCACAACGGGCGCGTACTTGGGCTTCATGTCGCGGGTGCCCCCGAGCTGATAGCGCAGGGCCGCCACCAGACACGTCATCGTCAATTTCTGACGCTGGCCGCCCGACTTGCCGGCGCCGCTAGCGAACACTTCCAGCGTCTCGCCCGCGTCGTTGAATTCGATGCCCTGAAACGCCACGTGCTCACGAACGTCCAGCACCCGCTCGCGCCAGAGGCGCGTGTCCGTCTTTTCGGGGTCGAGCTTTGCAACCAGGCTCGAAAGCTTCGCAAAGTACTTCTCCGCCGCGGCCTGCCCCTTGGTGTCGATCCCTTCGCGCATGATGTCGGCCTGCATCGCCTTGAATTCCACGACTTCCGGGAGCCGCCTTTCTGTGACGGCGATGCGAAGGTGCGTCTCCCCCGCTTCCGAGCGGTTGAAGGCAACTTCGGCCAAGGAGTCGTTCACTTCCTTCATGCGCGACTTGATCTCGCGCCGCTCGTTTTCAATCTCGTGGTTGAGATCGATGAGGTTTTGCTTCGCGTGATTTTCGAGCAAATCGCGGAAGCGCTCCTCGTACTTCGGAAGGCCGTCTGACTCGAGACGCGACAAAAGGGCAAAGTAGTCCCCAGCGGACGCCTCGGTGTCATCCATCTCCGCGCTTTCCGCGGGCCACTGCGCCTTGAAGGCCGCAAACTGCGCCGTCATCTTGGAGAGCGCAGACGAAGCGACGCTCGCTGCGTTGGCGATCCAGGTTCCGAGCGTGCGGTCGATCTGCGCCGCGCGCCCTTCGGCGTTTTCGGGATCAATCGGCGTCTTGAATTCGCCCGAATAGATTTCGCTCAGGCGGTTCAAGGCGACAGTATCGGGCGTGCGGCCTTCGAGAGCGTCCTGCACCGCCTTCAACCGCGCCTCGGTCGCCTCCACCGCGGACTTCTCCTTGCCGATCTTTTCGGCAAGCGCCCGCACGTCAGCGTCCACCTTGAGCTGCGCCGCCTTCACCTTCTCGATTTCTTCGGTAAGGGTCTGCAGCTTCGAGTCGCGCCCCTTCACCTTGAGAAGCTCGTCCTCCAGAGCGTGCATCTTCTCGGCGTGCGACACCGTGTCGATGTCCTCCCACGCCGTGTTGAGAATCGTCACCACCGCGGCCGCCTTCTTTTGCAGGAGGCGAATGTCGGCGGCAAGCTTGTCCGCGTCAGTGCGCCCCTGAGCGATCAAGCCAGCGAGCTCCTGCGCCCGCTCTTCAAAGTAGCGGCGCTTTTCGGCGTTGTTAAAGCCCGTCGCCCACTGCGTCTTGTCGCCCACGGCGCGGCGGTCGTCCTTTTCGTGGCGCGTCGCGTTGTGCTTCACCTGGCCAGAAATCGTCACCGCCTTCTCAAACTTTGAGAAGTCCTTCACGTCCTTCACGCACACGTAGTCAAAGCGCGCAGCGAGCTCATCCTCGAGCCACTCTCGGAAGGGGCCGTCCTTCAAGTCAAACTTCGACGGAACGGAATCCTCCGACCACGTCTTTTCACTCTGGCGCCGCGTCACGCGGTTGTACACGAGCCGCAGTCCCAGATTTCGGTCGTTCACAGCGCGCGCGAAAGCGCTGTAGTGACGGTCCGCAACGAGCACGGAAAGGGAGAGCTGCTTCAAGACTCGCTCGCAGGCGCCCTGCCACGCGCTCTCCTCGGGCTTCACCTGCATCAGCTCGCCCGCAAACGGCAGGTCCGAAGGCTCGACGCCGATTTCTTCAGCAAGCGCGTCGCGAATCGCCACGAACTTCGCGGGGATGTTCGTGGGGTTCTGACGCATGAGCTCGATTTCGGCGCGAAGCATCTTGAATTCGTCTTCGGTCTTCGCGCGAGCAACGTTCGTTTCGTCGCGCTTGGCGGTGAGCTCGGTCTCCTGCGTAAGAAGCTCATCGCGCTCTTCGCGCAGGCGGCTTGAGAGCACCTCAAACTTCACGCCCGACTCGGGAAGCTTCTTTCCCAAAAGCTTCAAGGGCTCTTCGAGCTGAACCTGACGGCGCTTGGCGGCAAGGAACGCCGCGTTCTCGAGCTTCTTCTGCTCTTCCAAGCGCTCGATCAGCTCGCCGCCGCTCTTGTAGTGCTCCTCCCTCAAGCGCGCGAGGTTGTCCGCCAGGCGCTCCTGCTCGCCCGAAAGGTCCGTCATCGCGGCCTGCGACTTCGCCAATTCCAGTTCCTGCCGCGGGAGGATGTGATTGAGGCAGGCCAGAAGCTGCCGATTCTTCCAGTCATCCACCATGGAGGACAAATGCCGCAGGCTCTCCGCCTTCGCGATCGCCTCGTTGCGCTTTTCGCTTGCCTCGGACGCGATCTTGAGCACCTCGACCTGCTGGCGCACCTTCTTCACGACTTCGTAAGCCTGATTGAGCTCGCCGAACTCCTCCACAAGCGTCTGCGCGATTTCGTAGGTCTTCGGCACCTCGAGCATGAACTCGCGGAAAAAGAGGTTCACGTCCCCCATGTTTTTGGCGGACTGCGCCTTGTGCAAGAGCTGCAGCACCTTCTCGTCGCGAATGCCGAAGTACTTTCCGAAGCATTCGAAATAGGGGCCGAACGAGGGAAAGAGCTGGCTTTCGGGCGCCACCTTCTTCACGAGGCGCACGTTGAAGTCGCTCGCGGCGAAGTCCGCAATCGACTCCATCGCAAAATCCGCGGGAATCACGAAGTAGTTGCGGCGCACGGACTGCTCGTCGCGGGAGGCGCCTCGCACGTACCCCACAAATAGGAGCGTCACGCGGCTTTTCAGGTTGCTCTCAAACGTGAGCGCCACCGCCGACCAGGTGGACCCCGTGCGCAGGTACTTTGTGGCCGCCTTGCCGTCGCTGTCCTGCTCGCTTGACCACGCGCCGCGGATGTAGCTCATGAAGGAGCGGTCGCTTCTCTTTTCACCCTGCCGCGCGGCGGCGTTGAAGTTGATGCGCCCCGGCGTAAGCAGCACGCTCATCGCGTCGAGAATCGTCGACTTCCCCGAGCCTGAGCCGCCCACGAAGAGGTGGCCCTTCTCGGCGATGTCGATCGTGTGAATGCCGGAAAACGTGCCCCAGTTCGCAAGCTGAAGGCGCTTCAAGCAATACTGCTCCGTGCCGCTCAACAATTCGTCCATCATTTATTCATCCCCC
Organism: uncultured Oscillospiraceae bacterium; assembly: GCA_963587345.1. GTDB lineage: Bacteria > Pseudomonadota > Gammaproteobacteria > Burkholderiales > Burkholderiaceae_F > Duodenibacillus. The sequence goes on along the minus strand of CAVACW010000056.1, from coordinate 11,243 downwards.
GCCGGCGTTTCATTGTCTTGCGCATCGCTCTCAGCGATCCCCACCAAGTCTTCCGCGGCTTCCTTCGCCTTCGCGGCCGCTTCATAGATGTGACGCAGCTCATCGACCTGCGCCGCGTCAAAGACCACCTTCAGCACCGGGCTGATCTCCCACGTGTCGCTGCCGCGGCCGCAGTCCAAGAGCAGATGCCTTTCCTTCATGCGCTTGATGACGGCGTTGACGCGGGTGGCGAAGACCGCGCGGTCCTTCTTGGCGCTTGCTTCAAACACCCCGAGATGCGCGTTGATTTCATCAATCTGCATCACAGCGCGATCCCCGTGCTGATTGGCGCGCATCAGGCGGTCGCGCATCTCGATGAGGAGCACGGAGTCAAGGAACCGGAACGTGTACTTGTTCAAAAGCGACGGCGCCTGCACATCCCCCAAGTCGGGGCTTTTCACGAAGGCAACGCCCACTTCGTCGTCAATCACGAGCGTGAGAAGGAGGTTGGCGAGCTGCTCGCGAATGACGGGCAGATTGTTCATCAACAAGTTCCACGCGTCCTTGCGCTTTTCGCGGTAGAGGTAAGGGCCTTTGAGGAGCGTCACCAGCACGCGCCTCAGGGGCATCGAAAGCGTGCCGCAGTCGCCAGGCCAGTTTTCCTTCGCCGCCGCTTCGTTTTCCGTTGCCTCCTGCGAAGCGTCGTTGTCCGGCGTCTCCGGCTCCGTCACGGCTTCAAAGCGCGAGAGCGCGTCGCTTGCCGCCGCCTCGGCTGAAACGCCGAGCGCTCCGCCGTCGGCGGTGTAGATCATCGTCGTCTGTTTCTTGTTCGTCATAAAGTCATTCGCTCTCGGGATTAGTCAAAGCAGCCGCGCACGAAGACGTAGGCGGGCAGCCGACCGCGCATCGTCTCCTTGAATCGGTTCGTCCACTGCAGCATTTCGTACTTGCCTTCCTTCGGGGCCTCGGCGTACTGGATCGCAAGGTGTATGTAACCCACGACGGAGGCCAAGCCCTGCCGGGCGGGGAACTTCGTCATCACGTCGCCGATCGTCACGGTCTCGCGCTCCTTGAGGCACCGTTCGATCGTCTCCTTCAACCACGCGTAGTTGATTTCCGAAGCCGCCAGTCGCTCGGCCAAGGCCGCCAGATCCACCACCGGGACTTCCGCCGTTTGGAGCGTCTCGCCCCCGCCGGCGTTTTCCGGATCATAAAGGGACACGTCGCCCACGCTCGTGACGGACGCAAAGGTTTCATCCACTTCGAGAATCTGCGACGTGGCGCTCAAAGCCTTCGTGCGCGTGACTTCAAGCGCGAGCTTTCGCGCGTCGTCAATCAAGGTGGAAAGCCGCCGGTTCTGCTGGTACTCGCGGCTTTGCACAAAGTAGCGCAAGGAAGAGGCGAGGCGCTTCATCACCTGCTGCGTCTCGCGCGCCCGGTGACTCAAGTCCGTTTGAATGTCAGCAATCGCATCGCGCCGGCGCTCTTCCAATTCGCCCCAGAAGGGCCGCTCGGACAAGGCGTCCACGAGCTCCTCAATTTCGCGCGTGGACAATTCGCTCGAGAGAAAGCGGTAGAAGGCCGTAAACGTGCGCCCCTCGTCGCTTTCGGCAATCGTGTCGTAGCCCGCGAAGAACTGCTCGAGAATCTTCCCGCGCGTCGATTCGCTCGCCATGATGTCAGTGTGAATCTTTTCGGCCAAGGCGTGAAAGGCGTCTCGCACGCGCAGGAAGTCGCCGTCCAGGGCCTCGATCATCGCGAGAATGTCAAAGACCTGCGCCTGCACCTCGACTTCAGAGACCGTCGTGACGCGACCGTCCTTCAAGGCGCGGATGCGCTCATCAATCGCCTTCTTCTCCGCCTGCAGTCGCTCAATGCGCTTCTTGACGTTTTCGTCCGTGTCATCCACGAGCTTCTTCACCGCATGGATAAGGAGTTCGAGCCGGCTTTCCGTGGGCGAAATGCGCGCCACGGTCTGGCCGGAGATGAAGCGGATCGCCTCGAAGGCGCCGACGGAGAGTTCGTAGACGGGCTCGGTGTCGCGGTCGGTCAGCGTGCGCACGACGTAGCCCGCCTGACGCCACTGCACAATGCGGGCAGCGGCGGCTTCGCGCGTCACGGTCTCCACCGACATTTCGTTTAAAAGCCGCATGAGCCGGTCAACGAAGACGGAGTTCGCAAGCCGCCGGTCGGTTTCGAAAAGAAGCGTCTGCAGGAGCGCAAGCGTCTCGGGCCCCGTGTCAGCCGCAAGCAGCGACCACGCGGTCTGGTGCCGCAGCACCTTGTAGGACTCGGTGAGAGTAGCAATCGCCATGTTGAAAACTAAAAAAGAGCGCCCCGCAGGGCGCCCTTGAAGTCAAAGGTATCAGCGGGTGCCGGTGGATCCGAAGCCGCCTGCGGCGCGCTCGCTTTCTTCAAAGCTCTCCACCACCTCGAATTCGGGCTGCACGACGGGAACCACCATGAGCTGCGCGATGCGCTCAAAGGGCTTCAATTCGAAGTCTTCCTTGGAGCGGTTCCAAAGCGACACCATCAGTTCGCCCTGGTAGTCGGAGTCGATCAAGCCCACGAGGTTGCCGAGCACGATGCCCTTCTTGTGTCCCAGGCCGCTGCGCGGCAGGATGAGCGCGGCGTAGCCGGGGTCGCCGATATGGATGGCGATCCCTGTCTTCACAAGATACGTGTCGCCGGGATGAACGATGACGGCCGCATCAAGCACAGCGCGCAGGTCAACGCCCGCGCTGCCTGCAGTGGCCGTCTTGGGGAGGGAGTCGCGGACGCGTTCGTCCAGCACTTTGAGAGCAATCTTCATGAAAAGTCTGCCGCCCGCGGCGGCTTGCGAGGTTCAATGACTAGCGGCGACGGGCCGCTGACTTGGAGCGGCCCGCGATGACGGTGCCGGCAAAGACTGCGATCATACCAAGGGGAATGCAGACGTGTTCGAGCTCAGGCTCGATGATCCCGGTGACGATCGAGAGAACGCCCGCCGCCGCAAGGATTGAGCCAAAGACGGCCCCCAGCTTCGCCGCGGCCGCCTGCTGCTTTTCGCGGCGCTGCGCGCGCCAGGCGTCCACCTCGGCCTGCCGCGCCGCCGCATCGGCCTGCACTTCCGCCGCCGACTGCACTTTCACCATGCCGTCTGCGGCCGAAATGGAGAGGGGCTCCAGCTTTCTTTCCTTGCCGGAAAGAAGCTTCTCCAAGTACGTGACGTAGTCGCCGTTGGCGGGCTCAAGCGTTCTCGGGTCCTGCATGGTGCTTCTCCTTGAGAGCTCGGGCGAGGTCCGCCGCGAGCTCTGCGGCGATCCGGTCCTTGGACGCCGCGGCAACGCGCCGCACCCCGGTCTTTGAAACGATGACGACCGAATTCGTGTCGGCGCCGAACGCCGCCGGGCCATCATTGCCGACCACAAAGTCCAAGTGCTTTGCGGCGAGCTTGCAGCGGGCATTTTCTTCAATCGCCTCCGTCTCTGCGGCAAAGCCCATGGCGATGATTTCCGGATGCGCCGCCTTCACCGAGGCGATGACGTCGGGGTTCTTCACGAAGGCGATCGTCTGACGGTCTTCCCCCGGGCGCTTCTTCATCTTCTGCGCGGCGGGCGTCTCAGCACGCCAGTCAGCCACGGCCGCGGCGCCCACAAAGAGATCGGCGCCAGCAGACGCGTTCAAGGCGGCTTCCAGCATCTCCCTGGCGCTCTTCACGCGCACGCACGCAACGCCCGCGGGCGCAGAGAGCGCCGTCGGCCCAGAGACGAGGGTCACGTCCGCTCCCGCTGCCATCAGAGCACGCGCGATGGCGTAGCCCTGCCGGCCCGAGCTGTGGTTCGTCAAGCAGCGCACGGGATCAATCGCTTCCACCGTGGGCCCCGCCGTCACCACGGCGCAACGCCCCGCGAGCGTCTTCGGCGTCAAAAGCGCCGCCGCCCGCTCCACGATTTCCGCGGGCTCGATCAAGCGTCCGGCCCCCGTCACGCCGCAGGCAAGGCTTCCGGCTGCGGGCCCCCAAAGGGCGACGCCGTCAGCGGCGAGCTGCCGGACATTGCGCTGCGTCGCGGGATTCAGCCACATCGCCGTATTCATCGCGGGGCAGACCGCCATCGGCGCCGTGTGCGCAAGCGCCGCGGAACTCACCAAGTCGTCGGCGACGCCGCCCGCGAACTTCGCGAGGCTGTTCGCGGTCGCGGGCGCCACAAGAAAGAGGTCGCAGTCCTGCGACGCCTGGATGTGCGACAAGGGAGCCGCCATGACGTCCACGCCCACGGGGTGTCCCGAAAGCGCCTCAAACGTCATGGGCGTCACAAAGGCCGCCGCCGCCTTCGTCATGAGAACGGAAACGTCAGCGCCTGCCTTTTTTAAAAGGCGCACCAGTTCGCAAGCCTTGTAGGCGGCAATGCCGCCCGTCACGGCAAGCGTCACTCGCGCCCCATTAAGCGCAAGGTATTCCGTCACAACCCGAAGCCCGCGTCAGACTGCGATGCCGCCAGCAACGGGAAAGTCGCCTTCGGCCTCCTGAGGCGACTTCTTTGCGGTCTCGCCACCCGCGAGCATCTCGCCGATCTTTTCGCCGAAGGTGCGCGCCACGTCGAGCATGTTTTCAATCGCGTTGCAGAGCATGCTTTCGTCGATGGCGTCGGCCATGAGGTTCAAGTGCAGGAGAACCCAGCCGTTTGTCTTGTCAAAGGAGAAAGTGCCGCCGCGGGTGTCCTTGAAAAAGAGCTGGGCGTCCAAAAGAAGCTCCATCACCTCGCGCGGGCATTCGCCCGGCACTTCGGCGACGGGAATGACGAGAGAAGCCTGGCTGCTCTCCTCCTGACAGGAAAAGCTCACGAAGGTGTCCTCAAACTGCAACGTGCAGTTGCCCTGCTCATCGGGCTTCACATTCTCAAAGCCGAGCTGCTCGGCGGCAGTAGCGAGAATGCGGCGATAGTGTTCCATGTTGACCATGATGTCTGGCTTAACCCCATTTTGATCGATCGCGCGATTTTATCAAAGCAGGCCCCGTTCTTGCTCGCAACGCCGCTTCGTTCATGCGGTTTTCGTGACATTCCGTTGCAGCGAGACCGCACCATTACCGACCGCCTTGCGCCGCCCGAGCAAGGCCCTCGCCCCCCAAAGCCGCGATTTCGATTTCATTATCTCCCTATTAGCGATCGATTATTTTCTTGCCCAATCAGCGACGTACAACGCCTCCCGCCAAAGGCCTAGTTATTTCGACGGAGGGAGAATCCCTCACAAATTGCCCGTCGGACAGCCGCTCAATAATGAAACTCACTTTTAAAATATCGGTAGTAGTACTAATAAAAGCTCCGGCTTTTTCAAAACAAGGATCCGCTTCCCCCAGCGGACAGAACAACCTCTTTAAAGAGGAACTACCCGACCATGTCCCGGCTAACGATTCATCCGGAGGCGCCCACCGACGCCCAGAGCCAGAACGCGCTCGCCGCCTTCCTGCGGCGGCTGCAGGCGACGCCTCCCGGCCAGTGTCCGATCACCCTGCTCCATTCTTATGTCGCCGCGGCCGCCGCACAGACCTGCGGCAAGTGCGTGCCCTGCCGCGACGGGCTGCCGCAGCTCGCGCGCCTTCTTGAGAAAATCGCCGAAGGCGCCGACGCGACGCCAGACGACCTGGAGCGACTCAAGGCGCTGGCGCAGATGATCGCCGACACTTCCGACTGCGCGATCGGCTGGAACGCCGGACGCCTCGTGCTCGATTCGATCGACGCCTTCGCCCAAGAATTCACGAGCCACATTGAGTCGCACCACTGTCAAGCGGCCGTGCAGCAAACCGTGCCCTGCGAGACGCTCTGCCCGGCGCACGTGGACATTCCGGGCTACATCGCCCTCACGGGCGCAGGCGACTGCGCGGGCGCCGTAGCGCTCATCCGCCGCGACAATCCCTTCCCCACCGCCTGCGCCTTCGTGTGCGAGCATCCCTGCGAGAAGCGCTGCCGCCGCACGCTAATCGACGCCCCGGTGAACATCCGCGGCATCAAGCGCTACGCCGTGGACCAGGCGGCCGCCGATGAGGTCCCGGTCCCCAAGCGCCTCCCCGACACCGGCCGCCGCATCGCGGTTGTTGGCGCCGGTCCCGCGGGCCTCACCTGCGCCTACTTCCTTGCGCTCATGGGCCACTCGGTGGACGTCTTTGAAGAAAAGAAGCAGGCGGGCGGCATGATGCGCTACGGCATTCCGGCCTATCGCTTTCCGCGCGAACGCCTCGACGAAGACATCCGCGCCATTCTGTCCGTGGGAAACATCACGCTGCACACCGAGACTGCCATCGGCACCACCGACATGGAAGCCCTCAAAAAGGACTGCGACGCCGTCTTCGTCGCCATCGGTGCACATGCGGGCAAAAAGCTCGCCCTCCCTGGCATCGACGCCGAAGGCGTCATGTCCGCCGTGGACCTCCTGCGCGGCATCGGCGACGGCGCCACGCCCGACTTCTCGGGCCGCAAGGTCGCGGTGATCGGCGGCGGCAACGTCGCCATGGACTGCGTGCGCACTGCGGTGCGCGCGGGCGCCTCGGAAGTGAACCTCGTCTACCGCCGCCGCGTCGAAGACATGACGGCCTTGCGAGAAGAAATCGAAGCCGCGGTCGCCGAAGGCGTGGAGATGCTCCCCTTGATGGCCCCCGTGCGCATTGAAACGGACGAAAAGGGCCGCTGCGCCGCCCTCGTGATGCAGCCCCAGATGATTTCCGCCTACGCCCGTGGCCGCGCGGCTCCCGTCAATGCCGCCAAGCCCGAAGAGCGGCTGGCAGCTGACCTCATTCTCGTCGCCGTGGGCCAGGACATCGTGTCCGCCCCGTTTGAAGCGGCGGGCCTCGCCGCCAAGCGCGGCTGCATCCTCGCCAACAGCGCCCTTGAAACAGGCGTTTCTAAGGTCTTCGCGGGCGGCGACTGTCAGACGGGCCCCGCCACCGTGATCCGCGCGATCGCCGCGGGCCGCGTCGCCGCGCGCAACATCGACGAAATGCTCGGGTTCCACCACACCTTGAACGTGGACGTGAAGGCGCCCGCGGCGGCTCCCAACAACCACACCCCGACGGGACGCGTCAATCTCACGGAGCGCCCGGTGAAATTCCGAAAGAAGGACTTTGAGGGAACGGAGCTCGGCATGAGCGACGAGGAGGCCCGGCAGGAATGCGGGCGCTGTCTGCGCTGCGACCATTTTGGCTGCGGCGCGATGATCGGCGGGAGAATTCAGTATGCTTAACTTCACTTTGAACGGCAAGGCCGTCGCCGCCGCGGAAGGCGCGACGATTCTGGACGCCGCGCGCGCCGAAGGCGTTCGCATCCCCACCCTCTGCTGGTTAAAGGACGTGAGCAGCATCGCCTCCTGCCGCCTCTGCATGGTGGAAGTTGAAGGCAGCTCCGCGCTCATCCCGGCCTGCGCCACGAAGGTGACAGAAGGGCTGGTGATCACCACGGAGTCGCCCCGCATCACGGCCGCTCGAAAAACGGCCCTTCAGCTCATTCTCGCCGAGCACGGCCTCAACTCCACTCACTACTGCTTTTCCTGCGTCAAGAACGGCGCCTGCGAACTGCAGAACCTCTGCCGCGAGCTTGGCGTGGAATCCACGCCCTTTGAAGCGAAGCCCGCCTCTGGCGAAGTCCTCGACGGCAATCCCTTCCTCAAATTTGATCCCGCGCTCTGCATCCGCTGCCAGCGCTGCGTGGGCGCCTGTCACAACGTTTCCGGCAACGGCGTTCTCCACACCGAAAAGCGCGGCCTTCGAATCACGATCGAGGCGCCTTTCGGCAAGGACTGGAAGTCGACTGCCTGCGAGTCCTGCGGCAACTGCGCCAAGGCCTGCCCCACGGGAGCGCTTACGTCAAAATTCCGCCGCAGCTACCGCGCCTGGGAAATCAAGAAGGTGCTCACCACCTGTCCGCACTGCGCGACGGGATGCCAGTACTACCTCTTGGTGAAAGACGGCCGCATCGTCGGCACCGAAGCCGCGGACGGCCCCACGAACCACCAGATGCTCTGCGTAAAGGGGCGCTTTGGAAGCTTTGACTTCGTGCAGTCTGACCGCCGCTTGACGACGCCCTTGATCCGCAACGAGGCGACGGGCGAACTTGAGCCCGCGACGTGGGAGGAAGCCTTGTCCCTCACCGCCCGGCGCTTGACTGAAATCCGCGAAAAGCACGGCGGCAAGGCGCTGGCGGCCTTTGCCTGCGCCCGCTCCGCAAACGAAGACATCTACCTCTTTCAGAAGCTCGCGCGCACGGCGATGAAGACGAACAACATCGACAACTGCGCCCGCGTCTGCCACGGGCCGTCGGTGGCGGGGCTTGCCCGCACGCTCGGTTCCGGCGCCATGACAAACCCCATCGACGACATCTGCCACAACGCGCAGGTGATCCTTCTCGTGGGCTCCAACCCCGAAGAGGCGCACCCCGTGATCGGCATGCAGATCCGCGCCGCGGTCCGAAACGGCACGAAGCTCATCGTCGTGGACCCGCGCAACATCGGCCTCACGAAATCCGCCGACATTCATTTGAAGCTCAGGCCCGGCACGAACGTGGCGTTTGCCAACGGCATCGTGCGCGAGCTCATCCATGCAAACCTCATCGACCGCGAGTTCATCCGCACCCGCACCGAAGGGTTCGAGGAGCTTGCTCGCATGGTGGAGGACTACACGCCTGAAGCCGTCGCCAAAATCTGCCGCATCGACGCGCGCGACCTCGTCGCCGCCGCTCGGATGTACGGCGAAGCCGACCGCGCCGCGATCGTCTACTGTCTGGGCGTCACCGAGCATTCTTCGGGCACCGAGGGCGTGATGTCGCTTTCCAACATCGCGATGGTCACCGGGAAGTTCGGCCGCCCCGGCTGCGGCGTGAACCCCATTCGTGGCCAGAACAACGTGCAGGGCGCCTGCGACATGGGGGCGTCCCCAGCGGACCTGCCGGGCTACCAGAAGTTGTCCGACAAGGCCGTCGTTGAACGCTTTGAGAAGGCCTGGGGCGTCAAGATCCCAACGGAGCCCGGCCTCTACGCGACGGAATGCTTCCCCAAGATGATCTCGGGCGACGTGAAGGGCCTCTTCATCTTCGGCGAAGATCCGGTGCGCACCGATCCTGACACGCACCACGTCATCAAGGCCCTCAAAAATCTGGAGTTCCTCGTCGTGGACGACCTTTTCCTCACGGAAACGGCAAAGTACGCCGACGTCGTGCTCCCCGGCGTGAGCTACGCCGAAAAGGAAGGCACCTTCAGCAACACGGAGCGCCGCGTGCAGCGCATCCGCAAGGCGGTGACAATCCCTGGCACGCGGCTGGATACCGACATCTTCACGGACATCATGAACCGCATGGGCTATCCGCAGCCCCAGGTCACGGCAGCTGACCTCATGGACGAAATCGCCTCTCTCACGCCGTCCTTTGCGGGCATCAGCCACCGGCGCCTTGACAGCGAAGAAGTCGCAGGGCGCGGCCTCATCTGGCCCTGCCCTTCCAAGGATCATCCCGGAACGCCCATTCTCCACGAGAAAACCTTCTCGCGCGGCCTGGGGCGCTACTCGACGGCGCTCTACCGCGCCTCCAGCGAGTTGCCCGACGCGAACTACCCCCTGATGCTCACCACAGGGCGCATCCTCTGGCACTACAACGCCTGCGCCATGACGGACAAGACGGAGGGATTGAACGCCTACGCGAGCTCCTCCTTCATCGAGGTAAACGATGAAGACGCCCGCGAGCTCGGCATCGCCGACGGCGACCGCGTGAAGGTGTCGTCCCGCCGCGGCGTGATCGAATCCACCGCGCACGTGTCGCCCAAGACGAACCGCGGCGAAACGTGGATGCCGTTCCACTTTCAGGACGGCAATTCCAACTGGCTCACGAACGCCGCCTTGGACAACCTCTGCAGCACCCCGGAATACAAGGTGTGCGCCGTGAAGGTTGAGAAGGCCTGACATCCGCCAAGCCATGCGCTCTGCGGCCCGAAGGCTCGTCCCGTTGGGCCGTTTTTCTTCTTTTGCCTCCCAAAGCCGGACGCTCCTTCGCAAAATTTCTCCGCGCAAGGCCGCGGGACGCCGCGGAAAACGGTAAGATTCGCGGACAATGAACACGAGTCCCTTCACGGACGCTCCAGACAACGCATAGAGGTTTCAACATGAACGAAAACGCCCTGACGACGGTTTTGAACGAAGCCGGCCAGATGGCCGCCGAACTCACGCTTAACTTCCCGCATCACGGCGACACGATGGACAACGCGGAATTCCTGCGCTACCTCGTGGACTGGACCGTGGCCTATCGCGACGAGCATGAAAAGCTCACGGACGAAAGCCGCCTGGCGCTTGCCAAGGAGCTGCGCGACCGCCTCGTGCGTGAAGTGACGGCCGCCAAGGCCTATCACGCCGGCGAATGGAAGAAGCCTGCGACGCCCGTGTCGGCCTCGCCCCGCGTTCTCATCGAAAAGCTGCGCGAATCGCTTCGCGCCGCCGCCGACTGACCCCGACAGCAGTCCATTTTGCGGAACGCTAGCAGAGCGTTCCGTCCAACGCCTCGTCGCAACGCACGTTTTTTTCTGGCAGAGCGGCGGGGCGATTCTTTTTTGCCATTGCAAAAGAAGACACCTTCCACAGCGTGCGATAATGCTCGGACGAGGATGAGAAACTATGACGGATTTCAATCATTTGCCCGCCCTGCCATTAGGCACTTCCGACTTCAAGACGCTTCGGCTGCAAAAGAAGATCTACGTGGACAAGACGGCATTGATCTGCGAGCTCGCCCAGCGCTCTGAGAAGTTCTTCCTCACGCGTCCCCGCCGTTTCGGGAAGTCTCTGCTGGTAAGCACCTTTGCTTCGCTTTTTCAAGACGGACTGAAAGACTTCTCCGGGCTCGCCATCGAGGCGCTGTGGCAGGACACAACCTACAACGTCATCAAGCTGGATTTTTCCAAAGCCAAGAATTTCAGCACGTTGGAAGAATTCAAGGAATCTCTGCGCCTGGCAATCGTTCGATCTTTTGCCATGAGCGGCTTCGTTTTCGACCGCTCTCTGGAATCGGAGTGGATGGGGCAAATCTCCGACTGGCTTGCCATGCAGCCCAACGGCTCCCTTGTGCTGCTCATCGATGAATACGATGCGCCGCTCACGGCTTGTCTGGACAACAAAGAACTTTTCACGGCCGTGAGAACCCAGCTGGCCAATTTCTATTCCATCGTCAAGTCCAATGACGCCTGCTGGCGCTTTGTGTTCATGACGGGCATCGCCAAATTCAACCAAACAGGGATTTTTTCAGAGCTCAACAATTTCACGG
>CAVACW010000055.1:0-17349 GCA_963587345.1 uncultured Oscillospiraceae bacterium | reverse complement strand
ATCTCAAGAAGATCGAAAGCATCTTGTCGCTGGGCGACGCGGACTTCGTTCGGAAGACGGTGGAACTTGCCCTGCGCCGCGAACCGATTGAGTTTTCGGGCGACTTGAAGACGCTCACCCTCAATCTGCCGTCTCAGCTTGACGAAGAAGCCCTGCTCTCGACCATGTTCTATTTCGGCTTTCTCACCTTTGGTCCGGGCGATACGACGGCTCTCGTGATTCCCAATCGTGCGGTGAGCATTCAGTTCTTCGAGTACTTCCTGAAGCACATTCTTGCCACGGACAAGTACGACTTCATTGCCAAGGATTTCCTCAAGGCCATGAAGGCGCTCGTCGCGGGCGATCCGAAGCCGCTTTTTGAAGTCACCTGCAGCCGCTTTCAAGCGGCGAGCAGCTTGCATTCTCACGCTCATCTGCACGAAAGCGACTTTCAGACGCTTCTCATCGGCGCGCTCAACTTCACGAACGCCTTCAACGTCACAAGCGAAGTCGAAGTCCGCGGTGAAGAAAAGGGCTATATCGACATTCTCGCGACGCCTTCGGCCGAAGGCCGCGCGGAGATGTCCTACCTCATTGAGGTGAAGTACCTCGCGCCCAAGGCGTCGATGGACGAAGCCAAGGCGGAGATTCTGGCTCAGGCCTGGGAGCAGATTCGCCGCTACGAAAAGGCGGACAATGTGAAGGCGCTTCCGAAGCTCACGCGCATCGTGGCGCTCTTTGTCGGACTCAGGCTTGAAACGCTGGAAATTCGTTGAGCAGGCGGGAAGCCAGGCCGTGAGGCCTGAGCGCCGGCTTTGCGAGCCGGCGCACGACGGACTGGCGCAATGCCGTCGTGCATAAAAGCCTTCAGGCCTGGGGCGGCAGCGGGCAACGCTGCTGTTCTTCTTTTAATTGCTGCACCAGATATTCATCGCTCATGCAATGCGTGTCGGACATGCCGTGGCTCATTAACGAATAAAGCTCTGAGTGATAGAAAATGTGCAATGCCTTATCTAAAGAAAAACCGGTTTCTTTGGAAAAGATCCACACGATTCGCGCGTATTTCTTTTGCAAAAGAATGGGATTGGCGTTCATAAAAAATCACTCCCCATGAATTGCAGATGCGAAAGGGCTTTTTTGGTTCGAAATGCCATTTGCCAATTGGGCTTCTCGTAGCGCAGTCGTCCGATGGCCTCCTTTTTGTCAATCAGGCCGTCAAGAAAAAGTTCGATCGTATTGAAAACTTTGTCATCGGCGATCCCGCCAATGACGAGGTCGTAGTCGGTTTCATCCTGTTCTTGGCGGCAGGACAGGACGAAATCCAACCATTTTTCTGAATAGGCATCGAATTCAAGCACTTTCAGTTCGCCTTTGGCGCCCTCGTCAAAAACGTAATGTGAAACAACACCGTCCTTGCCGCGACGCTTGAAACGTTCGCACCATTTCGCCGCTTGCTCAGCAATAGGCGTAAGGTAGAAGCCTTTGCCAAAATCGACGTTCGAGCGGGAATGCTGCAAGTCAGGCTTTTCGATGGCCATGAATGAGCCATGATGCAATATCATAGGGATATTCCTTTTTCGGCCAAGACATCAAGCAGGTCTTGAACAAGATAATCCTTGCTTTGCGTATGCAGCACTTCGTAAGACGGGACAAGGTAATCTTGAAGAACATGGCTTTTTTCAGCCAGCGCTTTATAAACATCGACCGCATTGACATTTAAATGCGACGCCAATGCTTCAATGCTGAAAATGACGAATTCCAGGGTTTTGAACTCGAGTGAATTCAGGTCGATTGACATGGGATGCGTTGTCTCCCGGCGGTTTTTGAGGAAAGGGCGGTCTTTGCGCGTGAGCTTGCCGTTGACGGAGTCGAACAAGGGCGGCCTGATGTTGAGGCTGTTCTCTTTCGACATCATAATGACGGACCAATGATTTGACCGCGCGGTGAAGAAAATCGCGGCGCGAATTTTTTTTGGAGCTTTTCTTCCATGGCCTATCGTCCTCTCTGCGCAGCAAAAGCGCCGGCGCTCGTCTTGCTTGAAGACGCGGCCGGCGTTCCGTCTGTGCATCTTTCGCAGAACTACCGCGCCGATGCGGTGAAGCTTTCGAAGGCGGGCGCGATTCTCCTTTCAGTGCCGCTGCCCGCTCTCATTTCGCAGACGGTGCTTTTGGAAGCCATGGGCGGCCTTGCCCGGATGGCCGAGGAAAAGGCCTGGTCGAAGGCGGACGCAGCGACGGATGTCATCCGGGACTGGAAGGCGTCATTTCGTCTGATGGAGGCGCTTTTCGCGGCGGCCGACCCCGAGTCGGCGCTTTCGGGCAGCGAGCCGGGCCTGGAGTGGGCGCTCGTGAACGACCTGGCGGCGGTGTGGGGGGCGGCCTCGCCAGCGATCGTAAACCAGCGCGTGACGGACTTCATGGCGTCTCGCATGAACGGCGCGTTGCCGGCGCCGTGCCGGGCGTCGGACTATGTGGAGCTCGCCGGCAATCGTCTCGCCAAAGTCTGGAAGCGCGCGGGGCGCGAAGCCTTTGCGGCGGCGCTCCCTGCCGTGGTTCACACGATTGACCGGGAGCTTTCAGCAAACCGGACGGAGGCTTTGGCCGAGCGCACGTTCGGGGCGCTGACGATCGCTGTGGCAGAAAGCGGCGAGGCGGCGAAATGACGGATCTCATTCCTATTCAAGCCGTCGTGGCGGCCCGCATCGACGCCAGCCGCATCAGCGCGACGCTGGACGAATTTCTGGGCACGATCGGACTGCAGCGCGCTGTGGCGCATTTGGCGGCGGACGCGGCGGGGCGGCTTTCGCCCGAAACGCTCCAAGCGGTCGTGAAGTCCCTCATCGCCTCGTACCGCTGGGAGCTCCCGGCGGCCTCTGACGCCTACTGGGCGCGGTTCGGCGACGCGTTTGCCGCGGCCTTCAGCCGCTATCGGACGGCAAACGCCTGGACGGATCGCGGGGCCTGCGACACCGAGGCAGCCCGCGCCGAACAGCTGGCGGTGCGGGGCGTAGGCGCGGGCGTGTTGCTCCCGCGCAATCTCATCGCGGAATACGGTTTGATTCTGGGGAACCGCGCCGGCTGGCGGCGCTTTGCGAAGTTTGCGCAAGCTGAACGCTGCGGACTCAACGCGGCCTTTGACCGCTGGTACCCGTGCAGCCGGGCGCGCTTTTTGGTGGCGGACGCGACGGGGCGCCGCGTCTTGAAGCTTGTGCTCGACGCCATCGAGGCGGCGGCTGACGAAAGGACGGTCTATGACCTCCTGGCTGTTGTGGAGCGGTTTTCAGCGAATCGTGCGGCGATTTTCGAAAAGCTCGCTCGCGGGGACGCCGAAGCGCCCTTTGAAGCGGTCTTTGCCGAGGCCGCGGGGCTCGCAGTGCGCGAAGGCCCCTTGCTGCGGCTCGTCGCAGCGGCCTTGTCATGGGACGCGCCGCTTTCTGCCCCGCGGCGCGCGGCCTATGCGAGGATGTGCCGGGCGGCGGGGATGGATGCGGCGTGAAGCGAGGCTACTTTTTGAGGACGTTCTTCAAGAGGCTCCCGACGGCTTCCACGGTGTCGGAATTGAGGCTGTTCGTGAGCTTGGAAGCCGTTGAGGAAAGGGACGGGAAGAGGTTCAGGCCGGTGGAGACCACCTGGTCCTTCAGGAGGCTGCCGGCGATGTAGCCCACGGTGTCCTGCAGGCCGTTCTTGGGATCCTTGGCGACCACGGTTGCAAACTCCTTGCTGCAGGAATTGAGGGCGAGCTTCGTGAAAAGGGTCTTCGCCTTCGTCTCGACTTCCGTCACCTTCGCCGCGGGAATCGTCTGCACCTTCTTCGCGGCGGACGTCTTCCCGAGCGTCACGTAGGCCCACTGGGTCATCGTTTCCTGGTCGGCGGACGTGGTGTTTTCGAGAATGCATTTGCCGAGGCTCTCGGAATAGGTGCTGGCGTGCAGGGCGGTGCTCATGGCGAGCGTGAGAAGAATGGCGGCGGTCTTTTTCATGATGATTCGCGGGCTCTCGGCCCGAAAAGAAAGGAAAAGTGCGGCGCATTCTAGGCACGACGGGCCGCGGCGTAAAATGGCGGCGCTTTTGGGGGAGATTCCCCTTGGTTTTTCGTGACAAGGACGACTTTTGTGACAACGACTGCGACGGCCGGCTGGATTCTGGCGATGGACACTGCGGCGGACGCCGTATCGGCGGCCGTGATTGAGACGGCGGGCGGGGAGGCCGAGGAGGCGATCTCCCGCGAGCCGCATCAGCACACGGAGATGCTGCTGCCGCTCGTGGACGGGCTCTTGAAGAAAAAGGGCTTGAAGCTCGCGGACGCCGCGGCGATCGCCTTTTCCGCCGGTCCCGGCGCCTTTGCGGGCGTGCGAACCGCCTGCGCGGCGGCGCAGGGCCTGGCGTGGGCCGTGGAAAAGCCCGTGGTGGCGGTGCCCACGCTCGCGGCGGCGGCGCTTCTTTTGTTAAAGCTGTATCCCGAGGCGCGCCGCGTGATGCCGGTTTTGGACGCCCGCATGAAGGAATGCTACGTGCAGGTCTTTGAGCGCGGCGCCGAGGGCGCGATGCCCTCGGCCGTCACCGAAGCGCGCAACGTGGCGCCGGAAGACGTGGCGGTCATTGCCGCAGGAAACGCCGTCGATGCGGCGGGCGGCTCCGGCCTCGTGGTCTACGAGGCGGCCCGCGCGGCGCTGTCGATTCCCGTGACGGCGCCTCTTGCCGTCACGGCTGCAGTGGTGGCAGAGGCCGCTCGGCGCCTGTTCCTTTCGGGCGACGTGACGACGGCGGCATTGGCTTCGCCCATCTATGTGCGAAACCGCGTGGCGCTCACGATTGAAGAGCGCCGCCGCGGCGAACGCTTGTAGGGAGGCGTCCGTGCAGCGCCTCACGATTTCTCTCGCAGACGACCTCACCGCCGCCTTTGACGATCTCATCAGCCGCCGCGGCTACACGAACCGCTCGGAGGCGTTTCGCGACCTTCTGAGAAAGGAGCTTGCCGCCGACGCCGAGGCGACCGCTCCCGACGCGGGCGACTGCGTCGCGGTCGTGAGCTACACGTACGACCATGAGGCGCGGCAGCTTTCCCAGCGCCTCACGAACCATCAGCACGACCACACGGGGCTTGTCATCTCCACGATGCACGTGCACGTGGACGAGGCGCAGTGCGCTGAAGCCGTGGTGCTTCGAGGGCCCCGGGGCGAGGTGAGGCGGCTTGCCGAAAACCTCATCGCTGAGACGGGGATCGAGCATGGCGCCGCGAACCTCATTCCGCTTGCGCCCGCCGCGCATCATCACGAACACGCTCATTCGCATGAGCACTCCCATCATCATTCGCACGAGGAGGCGAAGTGACGCTTTCCTTTCGACCGGTGACGACGCAGGACTTGGAAGTCGTCGCCCCCATGCTGCACCGCGCCGATCCCTTCGGCTGGACGATGAAGCACCTGCAGTCGGCTCTCGCCGTGGGGTGGACTCTCACCGCGGCGGAAGCGGACGGCGTCATCGCCGGCTGCGCCATCATGATGCAGGCGGTGGACGAGGCAGAGCTTCTGGAAATCTGCATCGAGCCCGAATACCAGGGCCGGGGCTACGGCAAGGCGCTTTTGGCGCGCATGATGGCGGACGCCCGCGCAAGCGCCGCGCGCCTCATGCACCTGGAGGTGCGCCTCTCCAACGCAAGAGCCCTTACAATGTACGAAAAGGCGGGCTTTTGCCGCGTCGGCCTCCGTCGCGGCTACTATCCCACGCTCGCCGGCCCCCGGGAGGACGCGGTGCTGATGACCGCCGATCTGCAGTCTCCCGCTTCGTAATCATTTCAGGACGCGCATGCCCTTAACGCAGGAACAAAGCCGAATCTGGCAGGCCATGAACATCGGGCCGCAGTGGATTCTGAGAAGCTCAGACGATCCGCTCGCGGAGGAGGAGCCTGCTCGAGCGGCGCCCGCGCCGTCGTTGTCGGCGACGCCGGCGGCAGCACCCCTCCATGCGGCGGCGCCCGCGCGCTCCGCGGCCCCCGCGAGAGCCCCGGCCCGTCCCGCGCACGCGGATGCCTCCGGCGGCGGGTTCCTTGTGAACGAGCCGGGCCTGCGAAGCCTGAAGCCCCAGGCGCGTTCGGCGGCTGCAGCGCCAGCGCCCGCGGCGCCCAAGGTCATCGCCGTCGTGGACGAGGCGCTTGCACAGAAGGTGAAGACCGCCGACTGGGAGGGCGTGAAGGAATTGATCGCCTCGTGTCACGCGTGCACGATGAGCCGCGGCCGCACGCAGACGGTCCCTTCCGACGGCGCCCCCGGCTGCCCCCTCGTCTTCGTGGGCGAGGCGCCGGGGCGCGATGAAGACCTGGAAGGCGTGCCCTTCGTGGGAAAGAGCGGCCAGCTTCTCACCAACATCCTGAAGGCCGTCGCAATCGAGCGCGGCCGCGACGCCGCCATCATCAACGTCCTCAAATGCCGGCCGCCCAACAACCGCGATCCGATGCCCGAGGAGGCGGCGGCCTGCCGGCCGTTCCTGCTGCGGCAGCTGGAGCTTCTCTCGCCCAAGGTGCTGATGCTTCTGGGGCGCACGGCGGTGACGGCGTTGCTCCCCGAGGTCGCTGACCAGTCCATGCTGAAGCTTCGGGGCCGGGTCTTTGAAGTGACGATTGCGGGGCGCCCCGTGAAGACGATGGTGTCCTACCACCCGTCCTACCTCTTGCGAAATCCCGTCGGCAAGGAGGCGAGCTGGCACGATCTGCTCGCTGTGAAGAAGCTTCTGGCGGACGTTCTCGCCACCGCCTAGTTTTTGGAAATCACCATGGATTTTGACTACTGGTACCTTGTCTTTGTTCCGCTCCTCTTTGCCGCCGGCTGGTGGTTCCGGGGGCTTGACGCCCGTCAGCGGCGCCTGGAGACCCACGGGCTCGATGAAAACTACTTCAAGGGGCTGTCGCTTCTCATTTCCGACAAGCCCGACATGGCGATCGACCATCTGATGGAGGTGATGCGGCTTGACTCCGAGACGATCGAGCTGCACCATGCCCTGGGGAACCTCTTTCGCGAGCGCGGGCAGTTTGACCAGGCGATCCGCATCCATACGAACCTTGTGAACCGCGCCGAACTGACGGACGCCGAGCGCATGCAGGCCCTGTCCGAGCTGGCGCAGGACTTCGTGAAGGCGGGGACCTTTGACCGGGCCCAGCAGGCCTACGAGATGCTCCGAGACAGCAGTCCCGAGCGCCGCAGCGAGGCGCTCGAAGCCCTGATGCGCATCTTTGTCACGGAAAAGGACTGGCAGAAGGCGATCGACGTCGCGGAAATGCGCCGCAAGGAGTTCGGAACAGACCTCTCGCACGAGATCTCGCACTTTTACTGCGAGATGGCGGCGGCTTCGCGCCGCGCGGGCGACGGCGAGCGCGCCAGCGAGCTCATCGAAAAGGCGCTTGAAGCCAGCCCGAGAAACGTGCGCGCCCTCATCATTGCGGCTGACATGGCGCTTGCGGCGGGCGACGCTGCGGCGGCGCAGACCCGCTGGACTGCGATCGAGCAGGACGCGCCGAAGTACGAGCCCTTGATCGCCGCCAAGAAGGCGGATGTTCTCGCCGTGAAGGATCCCAAGGCGGCGGTCGAGTACCTCAAAGGCGTCTTCGAGCGCACGGGAAGCGCCGACGTGCTTTCCGCCGTCGTGCAGCGCTTGAGCAATTGGGAGGGCGCGGAGGCCGCGGGGAGCTTCGCCGTCGAGGCCCTGCGCAAGAAGCCCAGCCTGTCCGCCTTCGCCGTTCTTTGCAACGTTCGCAAGCAGAGCGAGCCCGAAAATGAGGAGGCGGCGCTTCTCGCGGACCTCACCGCCCGGCAGTCCAAGCGCTCCGGCCGCTACCAGTGCCGACACTGCGGCTTTCTTTCGCACACCTTCATGTGGCAGTGCCCGGGCTGCGAGACGTGGGACGCCTTTCCGCCGCAGCGCATTGAGGAAGGACGATGACGAACTTGTTTGAAATTCCGTAAAATTTACAGATATAGAGACTGTGGCAGTGAGGAAATTATGGAAGAGATCCTGAATCTTCCTGTTGGGTTGGCGTCTTTCGAGTCGATTCGAGCGGGAAAGATGACGTATGTTGACAAGACGAAATTGATTGGGCGTCTTGCTCTAACTTGGGGCGGCAAATATTTCTTGGCACGACCGCGTCGTTTTGGCAAATCTTTGCTGGTCTCTACACTTTGTTCATTGTTTCGGCATGGCTTGCGTGATTTTGACGGACTGGCGGTTTCCTCGTTTTGGAAAGATAAAAAGTATGATGTCCTGAGGCTTGATTTTTCTCATGCAAAGAATGTTGATTCAATGCAAGAATTTCATGCCAAAGTGGCAAGCATGTTTCAGGATGCTTTTACTGAGGCGGGTCTGCAGAGACTGGATGAAGGAGCTGTAAAAGAATCCCCCTTTGCTACATTTTCTAATTTTTTGGCTGGCCGGCCGGTTGGATCGTTGGTATTGCTGGTTGATGAGTATGATGCGCCTATCGCAGAAAATTTAGGCAATCCAGAAATTTGCAAGTCGATACTTAATGATTTGTCTGGATTTTATGCCAAACTTAAGTCTTATGACGGGTGTCTTCGTTTTCTTTTTATTACTGGCATATTAAGAATTCAACATGCTAGTCTTTTTTCGGTATTGAATCCTGTAACTGATATTTCATTCGATCCTGAATTTGGCACTCTTCTTGGGTATACGAAAGAAGAGATTGAGTTTTATTTTGGTGATGCTTTGGAGCATGCTCAACAGGTCCTTGACTTGGATCGGAAAGAATTGATGAAGGAGCTTGCTGAACAATACAACGGCTATTGTTTTGATCAGGCGGCGTGCACGCATGTATTTTCGCCTTGGTCCGTCATGCGATTTTTGTTGAAGCCTGGACTTGGCTTTGAAAATTATTGGTATGAAAGCTCTGGCACGCCATCGCTTTTGCGTGGATATTTGCAGGCACATGCAATCGGTCAGCCAGAAGAATACAGTGCATGCAGGGAAATATCTCTGACGAATTTGAAATCTGTTGTTGAAACAGATAAATTGGATCCAGTCATACTGTTGGCGCAAACTGGGTATTTGTCGATAAAATCTATCGACGACGGTGATGTGGTTCTTGGGTATCCTAATTCAGAGGTTGCTCAGGCTATGGCAAGACTGTACAGCGATAGTTTGCTCAATGGAAAGACGTTGGGGCAAATTGGTGTTAAGCATGTCAGTCGAATGCTTTCCGAAGGGAAAGTTGATGCTGTGGTTGATGTGTTTAACCGTATTTTTGCGGCAATTGATTATCGCGATTACCCAGTGCATCGTGAGTCTGAGTGCAGGGCAATTGTTCAGGTTTTGTTGCTTGGTGCCGGCTTGACTCCACGCATTGAATTGCATGCTTATCGCGGTCGCAGTGATCTGGAGTTGAGAGTTCTTAATCGTCATTGGGTATTTGAATTCAAGTTGGCAAAAAATGAGACGGATGAAAACCATCTTCTTGAGAAGGCTTGTGAGCAGATTTCAGCGAAGGATTACGGACGAAGCAGTGGAGACGTTGAATTGCTGAGGGTGGCTCTGGTGTTCTCTTTTGAGAAGAGGTGTTTTGTTCGCTGGAAACAGTGCTGATTTTGGCGTTTGGGGCTGTTCGCCTCTTTGCAATTCGCCGAAATGACGGCACAATTCGAGTCTTCCTTTCACCGCTTTTCGGGAGACTCTCCGCATGTACTACGTGCTCAAGGTTCAGATCAAGGGCATCACGAAGCCCCCGGTGTGGCGGCGCTTTCACGTGCCCGTCAACGCAAGGCTTTCCGAATTCCATAAGGCCATTCAGTCTGCCTTCGGCTGGCATAACGATCACCTCCATTCCTTTGAGGACCGGTCGGTGCGCTGGGCGACGCGATACGAGGATGACTGTCCGACGCCGTGGGACGTTCCGGAGCCGGACCTCACCGTAAAGCAGTTTCTGCAGACCGTGCCGAAGCCCGCCTATGTCTACGACTTTGGCGACTGGTGGGAGCACGCCATCAAAATTGAGTCGACTGAAAAAGGCGACGTGGACGACATTGAGTGCGTCGCCGGTCGCGGCGCCCGTCCGCCCGAAGACTGCGGCGGCGTCTGGCGCTACGAAAGCATCAAGCGCCTTCTTGCTTCAAAGAACCCCGAAGACGACGAAGCGCGTCAGTTCTGGATGGAATTCATGGGCCTTGAGTCGCCGGAAGACTTCGACCCCGCCGCGTGCGAATACAAGCCGCGCAGTCCTAAAGGAAAATAATCTATGTACTACATCATCAAAGTTCAGGTCAAGGGCGTCACGAAGCCCCCGGTGTGGCGGCGCTTTGAGGTGCCGTGCAGCGCGCGCCTTTCCGAGTTCCATGAGGCTATTCAGGACGCCTTTGGCTGGGACAACATGCATCTGCATTCCTTTGAGGACCGCTCCGTGCGCTGGTCGACGGAGTACCCCTGGGACGATGCCTCGCCGTGGGCGGTTCCGGAGCCGGATCTCACGGTGAGGCAGTTTCTCAACGAGGTGCCGCGCCCGACGTATGTCTACGACTTCGGCGACTGGTGGGAGCATTCGATCACGGTCGAAGAGGTGAAGAAGGGGGATCCAGACGTTAGCTACATCCATTGCATTGCCGGCCGCGGCGCCTGTCCGGTGGAAGACTGCGGCGGCGTTGGCGGCTACCAGGACCTCAAGCGTGTGCTGGCTTCAAAGGAACCGGAGGACGAAGAGGAGCAAAAGAGCCTTTTGGAGTGGCTCGGGCTCGATAAGCCGGAGGACTTTGATCCTGCCGCCTGCGACTACCCGCCGCGCTAACCAGCAGGAGACTGTCTGTGTACTACATAATCAAGGTCCAGATCAAGGGCGTCACGAAGCCGCCGGTGTGGCGCCGCTTTGAAGCGTCGCCGACAGCTCGCCTTTCCGAGCTGCACCACGCCATCATCTACAACTTCGGCTGGACGGGCGGCGGGTGCCATGAGTTCTGCGATCTCGAGGGCGGCTGGTGCACGGAGTACGACTACGATGACGAGGAGAGCGTCTTCTGGGACCGGCCGGGGCCGGACCTCAAGCTGAAGGAGTTTTTCGACACTTGCTGGCGGGCGGGCTACATCTACGACAACAGCTGGGACCATGTCATCACGCTCGAGAAGGCGGTTCGCGGTGAAAGCCGCGACGACATCGTCTGCGTGGCGGGCCGCGGCGCCTGCCCGCCCTATGAGTGCGGCAGCGCCGGCGACTACCAGTACTTGAAGCGTCTCATGGCGTCGACGGATCCGGAGGACGCCCAAGAGCTCGCGGACTACGCCGAGGAAATCGGCTTCAGCGTTGAGGGCTTTGATCCCGACGACTGTCCGTTTCCGGCGCGCCGGGCCTAGCAGGTCATGACAGAGGACTGGGAGCAGGAGGCGCTTTCCGGGCTTAATCCCGAGCAGCGCGAGGCCGTCACGACGACGGAAGGCTTTGTGCGCGTCATTGCGGGCGCGGGCAGCGGCAAGACGCGCGCGCTCACGCGGCGCTTTGCGTATCTCGTGAACGACTTGGGCATCCTGCCCGCCAACATCCTTTGCGTCACTTTCACGAACCGCGCCGCGGCTGAGATGCGCACCCGCATCCGGTCGCTCACGGGCGACAACGACACGGGCTGGATCAATACCTTCCACGGCTTCTGCGTCTCCGTCTTGCAGGAGGACATCCATCGCGTGCAGTATCCGAAGGAATTTCTCGTTCTCGACAACGCCGACATCGACGTGATGCTCGACGCCGTCTACGAGGAGCGGGGCCTCACGCTTCGGGACATGACCTACGCGAAGGCGCGGGACATGATCGAAATCGAGAAGCTCGTGAACCGCCCCGACTACTGCCGCGAGCTCATCGCGCTTTCCGTGGCGGACTTGGAGGCTCGCTATCGCGCGGCGACCGCGGTGAAGGACATCATCTTCTGGGGGTACTTATTTAAAGCAAAGCAGTGCTTCGGGCTCGACTACAACGACCTTATCAAGATGACGCTCCTCATTTTCCGCGAGCATCCGGAGGCGGCGAAGAAGTGGCAGGAGCGGCTCGCCTACGTCATGGTGGATGAGTTTCAGGACATTGACGCCCTGCAGTATGAGTTAATGACGGTGCTCTCTGACTACCACAAGAATCTTTTTGTGGTGGGCGATCCCGATCAAACAATCTATACGTGGCGCGGCGCTCGGGTGGAGTTTCTCCTCAATTTTGACCGAGAGTTTTCCGGCACCAAGACGATTGGCATGAACAGAAACTATCGCTCGACGCCGCAGATCGTCGCGGCGGTGAATTCGCTTATCAGCCGCAACCGCCGGCGCATCAAGAAGGATCTGGTGTCGCAGAAACCGGACGGAGCGGCGGTGACAGGCGCGCACGAGACGACTTCGGAGGCGGAGGCGCAGTTCGTGGTCGAGGCAGTGGCAACAGGCGTCAAGGCGGGAAAGCGCTTCGGAGATTTTGCGGTGCTCTACCGCGCTCATTACGTGACGCGCGCCTTGGAGGAGGCCTTTATCAAGGCGCAGATTCCCTACGTGATGACTAGCGGCGCGACCTTCTTTGCCCGCGCCGAGGTGAAGGACGCGCTCTCTTATCTGCGGCTTGCGGTCTGCGGGGACGACCTCTCTTTTGCGCGCGTGGCGAATGTTCCAAAGCGCAACCTGGGCGAGCGGCGCATGGCGTTTTTGAAGGAGCGGGCGGCTGCCGAAGGACTCACGCTCTACAAGACCTTGAAGCGCCACTTGGACAACCCGATCTTTCGCGGCACCCGAGCCGCTGGGCTCGTGTCGCTTGTGGAGGAGTTTGCGGCGCGGCAGTCGCAGATGACCGTGACGGAGCTTTTGACAGAGATGCTGGAAGCTTCGGGCTACGAAGTGATGCTTCGCACGCAGGGCGATCAGGCGCGTCTCGATAACCTTGCAGAATTGAAGCAGGCCGTGGCGCGCTGGGAGGCGACCTGCGGCGAGGAGTCGCGCGCTGAGCACTTTCTGGCGCGGGCGGCGCTTCTCACAAACGACGATGCGGCGGGCGTTGAGGACAAGGTGCGGCTCATGACGATCCACGCTGCCAAGGGGCTGGAATTCAAGAACGTCTTCGTCGTGTCGATGACAGAAGGCGTGCTGCCCTCCCGCAAGACAAAGACGCTCGAAGGCATGGAGGAGGAGCGGCGGCTCGCCTTTGTCGCCATGACGCGCGCCGAGGAGACGCTGACGCTTTGCGAAAGTGAAGGCCAGGGCTATGACGGCGGCTTTCGCTACCCGTCAAGGTTTCTGCTCGACATCGCGCCCGGGCTCGTGAACTACGTGAAGCCTCTGCCGGAGCGGCTCGTGGAGGAGGCGCGGCGCGACATTCATCGGCGCGACCGGCGGCTGGTGCATGAGGCGGACCTGGCGGCGATCCTGCCGGAAGGGACCGCGGTGCGGCACAAGGTCTTCGGGCGCGGGCGGATTCTGGGCCTCGCCGCGGACGAATCGGCCTACCTTGTGCAGTTTGAGGACATGCCGACGCCGCGGGCGATCGCGCTGCGGGTGAAGCTCGAGACTGAGGCCGATGGTGAATGGCAGGCGAAGCCTTGTGCTTGAGGCCTCGAGCCTGGGCTCTGGGGGACATGCACGTTTCTTTCGAAGCTAATGTTTTTTAAGTGGAATTAAAGTTACAATCGACCAGTTGTTAGCACAGGTGGTCTGTCATGTCCGAAGATGTCGCTCTCAAGAAAAATCCGTACACCCTCACACAATTCCAAACGATTCAACGAGACGGCTGGGCCTACGTGGACAAAACGCGCTACATCGAAGTTTTGGAAAACGGCCATGCGTTCTACCCGTTCATCGTGCGACCGAGACGCTTTGGCAAGACGCTATTTACTGCAACGCTGCAAGCTTATTACGACATTGTCGCCGCGAAGGACTTTGAACAAAACTTCGCCGGCACCTACATTGGCAGTCACAAGACGGCTTTGGCAAACAAGTATCGAGTTTTAAGATTCGATTTTTCCGGCATAAACTCAAGTAATTTTCAAGAGAGCTTCTGTGCCAAGCTATTAAGGTCGCTGAATCTCTTTTGTGATCGCAATGACTTTAAAGACTTGCGAAATGCCCTTCGGAAAGAGTATGACGACGCCACGATTCTTTTAAACGAATTTGTTTCCGCGTACTCAGCCTGCTGCCGCGACAAGATCTACCTCATCATCGATGAATATGATCAGGGCGCCAACGAAGTTCTGGCCTCAAGCGTCAAAAACTTTCGTGACCTCACGAAGTCCGGCGGGTTTCTCAAGGCCTTTTATTCACTGCTGAAAGACCTGACAGTCAATGGTCCAATTGCCTGGATCTTCATCACCGGCGTCACTTTCATTCAGTTCGATTCAATGACATCGGGCTTCTCCATCGCAACCAACTACTCGGACGACCCTGATTTTGCCGGGATGTTCGGCTTTTCTGAGGCAGAACTTCGGGAGCTGATTCCGCAGCTCGTCGATCTCAAGAAATGCGGCAAGACGCTTGACGAAATCGTGAACCGCATGAAGGAGTGGTACAACGGCTACCATTTCAGCGCCGACAGTGACGAAAGCGTCTTCAACGCCTCCATGTGTCTGTATTACCTGAAAGCCATTGCCAAAATCGGCCGCGAGCCTCGCTCTATGCTGGATCCGTCCGTCGCCAACAGTCTCGACAAGATCGAATCCATCCTTTCACTGGGCAAGCCCGACTTGGTTCGATCCATCATTACGAAAGCCCTGCAACAAGAGCCGATTCCCGTTGGCGGGGAGCTGCAGGTCCTGAACCTCAACCAGCACCAAGGCTTTAACGACAGTTGCGTGCTGTCGGCTCTCTACTACATGGGCTTTCTCACGTTCGCTCCCGGCGACTGGAAACACCTCGTCGTCCCCAATCGCGCCATCGGCATCCAGTTTTTCGAGTACTTCTTCAAGCATATTCTGCGGGCGCCCAAATACCGCTTCGACCATGAGGAATTTGATGAAGCCTACGAAGCGCTCGCCGAGGGCGACCCCAAACCCTGGCTGGAGCTTTCGAACCAGCGCCTCGTCGAAGACAGCGGCGTACACATGCATGCGCAGCTCACCGAAAAAGTGTTCCAGACCATGTTCTCTGCGACGCTGTGGTTCTCCACCGATTACCGAGGCGAGCTCGAGTGCGAGTCACGAGGTGAAAACTCCGGCTTTATGAAGATGCTCTTGACGCCTCGTGAGAACAAGGCGTTGCCGACTTATGTGATCGAAGTGAAGCACCTCGCAAGCAGCGCCGAAGACGCGGCCGTGGCTGCAACGCTTGAAGAAGTCCGCCAGCAGGCGGCGCGGTACGCCGAAGGCGCTTCGCTTCGCGGCACGCGCAACTTGAAGCGCGTCGCTCTGGTCTACAAAGGCATCAAGATTGGCGCCGTGGAAGTCTTCTGACGCACGTCCTGATTGGCCCGACAGAACGAAGCAGCTGCGTTCTTTTGTCGCCAGGCGCAGCGTTTTCTTGGAGTAAAACAATGGGTAGCTATATTAATCCTCCGGCGGATGGATTCGAAATGGTTCTTGGCGGCGGACAATACGTCGACAAGACGGAGCTTATTGCCTACACCAATGCCGTGATGAATACTCCGAACCGGTTTGTCTGTTTTACGCGACCGAGGCGTTTTGGCAAGACGTTTGCCGCGCAGATGCTGGCGGCCTTCTATTCCAAAGGGGCACAAACGCGACGCCTGTTTGAACATATGAAGGTTGCCAAAGTTCCGAAAAACAAATTTTCATTGATTTCTCCGCCATTTGACAAATACCTGAATCAATGCAATGTTCTTTATTGGGACATGACTCGATTCATGATGAATGTCGATAATGTGGACGAAGTGTTGGATTTCATGCAGGCCGAGATTTTGGACGATTTGAAGCGTGAATTTCCAAAAGTGGACGCTTCCCGCGTCCGCACGATTTCGGACATGATCCGTGCTATCAATGATGCCGAAGGCGATCGATTTTATGTGATTGTAGATGAATGGGACATAGTTTTCCGTGAAGCCAGGGAAAATATTGCCATTCAGAAAAAATACATTAATTTTCTGCGCGGTCTTTTCAAGGACGCTCGTTTGGCAAGGTGCATCTGCGGCGCCTATCTGACAGGCATTCTGCCGATTAAAAAATACGGCACATCGTCCGCCTTGACGGATTTTACAGAGTTCACGATGGTCGATCCGGGGGAGCTCGCTGAATATGTCGGCTTTACCGCCGATGAAGTTAAGGCGATTTGCAATGAGAAAAAGGTGGATTTCAGACAAATGCAAATCTGGTATGACGGCTACCAGTTTGATCGGGCGGGACACGTTTACAACCCGAATTCTGTTCTGAAAGCCGGACTGACAAAAAAATTCAAGTGCTATTGGAGCCAGACGGAAAGCTTTGAAGAGCTGAAGCTTTATCTTGACCTCAATGTGGATGGTCTCAAGGATGGCGTTATTGCCATGCTGGGCGGCCAGCGGTGTCGGGTGGATGTCGGCTCTTTTGCCAATGATCTCGTCTCCGTGGACACCGGAGACAAGGTGTTGACGCTTCTGGTGCATCTTGGCTACCTCGCCTACGATGAAGACACGGCGGAGGTCTACATTCCCAACGAGGAAATTCGTGAGGAATTCGTTCGTTCATTTCGAAACGGGCGCCGCAAGGAGCTGGTGAAGGCGGTGCAGCTGTCGGATGCCATTCTGGCAGCGACGCTGGAGAAAAACGAGGAGCGCGTGGCGGACTACCTGGGAGAGGTTCATCTCGCCCAAACCTCGCCTCGCTTTTATGCCAACGAGCAGGCGCTGAAAACAGTCATTGCCATGGCGTACCTCTCCGCTGTTGACCACTACGCCCGGTTTGAAGAAATCGGCGCGGGCCGCGGCTATGCGGACATGCTTTTTCTGCCTGTGGCGGGGTCGCCGAAGCCCGCGCTCATCATCGAGCTCAAGAAAGATCACTCGGCTCAGGCGGCGGTGGACCAGATCAAGGCCCGGCAATATGCGGAGGTGCTGGAACGGCATCGCTATCAGGGCAAAGTGCTGCTCGCTGGCATCACCTTCGATGCGAAATCAAACCGTCACCGCTGTCGAATAGAAGAAACCAGGTTGGCTTTGAAGTGACGTCATGACATTTCTATACGGAACGACAAAGTGACTTGTGCTTCGAGTAAGACAGACTCCAGGACACCAAGCCTGTGTTGGTCAGTCAAGCACAAAAAACATCAATGTCGTTTCCTATAGGTATAGCCGCGGTTCCATTACAAAAAATATCAGAAAGATCACGCCACATCCAAAGCGCCGATCTTCAAGCCTTTGTAAACGATGGCGACACGCTTCAGATTCGAGACGCCGCGAAGCGCTTCGCCTTCCGCATAACGGATTGCCTGCTGGCGTGCGGCTTCGAGCGCC
>CAVACW010000054.1:0-17498 GCA_963587345.1 uncultured Oscillospiraceae bacterium | reverse complement strand
TTGACTGCTAGATGACTTGTTTCGACATATTTTCGCAAGAATTTGAACCAAAAACCACCGCTGACTGCCGTCGCTCGCATCCAGTAAGCCAATTTGTCAAATACACTTTACAAATTCGCTACAGAACGCCATTTTGTTAAATATAATTGACAAAATTGCATCCAAGGTGCCTCATGCACATTCCCTTCCCCCAATTGCTCGACCGCCCCCGCGCCCTCGAAGCCATCCGTCCGTTCTACGAACAACGCAGCCTTATCAAGGTGCTCACCGGCATGCGTCGCGCGGGCAAGTCCACCCTGCTGAAACTCATCGCCAACGACCTCGTGCAAGCCGGCCGCTCCGCCGACGACCTCCTCTTTGTCAACTGCGAAGAGCTCCAATGGGCAACGATGGACTGGCGGCAGTTCGGCGCCGCGCTCGAAGCCTTCGTTGAGCAGCACCCGCAGGGCTGCCTCTTCCTGGACGAAGTGCAAACGATCCCGAACTGGGAGCTCGCCGTCAACGGCATTCGCACGCTGGAAAAAGCCAGCCTCTTCATCACGGGCTCCAACTCGCGCCTTCTCTCGGGCGACCTCGCAACGCACCTCGCGGGACGCTATGTCACGTTTCAGGTCTATCCTTTCTCCTTTGCGGAGTTCTTCTCGCTCGTGCGCAAGTCGGCGCCCGAAAAAAACGCCGCTCAAGCCTTCCAGCTCTACCTTGAGCGCGGCGGCCTTCCTGCCCTTGCCACGGGCTTCATTGACCAGCCCGGCGATGTCTGGCGAAAGTACCTCGAAGACATCTACCTCGCCATCTTCGTGCGTGACATCCAGTCGCGCCTTGCCGTCCGAAACGCCGCCCTTTTCCTTCGCGTGCTGCGCTATCTCTTTTCCGAAATCGGCCGCACGATCACCGCGAGCAACCTCGCCAAAGTCCTGAAGGCGGAAGGAGAAGAAGGCAGCAAGCCCACCATTCTGAAGTTCATCGAAGCCGCCAAGGAAGCGTTTCTTTTCGAGCCCGCCTATTTCTGCGACACGCAGGGCAAGCAGCTTCTCAAGTACGACTGCAAGCTCTACGCCACCGACCACGGCCTGCGCGAGGCGATCTTCGGCAACAACCGCGAAAGCATCAGCCAGGTGCTTGAAAACATCGTCTTCATTGAACTGAAGCGCCGCGGCTGGTCCGTTTCCGTGGGCCGCATCGGCCCCAAGGAAGTGGACTTCATCGCCGACAAAGGCCCCGAGCGGCGCTACCTTCAGGTGTCCTACCTCATTGAAGCCGGTGCCACGGAAGCGCGCGAATTCGGCTCGCTGCGCCAGATCAACGACAACTTTCCCAAGACCGTTCTGAGCCTCGATCCCCTCCTGCGTCCGCAGCACGGGATTGAGCACCGCAACCTCATCGACTTCCTGCTCGATCCCGACTGGTAGCCCGCTCAACGGGCAACAAAAAAGGCACGCCTCGAGAAACGATCCCGTCGTTCTCAAGAGCGTGCCTTCGTCGCGTCAGGCGCTTTTTCAAGCGCCCGGCAGAAAGCGGATTACGCCTGCGCCTTTTCCGCCGCGACTTCGCCTTCTTCTTCCATGGAGTCCGCTTGCGAGGGGCTGTTTTCGCCCATGTCGCTGCCGTTGTCAGCGGCTTCTTCCTCTTCGTCCACTTCCACCGGCGCTTCGGCCGCAGCCTGAGCCGCCGCAGCCGCTTCCGCCGCCTTCTTTTCCTCTTCGGCCTTCTTCACGAGACCGGCGAGCGCGATCACCTGACGCAGCGCGGCGTTCACCGCGGCGGGATCCGAGAAGTACTGCGCCACATCCGCGTCAAGACGCACGGTCGCCGTCTGCACAAACGCCTGACGGTCCGCAAAGCGGCGCGTCTCCACAGCCTTCGCTCGAGGACCGGAGCGATCCGAGAAGCGGGGCTCATTGCGGTCAAATCGGCGGAAAGCCGGACGATCGCCGCCAAAGCGACGGTTGCCGAAGCCCCCTTCGCGATGGCCGCCGAAGCCCTCACGGCGCTCGCCAAAGCCGCCCTCGCGGCGTTCACCGCCAAAGCGGCCGGCACCAAAGCCTTCGCGACGTTCGCCGCCAAAGCGGTCATTGCGATCAAAGCGACGGTCGCCGCGGTCCGAATCAAAGCGGCTGCCGCGGTCATTTCGATCGCCGAAGCGATCGTTGCGATCCCCGAAGCGGCGTTCGCCGCGATCCGCGAAGCGGTCGTCGCCGAAGCGGCCGCGAGCGGGCTTTTCAGAGAAGCGGTCAAAAGAAGGCTGAGGCTTGCGTTCCATGATTTTTTCCTTAACTAATGGCAGGAGGCGTCGTCAATTTTGCGCCCCCGCGGCGCCGGACTTTTACACGGCGCTCAAATGGTACAAAAAGCTAAAAACAAGTTCTCCGCAGAATCAGCGGAGTTCGTCAATTCGTGAGGGCAGCAGGTGAAAAAGCGCCCTCACCTGAGTAAACTAGGTGCATCGGAAAGGTCTACGGACTTTTGCCGATACGAAAAATATCCTCAACAATAAGAAGAGAGGTTTTTATGCTGCAGGTCATCTTTCACGGTGTGGATCGCTCCCCGGCTGCGGAAGCCGACATCGCGGAGCGCTTCGAAGCTCTGAAGCACTTTGACTCCACCATCGGCGAATGCAAAGTCACGATCTCCAAAGAAGGTCATCAGGGCCTGGGCTCTTTCTCCGCCAAAATCGATCTGGCCATGGCCGGCCGCAGCAACGTGGTGGCGCAGGAAAGCGCGCCCGAAGCCACGGCAGCCATCAACAAGGTGTTTGACACCATCCGCCGCGTCGTCAAGGACGAGAATGACAAGCGCCACGGCCGTTAAGCCCTAGCACGCTCGGCATCTTGCCTTGCAGACCGCCCGATTCAACATCCGGGCGGTTTTTTATTGCCTCACAAAAATTCTCAAAGCTCCGCAAACTCACAGCGGAGCGCTCCAAGGTGTTCTCCAGCCCAAGGCCGGAATAACAAAAGAGCCCGCCGGCAATACCGAAACGGGCTGATTTGGTGTGGCGTCCCCTAGCGGATTCGAACCGCTGTACCGACCGTGAAAGGGTCGTGTCCTGGGCCTCTAGACGAAGGGGACCCTGAATCCTTTTGGTGGAGGTTAGCGGGATCGAACCGCTGACCTCTTGCATGCCATGCAAGCGCTCTCCCAGCTGAGCTAAACCCCCGTCAAGGAAGGCGGCATTATGCAGAAGTTTTCCTTGAAAAGCAAATCTTCCGGCCAAAATTCCCGTCCGTTGTCGGCATTCTGCTGATTTCGAACGAAACTCCGTTCGTCTTAAGGGAAATTTTCCACCAAAGTCAAGGCGTTTCGTTGGCATAATGGCTCTTTCCTTCCTTTAGAGCACCTCACCATGGCCGTCCGACTTCCTGCTCCCGCCTTTGAAAAGAAAATCGTCGCCTTCGAAGACCTGAAGGCCCGCGCCGCCGCGCTCCCGCATCCCGTCGTGATGACGAACGGCGTCTTTGACATCCTGCACCGCGGGCATGTGACCTACCTTGCGCAAGCCCGGGCGCTTGGGGCAAGCCTCGTCGTCGCCGTCAACAGCGACGACTCCGTGAAGCTTCTCGGAAAAGGCGACGATCGCCCCATCAACACGGAAGCCGACCGCGCCGCCGTGCTCGCCGCCCTCGAAGCCGTTGATCTTGTCGTCATCTTCACGGACAAGGTGCCCTTGAAGGTAATTGACGAAGCGCGCCCCGACATTTATGTAAAAGGCGGCGACTACCGCGTGGAGGACCTGCCGGAAGCCAAGCTCGTCGCCACGTGGGGCGCCAAAACCGTCACCGTGGAGTTTGAGCACCAGCGCTCCACCACGGCGCTTCTGAAAAAAGTTCGGGGCGCCTGAGTCACCCCAGACACCCCGCGGCGGCGGACGGCGAGAGCCGCCCGCTGAGCGTTTTCGCTCAGATCTTGTAGCCCGCCAAGCGCGCGTAGTGCACCGTCGCGGAGAGGAACCCCTGCTTGCTGCCGCAGTCAAAGCGCTGGCCTTCAAAGCGGTGCGCGTAGGTGGTTCCGGCCCCCAGATTCGCGGCAATGGCGTCAGTGAGCTGAATCTCCCCGCCCACGCCGCGGCGCCCGTGGCGCAGCGTTTCAAAGATTTCGGGTTCGAGCACGTAGCGGCCGATCACAGCCATGTCAGACGGCGCCTGAGCGGGATCGGGCTTTTCCACGATCTCGCGCACGACGGACGTCGCCGCCTGTGCGTCGTCCACGCCCACGATGCCGTACTTGTTCGTGTCCTCGTGGCGCACGTCCTGCACCGCGAGAACACTGCCGCCACCCTGATGCGCGCGGGCTTCAATGAGCTGCCCCAGCGCGGGCGTCTGCGAATACACCAAGTCGTCAGCGAGGATGACGCCAAAGGGTTCGTCCCCCACCACGGGCGCGGCGCAAAGGACGGCGTGCCCCAGCCCCAGGGGCTGCGGCTGGCGAATGAAGATGAAGTTGACGCCGGCCGGCGTCACGGAATGCACAAGATCGAGTAGCGCGGTCTTGCCCTTTTTAGCGAGGTCGTCTTCCAACTCCGGGCTCTTGTCGAAATGGTCTTCGATCGCGCGCTTGTAGCGGCCCGTGATGAAGATCATGTCAGTCACGCCCGCGGCGGCCGCTTCCTCCACGGCATACTGAATGAGGGGCTTGTCCACCACCGGCAGCATTTCCTTGGGCATTGCCTTCGTCGCAGGCAAAAAGCGCGTGCCGAGACCGGCCACGGGGAATACAACTTTGCGTACGGGTTTCATCTCGAAATTTCTTCAATCAAAAGACTGCCGACGGGCAGAGAACGGCGAATTTTAACGCAGCGGCTCCACTACCATTTCCCTGGCTGATTCCAATCATTCTGAATGGAAAGATAAGTCTCTTTATCATTCTCCGTCTTCTTGATGTACACCTTCGTCGTACTCTCCGTTATATTTTCAAACGACTTTACATTCCCATTATCATAAAAATTCACCTTCAACTCAATCTTTTGGGCATTCACCCTTCTCCCCGTATCCGCCTTTTTGGTTGCCTCATCCTTGTCCACAACAACCAAAGTCAATACGGCGGAGCGCCGATACAGCTTGTTTCCTTCCCAATCCTTTACCCAATCCTCTTGCTCACTGGTCAGCCGCCAGATGATGTTTTCCGTCACATATTTTTCACCCTCAAGCGCCTGAAGCACAATGTCCGTCATGGACTTGTAGGAACCATAGTTGTGTCCAGACGCATAGGAGTTGTAGTCCCCCTTGGCTTCTGACTGAATCGCCGAGCCGTCCCCCTTAGCAACTTCAAAAAACTTGTCGATCGAACTGATCGGCCCATCGCCCTTGTCAGCCGAATAGATATCCCGGATATATTCCATCAGCGTCTTGGCCTTGTCAACCGTGATGTCTTTGTCTGGATCTTGCTTTTCCTCAGAATCCGAAGACGAGCTCTTCTTGCACTTCTCCATCTCCGTGCCCTCATCCCCATGGAGGGAGCACTTCACGCAAAACACGTAGCCGTTCTCAAAATCCTTGTCGCCGCCGCCATTGTCGCCCACCTCGTACTCTCCGCCAGACGGGCAAAGCGCCTCTTTGGTGGAGCTCTTCAGGTCTTCCAGCACCTGACTTTCAGCCGTTTTTGCCGTGGGGAAAATCGCCGAACGACGATCCGAATCCGCCACCGCAAGCGCCCAGCGATTCTGCAGATCGTCAACAACCAGCGAGCGGTGGTAGGCGCACTTGATCCTTGCCGCCTCTTCCTGCATGTCGAAGTATTTGTAGGCGGCCACGGCGCCCAGAATGCCCAGAAGCACGAGCACCAGCACAATTTCAATGAGCGTGAAGCCCGCCGAACGCCGCCCCACCCACCTTTCACTTGAAAGCCGTCCTGTCATATCCACTCACTCAAAAACCGTCAAGCCTTCGGCTTCAGCTTGCCGCTGGAAATGTCGGCCGTGCCCGATGTTTCGGCCTGACGAACAAACCGATCCACAGGGGCCCCCTTGTCCTCATTCGCTCGATAGTAGATGTCTGTCGTGAACACTCTCGTCTTGGCGCTTGTGGGATTGCTGTCGTTCTTGTCGGCCACGGTCAGCGTCAGGATGCTGTGCCAGCGACCCTGCGCATCTCGAGAGGGATTGGCCGTCTTGCGCTCAAGCTGCCAAATCACATCATCCGTATCAAATCCTGCAGCCTTCAACGCCTGATTGACGAAATTAGCAATTTTTGAATCTGCGTCTTCCGAATCAATAACGCCTTGCCCACCGTTTCCTGCGTCATCCGTGAAGTATTTGTCTATCGAATACCCATCCACCACCTGGTTGTAGAACGCTTGATTCGTCGTGCCGTCGCCCACCAGCCACTTCACCATCTTTTCAATCGTGTCAATCGTAATCACCTTGTCCGGGTCGTAAGTCCCCGATGAGCCGCCGTGCGTCTCAACAGAGCATTTCACAGCAAACAGGGGCATGGAGTCGCTCTTGTCATAGGTCACGTCATAGGTGCCGCCTGAAGGACACAGCTTTTCGCAAGCCCCGTGATTTTTGCACCCGTCGCCCCCCAGCTCCTTCATCACCTCATTGATCGCGTCATCCAGCTGGCCGTCAAAAACCGAGGCATCAATCTTGTTGAGGGCCCAGCGCTGGTAAAGCGTCTTCAGCACCAGCGACCGGTGGTACTGGCACTTCGTGGCAGCCGCCTCTTCCTGCAAGTCGAAATACTTGGGAATCGCCACAGCCCCCAGAATGCCAAGAAGGATGAGCGCCGTCACAATTTCAATGAGCGTATACCCCGCCTGGCCGCCCTCGGAAGCCTTTTTGAAAATCCGGCTTATCATACGAAAAACTCCTTGTTTGGAACTGCTTTTTGTTATTGTCATCAGACTCCGTCATCATACCGCGAGTACAATCGTCCGACCTTTAGTGAAAACGTCAACATGTCCTCATTTCTTTACGCCGTCGGAGACCTTCAAGGCTGCCTTGAAAGTCTCGAAAACCTGTTGGAAATCATTCCGCCCAACGCCGAGCTTCTCTTTGTGGGCGACCTTGTGAACCGCGGCCCCCAGTCCTTGGCCACCCTGCGCTTTGTGAAGCGCCTTTGCGTCGAAGGCCGCGCTCGCACGCTCTTGGGCAACCACGACCTGCATCTTCTCGCTGTCGCTGCGGGCGCTGGGAGCGTGCACCGCAAGGACACGATCGGCGAAATCCTCACAGCGCCTGACTGTCAAGACCTCATCGACTGGCTGCGCTGCCAGCCCCTTCTGATCGACACCCCTGACGTCGTCTTCGTGCACGCGGGGATTCCGCCCCATTGGACGCTTGGAAAAGCCAAGACGCTTGCCAAAGAAGCCGAAACGCACCTCTCGAGCGACCACTGGAAGGACTACCTTCAAAACATGTACGGCGGCACGGTGTTTCAAGACGACTTGACAGGGTCCGATCGCATGCGCGGCATCCTGAACGGTCTCACCCGCATGCGCTTCATCGGCCCGGACGGCGAACCGGAATTCACCTTGAAGGAAGGGGCCGACAAGGCGCCCGCGGGCTTCAAGCCGTGGTTTGAATGCCGCCGGCGCGTTACGAAGACAATCTGCTTCGGGCACTGGTCCACGCTGGGCCTCATCGTACGCCCTGACCTTGTCGCGATCGACACCGGGTGCCTTTGGGGCGGGAAGCTCACCGCCGTGCGCTTTCCCGACCGCCGGCTCTTTGAAGAATCGTGCCCGCAGTGGGCGGCGCCCGGCTGCTGAGCCTCGCCATTTCGGTCACAAGAAGCGAAAGCCGAAGCGGCTAGAATCAGCCGCATCACTTCCTTCTTGTCGGGCGGTCAGACGCCAGTCGCCGCCCCCTTTGCCATGACCGAACGCACCGCAAGCGACGCCGCCCTCATCACGATCCGCGGCGCCCGGCAGAACAACCTCAAGAACGTCGACGTTGACCTCAAGACGGGCACGCTCACCGTCATCACGGGGCCCTCGGGCTCAGGAAAGAGCTCCTTGGCCTTTGACACCCTCTACGCCGAAGGCCAGCGGCGCTACGCCGAAACGTTCAGCCCGTACGCGCGCCAGTTTCTGGAGCGAAGCGACCGCCCCAAGGTGGACCGCATTGACGGCGTTCCGCCCGCGATCGCCATCAACCAAAGCGGCACGGTGCGCACGTCCCGCTCCACCGTGGGAACGATGACGGAGCTCGACGACCACTTAAAGCTCCTTTTCGCGCACGAAGCCCGGCTCTACTGCCCCGGCTGCGGCCGCGCGATCGAGGCCCTGTCGCCTGCATCGATGTGGGAAGACTTGAAGGCCTTCGCCAAGCCCTACCCCGACGCCCGCGTCTACCTTCTCTTCCCGGCGTTCGCCAAACGCCTTGCGCTGGTGCCCGACGTAAAGGCGCAGCTTGCCGCCCAAGGCTACACCCACATCGAAGACGAAAAGCGCACCTGTCCCGGCATGACGCTCTGGGTTGCGGCGGACCGCTTCAAGATGGAAAAGGTGGCGGACGCCCGCGGCATCGAAGCGATGGAGAAGGCCGGGCAACTGGGCACCGGCCCTGAGGCGGGCTTCATCATCGCGCGCCTCATTCCGGCGGACGCCGACCGCGTCGTGGAGCGCCGCTACGCCGCAGGACTCACGTGCCCGGACTGCGGCACGACCTTCAAGCCCGCCAAGGCCGCGATGTTCAGCTTCAATTCGGCGGTCGGGGCCTGCCCCGAATGCCGAGGCTTCGGCCGCGTCATGGGGCTTGACTTGAAGCTTGCGATTCCCGATCCCGAAAAGAAAATCTCAAGCGGCGCCATCAAGCTCTTTGCGGGGCAGGCAGGCAAAGAAGCGATGAAGGACCTCTGCCGGGCCGCCGACAACGCCACGCCCCGCTTTGACATCACGAAGTGCTGGCGCGAACTCAACGAGAAAGAGCGCACGTGGCTTTTGGACGGCGACGAAAAAACGGGCGGCACGTGGTACGGCATCTACGGCTTCTGGCGGTGGCTGGAATCAAAAAGCTACAAGATGCACGTGCGCGTCATGCTCTCGCGCTTTCGCAGCTACACGACGTGCCTTGCCTGCGGCGGCTCGAGGCTAAAGCCCGAC
Source organism: uncultured Oscillospiraceae bacterium (assembly GCA_963587345.1). GTDB lineage: Bacteria > Pseudomonadota > Gammaproteobacteria > Burkholderiales > Burkholderiaceae_F > Duodenibacillus. The sequence goes on along the minus strand of CAVACW010000054.1, from coordinate 8,459 downwards.
GCCATGAACTGGCGCGTGGGAAGCCGCGCCGCCGCAGAGGCCGCCATCCACGGCACCGCCTTCAAGCGCTTCACGGGCCCGTCCCTCTTGCGCATCGCCTCCCGCATCGAGGCGGAATTGCCCGGCCTCACGCTCCACGACCTGATGTTGCTGCCGGTTGCACGGCTCAAGACCTTCATCGACGCGCTGGACGCCGAAGTAACGAACGACGCGGGGAAGATGATCCTCGCGGAAATCCGCCGGCGCCTCGTTTATCTCATTGACGTGGGCTTGAGCTACCTCACGCTCGATCGGCAGAGCCGGACGCTCTCGGGCGGCGAAGTGCAGCGCGTCAACCTCACGACCGCCTTGGGCACCAACCTCGTTGACACCCTCTTCGTTTTGGACGAACCCTCGATCGGCCTGCACCCTCGGGACATGGACCGCGTCAACGCGATCATGGCGAACTTGAAAGCGGCCGGAAACACGCTCGTTGTCGTAGAACACGATCCTCAGGTGATGCTGTCGGCTGATCGCATCATCGACATGGGGCCTGCCGCGGGAACGCAGGGCGGCGCCATCGTCTTTGACGGAACGCCGGGCGAAATCAAAACGAGCGACACCATCACGGGGCAGTACCTTTCGGGGAAGCTTGCGAGCGACGTCTGCGCGAGCGAACACCGAACGCCCGGCCCCGACACCCCGTGGCTCACGGTGAAAAACGCCCGCGCGCACAATTTGAAGCACCTTACGACGAAGATTCCGCTCGGGATGATGACGACCGTCACCGGGGTCTCGGGCTCCGGCAAATCCACCCTCGTTGCCGACACCATCGTGCCGTGGCTCATGCGCCATGGCGGCCAGCCCGTCGTCGAAGAAGCGCTCGTGGACGACATTGAGGGCGCGGACGCCCTCTCCGCCGTGAACTTTGTGGACCAAAGCGAAATCGGCCGCACGTCGCGCTCCTCTCCCGCCCTCTACATCGGCGCCTTTGAAGACATCCGCAAGCTCTTTGCGAGCACGCCCGCGGCCGTGGACCGCGGCTACGACAGCTCGTGGTTCAGCTTCAACTACGGACCGGGCCGCTGCCCCGTGTGCGACGGCGCAGGCGTCGAGCGCATCGAAATGCAGTTTTTAAGCGACATCGTGATCGAATGCTCGGAATGCCGCGGCACGCGGTTCCGGCCGGAGACGCTGGAAGTAAAGCTCCAGCTTCCGGGCGACACGGGCGAAGGCAGAAGCATTGCGGACGTGCTCGCCATGACCGTGGACGACGCCATCGCGTGGTTTGCCTCGCACGACAAGACGAAGACCATCGCCAAGAAACTGCAGCCCCTGGCAGACGTGGGACTCGGGTACCTGACGCTGGGGCAAAGCGTCTCCTCCTTGTCGGGCGGCGAAGCGCAGCGCTTGAAGCTCGCCGGCATCCTAGGCGCTCGCCGAACGGGCGCGAAGCCCGCCCTTTTCGTCTTTGACGAGCCGACCACGGGCCTGCACTTTTCCGACATCGCCAAACTTGTTCCGTGCCTGCGGCGCCTCGTCGCCGACGGCCACACCGTGCTCATCGTGGAGCACAACCTCGACATCATCGCCGCAAGCGACTGGGTGATCGACTTGGGACCCGAAGGCGGAGACGAGGGCGGCACGGTGGTCGCCGCCGGAACGCCAGCCGACCTCATGGCCGCAGGAAAAGGCTACACGGCGAAGGCCTTGGCGTCCTACCGAGAGGCCCTCACGAACCCCGAAAGCCGCATGAAGGGCTGGTTCACGGGGGCGCTTCCCGCGATCGAAAGCCAGGCGAAGACCCCAGGACGATCGCTTCAAAGCGTCTGGCGCCGCGCCAAAAAAGGCGACCTTGGCCTCTTCGGCGCCCGAGAACACAACTTGAAGGGCGTGGACGTGGTGTTCCCCAAGCGCGAGCTCACCGCCGTCACAGGCGTCTCGGGCTCCGGGAAATCCACCCTCGCCTTTGGCATTGTCTTTGCGGAAGGCCAGCGCCGCTACCTGGAAAGCCTCAACGCCTACGCGCGCTCCATGATCCAGCCCCCGGCGCGCGCCGACTTTGACCGCATCGTCGGCATCTCGCCCACGGTCGCGATCGAGCAGCGCACGAGCCGCGGCGGCGGGAAGTCCACCGTCGCCACCATGACGGAGATCCTCCACTACCTGAGGCTCATCTATCTGAAGCTTGGCATCCAGCACTGCCCCCGCTGCCACGTGGCGGTCACAAACCGCTCGGCCGAGGCAACCGCCGCCCTCATCATTCACGAACTGCGCGGCCGCTCCGTCACCTTCACGGCCCCCGTCGTGCAAGCGCGAAAGGGGATCTACACCGAGCTTGCGGCAGACGCCCGAAAAGCGGGCGTCAAATACCTCCACGTGGACGAGGCGTGGGAGCCCACCGAGGGCTTCACGGCGCTTGACCGCTACCACGATCACACCATCAACTGGCCCGTGGGCGTTGCGGACGTCACGCCCGAAAACGAAAAGGAAGTGCGCCGCCTCATCACCGCCGCCCTGGAAAAAGGCAACGGCACGATCCACCTCTTCTGGGGCCCCAAGTCGGGGCTTTCCCCCGAAGGCGAGCCCTACGGCGCCCGCCGAAGCGTGAAGTCCGGCGACAAGATCTACTCCACCGTGCGCTCCTGCCCGCAGTGCGGCGCAAGCTTTCCGGACTTGGATCCCCGCCTCTTCTCCTACAACAACCGCCTGGGCTGGTGCAGCATCTGCCAAGGCTTCGGCACGACGGAGCCCGCCGCCGAAGACGACTTCACGGAGGCCGCGGGCGAGCGCAAGATCTGCCCCGCCTGCCACGGCACGCGCTTGAACCCGGTGGCGCGCAACGTCTTCTTTCACGACCTCTCGATTGGGGAGGCCACCCTTCGGTCCGTGGACGAGTGCCTTGCACACTTCAAGGGAATGAAGCTCCTGGGCCGCGAAAAGCTCATTGGCGAAGACGCCGTGAAGGAAATCATTTCGCGCCTCGAATTCCTGCAGTCCGTGGGGCTTGGGTACCTCTCCTTAAACCGCGGCGCCCCGACATTGTCCGGGGGCGAGAGCCAGCGCATCCGCCTCGCGGCGCAATTGGGGAGCAACCTGCAGGGCGTCTGCTACGTCTTGGACGAACCCACCATCGGCCTGCACCCTCGTGACAACCGCCGGCTCATCGAAAGCCTCACCGCGCTGCGCGACAAGGGAAACACCGTTCTCGTCGTGGAGCATGACGAAGACACCATCCGCGCCGCTGACCATATCGTCGACATCGGCCCCGGCGCCGGCTCCCGCGGAGGCGAACTTCTGTGCGAAGGCACTTTAAAGGAGCTCATGGCCGCCAAGGGCAGCGTCACAGGCGAAATGCTGCGGCACCCCACGCCCCACTTGGGCCGCGCCCGCCGCCCCGTGACCAAGACCACCCCGCAGCTTCACTTTGAAGACGCGACGCTTCACAACCTGCAGCACCTGAATGTGTCGATTCCCTTGGGGCGCCTCGTCGTCTTGACGGGCATCTCGGGCTCCGGCAAATCCACGCTCGCGCACAACGTCATCGCCGCGTCCGTCACGCGAGCGCTCGAAGCCAAGAAGACGGGGGAAGCCGCGGCGCCCGCGGGCTGCGCCAAAGCGTCCGGGGTCGACCATCTCGACCGGCTCCTCGAAGTCGATCAGTCCCCCATCGGCAAGACGCCGCGTTCCTGCCCCGCCACCTACGTGGAGTTCTTCAACCGCATTCGCGACATCTACGCAAACACCCCGGAAGCGCAGGCCCGCGGCTACAACGCGAGCCGCTTCTCGTTTAATACCGAAGTCGGGCGCTGCCCCGTCTGCGAGGGGCAGGGGCAGGTGCGCGCTGAGATGAACTTTTTGCCGGACGTCGTGATGGAATGCGACGCCTGCCGCGGCATGCGCTTTGACGACGAGACGCTCGCCGTGAAGTGGCACGAGAAATCCATTGGCGAAGTGCTCAACCTCTCCGTGGACGACGCCATCGGCCTTTTCGGCACGCAGGCCCTGATCGCAAAGCCCCTCACCCTCATGCAGGACGTGGGGCTCGGGTACTTGAAGCTCGGGCAGCCTTCGAACACCCTCTCGGGCGGCGAAGCCCAGCGCATCAAGCTCGTGACCGAGCTTGCCAAGGCCCACTCCCCCAAGGACGCGGTGCGCTTTGCCCGCGCCGCCCGCACGCTCTACATTCTGGACGAGCCCACCGTGGGGCTTCACATGGCGGATGTCGCCAAGCTCGTCGCGGTCCTGCACCGGCTCGTTGATGCGGGGAACACCGTTCTCGTCGTCGAACACAACCTTGATGTCATCGCCGAAGCCGACTGCATCATTGACCTTGGGCCTGAAGGCGGTCCCGCGGGCGGCCGGATCGTGGCACAGGGCGACGCCGAACACGTCGCCGCCTCGGGCACCGCAACGGGCAACATCCTGAAGGACTTCTTGAAAGACCACGCCCCCGACGCCAAAGCCCGCGCCGCTTTGGAAGCTGCTGCAGCGGAAAGCGCTGAAGCCGCCCGGCACTTTGACGTCGCCGCAACCGACAAAGCCGCCGCCCGCAGCGCAAAGCGCGCCAAAACTGCGGCGTCCGCTGATGAAGCGGCCCCCAAGACTCGAACTCGGAAGAAAAAGAATGCCGACTGATTCCCTCCAGCGCTACCGCGTGGGCGGCGCCGTCCGCGACCGCCTGCTGCGTGAACTTGGCTATGACCTCCCCGCGGGCGACGTGGACTGGGTGGTGACGGGCGCCACCCCGCAGGACATGGCCCGCCGCGGCTACCTTCCCGTCGGCGCCGACTTCCCCGTCTTCCTGCACCCCGTGACGCACGAGGAGCATGCCTTGGCGCGCACGGAGCGCAAGACCGCCGCGGGCTATCACGGCTTTCAGTTTCACGCCGCCCCCGACGTCACCTTGGAAGAAGACCTGCGCCGGCGCGACCTCACCATCAACGCCATGGCGGAAGCCGCCGACGGCACCGTAATCGACCCTTACGGCGGAAAGCGTGACCTCAAAAACCACCTTCTGCGGCACGTAAGCGAAGCCTTCGCCGAAGACCCCGTGCGCATTCTTCGCACCGCCCGATTTGCGGCAAAGTTGAGTGACTTCACTGTCGCTCCTGAGACGTTGCGGCTCATGCAGACGATGGTCGAAAACGGCGAAGCCGACGCCCTCGTGGCCGAGCGCGTCTGGGCGGAATTCAAGAAGGGACTCAAAGAGCAGCACCCCGACAAGATGGTGGATGTGCTCGTCGCCTGCGGCCTCTGGGCGCGGCTTTTTGCGGACGTGGCGTGGGATGAAACGAAGCGCGCGGCGTTGCTTCGCGCCGTTGCCGCCCATTCGTCCGTGCCCGTTCGCGCGGTGATTCTCTTTACAAACCCCGGCGACGCAGAAGACGCCGTGCGAGCGCGCTTTGCGGCACTCAAGGCGTCCGCGGACGTCATCGACCTCGCGGTGCTCTTCGTACGCGTTGCGGATCGCCTCGTCACCCCCGGCAGCGTCGCTGACCGCGCGGTCACGCTGGACATGAGCGACGTGCTCCGGCGCCCCGAGCGCTTTGCGCTCTGCCTTGAAGCGGTTGAGGCAACGGCGCCCGGATTTCCTCGCGAGGCTTGGCAAGAGGACGCTCGCCGCTGGACGTCGGTGAACGCTGGACAGATTGCCGGCGAAGCAGCCCGCGAAGGGAAGAAGAACGAAATCGCCGTCCGCATTCGCGCGGCGCGCGAGGCGGCGCTCGCGGCGTAGGCACCGGGGTGTTGCGTTTCTACAACACGATTCGGATTTCGCGGCGGCTTTTGCTTGAAATTTCCTAGGGTTTACCCCCCCCGAGCGCCGTGCTGGTTTCAAGCAGGCAGACTGAGGGCTCTGACAAGAAAACGAAGGTTCGTTGTTACGAAAACCTTCCGACCATTGACTGGAGCATCACTATGAAATTGAAGTTCATCGCCGCCGCGCTTGCGGCGCTTCTCGGTTCGTCCGCCGCCTCCGCTGGCGAGGATGTGGGCTGGTACATCTTGGGGGCCGCCGGCGTGTCCAACGCAGATTCCACCATGCACGATTCCATGGTGGACAACATGCGCGACATTCAGACCGACGCTAACGTCAGCACCTATGGCAAGACCGAAACCGACAAAACGAATGTCGCCATCAAGCTCATTGAAGGCTATCGCTTCAACGACTACTTCGCGGTAGAAGGCGGCTACTACTATCTTGGCCGCACCAAGTCCGACACCACTGTCACCGATCTTGACAGTGGTAACCAGTACAAAGCGCATGCCAAACTCACTGGCCACATGCTCGCCATCGACGCTGTGGGCATCCTGCCAATCAACGAACGCTTCGAACTCTTTGCCAAGGCTGGCGCCGGCGTGGTGCGCGCCAAGGCCACCTTTAGCGACAATGACGACAGTTCTTGGAGCGAAACCAAGACCCGCCTCGCCCCGAAGCTTGGCGTCGGCACGGAATGGTACTTCGTTGAAAACTGGGCTCTCCGCGCTGAATACGAACGCGTCTGGAATGCCTACAAGTGCGACGGCGAAAAGGCTCACTACAACATCTTCACGGTCGGCGTGAAGTACCTCTTCTAAGATCCCTCTGATCTTGGTTCAAACGTCCGCTGAAGCCTCGCGCTCGGCGGACGTTTTTGTTTCTATTTCAGCCAATTCATCTCGTATAATGCCATTTATCTTATATTTTTAACACTTCCCAACTGAGCCGAAGCCATGGGCGTCTACCTCAATCCCGGCAACGAAGAATTCGCCTCCATCCTGCGCTCCCCACCGTACGTGGACAAGTCGGGCCTCATCGCCTTCATGAACGAGCGCCTTGGCACGCCGGCAAGCCTCGTCTGCCACACACGCCCCCGGCGTTTTGGCAAAACCTACGCGGCCCAGATGCTCGTCGCGTACTACACCCGAGGCGCCACCTCCCGTCCGCTCTTTGATTCGCTCACCGTCGCCCAAACAGCCGGCTACCAACGACACCTCAATCAGGCGGACACCATTTTCTGGGACATCGCCCGCTTCGCCTCCTGCTTTTTCGACAAACCCGCAGCCATTCTCCCGTCGCTGTGCCGATGGACCAGCGAGGAGCTCATCGCCGCCTTCCCCGACGTCAGTCCCGACGAAGACCTTCCGCTCGCCGAACGCCTCCTTCGCATCAGCACCCAGACCGGCCGGCGGTTCTTCATCGTCATTGACGAGTGGGACGTGCTTTTTCGGGAAGCCAAGGACAATCCGCTCCTGCTGAGCCAGTACCTTCACTTTCTGCGCAGTCTCTTCCAAGGCGCGGGCGTGCGCCGCGCTTTGCAGGGCGCCTATCTCACCGGCATTCTGCCGATCACCAGCTGCGGCATCGAAGCCGAGCTCTCCGATTTTGCGGAATTCACGATGACCAGTCCCGGCGCGCTGGGCGAATTCATCGGCTTCACCGAACACGAAGTGCAAGCACTCTGCAGCGAGCACGGCCACAATTTCAACGAGTTGCGCCGCCTCTACGAGGGCTACCAGCTCCAAGGCGTCGGCCCCGTCTACAACCCGCTTGACGTGGACCGCGCCATCCGGTCCGGCGAGTGCCAGTCCTACTGGACGCCCACCGCAAGCTACGAGTCGCTGCGGCATTGCCTCGAGCTTCCTTTGGACGGCCTGTCGGACGCCGTCATCCACCTCCTGGCCGGCGGGCGGCACCCCGTGGACAGGCTGAACCTTCGAAACAACCTCACGTCCCTCACGACGCGAGACGACGTCCTCACGCTCCTCGTGCATCGAGGCTATCTGGCCTTCGATCGGAAGGCCGCTCAGGTCTTCATTCCCAACGAGGAGATTCGAGAGGAGTTCCTTCGCGCGCTCAGAAAGAGCAGCCTGCCGGCGTTTTCCGCCTTGCGGCCCCGCTCAACGGCGGAAGCAAACTGCAAGGCGCCGCCTTTCTCATGTCCGTAGAACTCCAAAGTCGCGGCCCCCGGCCGCTGCCGTTTTTTCAGCAGTTTTCACCAGACAGCCAAGCTTGACCTCGGATTTTGCTGTACTATTCGTTTTGAAGGTCGTTGTCTCCGACAACGGCTGGGACTGATCACGAAATCTGCATTTCGCGGAGTTTTGTTGTTCCGGGGCCATCGCGGGCGGGGAAGTTCCCCGCCATCTTTTTGCTGGGCGCGTCAGATGAGGCGCCCGATCAGCCAGCACACAAAGAACACCAGCACGGTGCTCGCCAAGGGAATGCTGATGCGCCGCTTTCCGAGGCGGAAATTGATGTCGCCCGGCATCCTCCCCAGCCCGAATTTCGAGAGCCAGGGAACGGACGTCATAAGGACAATGAGAAGAATGAGTATCGTAAGAATCCAGCGCATTCCGGCATTGTAATGACTGTGCCTTAGATTTTTTCGAAACGGTACGTAGCCAATTCATCGTTTGGTCTGAAAAAACGCAGGAGTCTGGTCAGGGCGATTGCATGAGTTAAGCGCGCAAACCCTTACTGACCCTCCTTAAAAAAT
>CAVACW010000053.1:11567-17707 GCA_963587345.1 uncultured Oscillospiraceae bacterium | reverse complement strand
ATCGAAAAAAGTTTCTCAGCGGCGTGTGTGACGCCGAGTCGAAGAAGGCGCTTTCGGGTGCCTCCGGCGGCTCGGAGAGCCTGCCTGACTCAGAAACCCCGTTACTTTAGTGACGGGTGGTTTAGGAACGAGGAGCTTCGGGAGCTTGTGCCGCAGCTCATTGACCTCAGGACGTACGGGAGAACGTTGGAAGAGGTTATCAACCGCATGAAGGAGCTCTACAACGGCTACCGCTTTGCTTTCAGGTCAACAGAAACGGTCTTCAATGCCTCGATGTGCTTGTACTACCTGAACCACATCAAAACAGAAAACGAAGAACCGGAGGATCTTTTGAATCCTTCCGTGGCGCCGGACATTTCGAAGATTCACCGTCTCCTCAGCTTGGGATCTCCCGAAGACGTGACGAACATCGTGGCAAATGCCATGGCGCGAAAGCCGATTCCGTTCAGAAAAAATCCACAGCTTCTGAATCTGCAAGCCAGCGGCCGCTTTGACCGAGACGGGCTTCTCTCAGCTCTCGTCTACTTGGGATACCTCACCTATGCCGGCGGACCGGAGCCAGCGCTTGTTGTCCCCAACCGAGCCGTCGCCTTGCAGTTTTTTGAGGTCTACTTCCGGCATCTGCGAAAGTTTCCAAGCTGGGGCATTCGAAGTGGCGATTTTGACGGCGCGCTTCTTCGCCTCAAAGAAGGCGACCCCGAGCCGCTTCTTCGCCAAATCTCCTCCGTGCTCCTGCGCTGCTGCGGCACCAAAAAGAGCTTGCACTTGCGAGAAAGCGATTTTCAGACAGCTCTGCTCATCGCTGCCAACTTCGCTTCGGGCTTTGAGTACTTTGCTGAACTGGAAGTCTGGGGAGACAGGAAAGGGTTCACGGACTTGCTTCTAAAGTCGACCACAGGCGGCGTTTCATACCTTTTCGAATTGAAGCACCTCCCCAAAGGAAAGGCTACGCCTGCATCGGTAGAGAAGGCACTCGGAGAAGCCGCTGAGCAGCTCGAGCGCTACGCCGCCGGCGACAATGTCCGCCGCATCAAGCCTCTTAAGCGCGTCGCCGCGGTCTACGCCGGTTTGGAACTTGCCACCTGCATCTCGCAGTAAAACGACGGCGACAGGCAAACGCCTACGTCTAGTCCTTTGCCGCCGGCTGCAGTCCCGTCCACGCGTCGCTGTGCCCGCGGTGCGCCTCGAAGTTCTCGATGTAGCGCTTTACAAGCGGTTCACACGGGAGCACAAGAATGTTCTCGGCGTTGTTCGATTCCGCGTTCTTGTTGTAGTTGAAGCTTCCCGTGATAACCGTCGCGCCGTCGATGAGGAGCAGCTTGTTGTGCGCCGTGTGGTGCTCATCGTCGATCAAGACCGTCACGCCGTTCTCTGCGAGCTCCGGCGCCCCGGAGCTCTTTCGATGCCGGTTCTCGGTGTCCAAGACCACCGTCACATGCACGCCGCGCTTTTGCGCAGCAATGAGCGCCTCAATGATTGCGGTATTTGAGAAATGGAAGGCCTGAACCAGAATTTCTTTCTTCGCCCCAGCGATCTGGCGAACGATGGCGTCCTGAGCGCCGCCGTTGGGCGAAAAGTAGACCTCGATCCCACGGCAGTCATAACTCGGCGCACCGGCCGCGGCCGCCATGAGCGGCAACGCGAGCGCAACAGCAGCAGTCAAGATACTTTTCATCATTTTCACCTTTTCTTCTCATTCTCAAGCGCCCGTTTTTGAAAAAGCGCGGAAATTTGTCTATCGAAGCGCCGGAAATACGCTACAGGAACATCCACAAAAAAACCGAACAACTTCTTTCGAAGCAATTCAATGCCAATACAAGCTACAAAAACCCCTACGATCGCAGCAATTGACCAAGGAACAAAGAACAGCCCTGACTCAAAATGATCCTTCACCTTCAGCAAGGTACCCCACAAATACGGCCTGACGAATATATTTTCATGAATAAGGTACACCCCAAGCATGCACCCCGAAATCGCATTGATCCACTTGATCTGCCCCAGCTCCAATTTCAGCAACAGCAAGAAAATCGTCAGAGCCATCAATATCGTCAGAGGGCTGTTTCTCCCAATCCACACTCGCCACACAACCTTGTCGCTCAGCATGGAGAAAATCGGCAACCGGTGCAGATACTCCGTAACAACAATCGAAGCAAAGCTCACTACTGCAACAGCTACCAACGTCAGAACCAGCCACCTCACTTGCACCAGCTTACGGATCTCATAAATCCGAACGTAGGAGGCTACGATAAACAGCATGACATACAACAAGAACTCGTTGTAGTACATACTTCCCACATGCGACGTCGGGATGAGTGACCACAACAAGAGAACCAATCCCATCAGCCACTCATGCTGGCGTTTAGTCAGCGCTCTGACGCCCGCCCCCAGAAACGGAGATACCGCATAAAGAAGAACGTAGCAAGTAAGAAACCAATAATGATTCCTCATCACCGGCAACAAACTGGTGGCGATGCTTCCAAGCGTCACTCGCTCAGGAGCCGCCAGCAAAAATACAACCAAGAACCCCGCTGAGTAGAAAAAAATCGTCAGCCAAAGCTTGAAAAAACCCGAAACCTTCGCAAAATTCTTGCTTAAAAAGTACCCTGTAATCAGGACGAACATGTCCGTCCCAACAGAGCCCCACATCCCCACAAACTGGGCCCACAGCAAATTGATGGAAATCGGATTCGCCGCCGAATAGTCCAAATCACCGTGCACCATGCAGTGCACGCCGACGATGAAGAACATCGCGAGAATCCGAATCAGCTCAACGTTCGACTCTCGGATTTTGACTTGGCGAACAACTGGCACTACAGCATCATTCTCAGATTTCGGGGGGGGGCAACATGAAATTATCTCTTTTTATGAAAAACAACAAAAACAAACCATCCAATAATTACTTCAGCAGCGGCCGCACTTCCGCCATGTTGAAGAGGAGCTGCACCGCGCTCTCCGGCGCATAGAGCCGCGCGCTCGAGCGGTTCATCACATCCACCGTGAGCACGGTGTCGCCCGCAGCGATGCGATAGCGAATGACGTTGCCCAGCAACTGATGGCTCACGACGCGGCCGTCCACGGGGTGCGAGCACGTCGCGGGATACGTTGCGCGCTCCTCCTTCACGAAGACGGACTCGGGGCGGACGGCGACGAGCTTCGCGTCCGTGCCAAAGCCAATGAGGCGATGCGCCTCTTCCGCCGTAAGAAGGTTGTAGGAACCGATGAAGCGAGCCGCGAATTCGTTCGCAGGGTGCAGGTACACCTCTTCAGGCGTGCCGCTTTGCACAATCTCGCCCTTATTCATCAAGAAGATGCGGTCGCTGATCGTCATCGCCTCTTCCTGATCGTGCGTAACGAAGATCGTGGTGAGGTGAAGATCCTTCTGAATGGAGCGGATCTGCTCGCGAAGGTTGCGGCGGATGCGCGCATCCAGAGCGGAAAGCGGCTCGTCCAACAGAAGAATGCGGGGTTCGGTCACCAAGGCGCGCGCCAGCGCCACGCGCTGTTTCTGGCCGCCCGAGAGCTGATGCGGATACTTCTTTTCGTTCCCGGCCAATTCCACCAGCGCAATGGCGTTTTTCACGCGCTCTTCGATGACGGCCGGAGCGAGCTTGGCCATCTTGAGACCGAAGGAAATGTTTTCCAAGGCCGTCATGTTCGGAAAAAGCGCGTAGCTCTGAAACACCATGCCGATGTTGCGCTTCTGAGCCTTTGTGTGGGTGATGTCCTCGCCGTCCACACTGATCGTGCCGGCATCAGGCATTTCAAGGCCCGCCAAGCACCGCAAGAGCGTTGACTTGCCGCAACCCGAGGGTCCCAAGAGCGTGATGAACTCGCCGCGCGCAATGTCAAAGTTCAGGTCTTCAAAGACCCGCGTCGCCTCAAAGTGCTTCGCGAGCGAGCGGACGGAGACAAAAGACGTCGTCATGATTCAAAAACCCTACTCTTCGATGATGTGTTCTTCACGGCGGGGGCGCGACAGGTACATCGCCGCCCAGGTGAGGATGAGCGTTAAAAAGAAGTACGCCGAGACGATGGCGGCGTTCAGATGGCCGCTCGTCATGCGCTTCGTGTAGAGGTAGATTTGCAGCGTCTCATAGCGCGTTCCCACCAGCATGTTTGCAAAGACGAACTCGCCCATCAAGAACGAGAAGCTGATGAAGAGCGACGCCAACAACGCGCGGTTCAAGTTCGGCAGAATGATGCGCATGAAGGCGGAGAACGTCCCCACGCCCAGCAAATGCGCCGCATCGATGAGGTCTTTCAAATTGATGCCCGCCATGCCGTTAGCCAAGGCGCGGTACATGAAGGGCACCGTGATCGTGAAGTAGGTGCCGATCAAAATCCAGGGCGTCCCCACAATCGGGAGCGGATCACCCGCAAACATCTGCAAAAGCCCCACGCTTGAGACCACGGGCGGCACGGCAAAGGGGAGGATGATGAGCACTTCCATCACGCCCTTCACCTTCGGGAAATAGTAGAAGACCGCGAAAATGAGGGGCAGAACGAGCAGCGTCGAGACGATGAGCGTCGCAAAGCAGATCAAGAGGCTGCGCCCCAAGGCCGCGAGAAAGCGCGGATCGGTCAAAAGCCGCTCGAACCACTTCAGCGTGAAGCCGTCTGGAAGAATCGTCGCGCCCCAGTTCGTTGCAAAGGCGTACATGACCGTTGCCACGATCGGAAGCGCCAGCACCAGCGCCACAAGGAGAATCACCGCGCGGTGCCAGAGTTCGCTCGTGAACTTAAGCTGCATGGTAGGACCTCCTCAAGAGCCAGCGGTAGATCGCCACCACGAACCCCAGAATGATGATGAGGAGCACGGACAAGGCTGCCGCAAGGTTTGGCTGGAAGAAAATGTCGCCCACCACGAGCTGCCCGATGCGGATCGTGACGAGGTTGTAGTTGCCGACCGTCAAGGCGTAGGCGCTCGCGTAGGCGCCCATGGCGTTGGCGTAGAGAATCGTGAAGGTTCCAAGAAGCGCCGGAAGCAGCACCGGAATCGCCACCTTCACCCAGTACTGCAGGCGTGTCGCGCCCATCGTGCGGGCGGCTTCCTCCCACTCGGGCTTCAGTGCCGTGAACGCAGGGAAAAGGAGCAGGATCCCCAACGGAATCTGGAAGTAGGTGTAGATGAGAAAGAGCCCTTCAATCCCGTAGACGTTGAACTTCTCAATGAGGCCAAGATCTTTCAAAAGGAGCGTGATCGAGCCGTTGAAGCCCAGAATGATGATGAAGGCAAACGCGAGCGGCACGCCCGAGAAGTTGCTCGTCATGTTCGTGAAGCTCACCATCCAGTCGCGAACGCGCCCCGAAACCTTGTTCAAGCTCGCCGCCGCAAAGGAAGCGATCACAAGGCCCACGAGCGAGCTCCAGAAGGAGAGCCACAGGGAATTGGAAAAACTCTGCAGGAAGAACGGATCGGAAAGAATCTCGACGTAGTTCCCGAAGCCCCAGACCTCATCTTCCTCCACGTAGAGGGAGTTGATGATCACCCAGATCATCGGAACGATCTGGAAGGCGAGGAACACCACCGCAAAGGGCAGCATCAGGAGAACGTGCTTGATGAAGCCCTCGGTTCCCCCGTCGCTTTTACTGATGAAACTTGCTGTCACTTTATCCGTTGATGCAGAAATTTGGAATAAGGCCCGTATTCTAACGGGGCGGCCCCGCCCACGCACGCCGCAATCCCTCTGAAGCCGCAAAAAAAGAAAGCCCCGGTCAGCACCAATGCCGAACCCCCGGGGCTTCACTTGCCGCCGCTTCAACAAGCGGCCGCGGCGGTCTCGCTTATTTCATGTAGATGGAGACCTTGGACTGCCACTGGCGAGAGAGCTTGCTGCTCGTCTTCGTCCAGGCCGCAAAGTCCGTGATGGGCTTGGCGTTCTTGTACTGGGACTCGGGGAGCATCTTCGCCTTCACGTCTTCCGGCATGTTGATGTACTGGGCGCGGATCGGACGAGCGTAGCCGCCCGCGAGATTGATCTGCCCCTTGTCCGACAGGATGTATTCGCGAGCGTACTTCGCGGCGTTCGGATGCTTCGAGTACTTGTTCAAAATCGTCGTGTAGCCCGAGGTGACGCTGCCTTCGGCGGGGATCACCACTTCAAAGCGGCTGCGGTCGATCTGATCGCGGTAGTTCAGGG
>CAVACW010000053.1:0-11557 GCA_963587345.1 uncultured Oscillospiraceae bacterium | reverse complement strand
TCTCAAGGTTCGCCACCACAGGGTCCACCATGGAAAGGCGCCCCTGCTTGGCGATCTTCGCAAAGAAGTCGTAGGCAGGGTTGAGGTTCTTTTCGTTGCCGCCCATCGCCATTGCGGCGGCGAGCACGGCGTAGTTCGCCTGCGCCGCCGACCCCACGGCGCCCACGGAGACGCGGTACTTGCCCGTCAGAAGGTCAGCCCAGCTCTTCGGGGGATTCTTCACGAGCTCCTTATTAATGATGAAGGCGACCGTGCCCGTGTAGCTCAGGCACCAGTGACCGTCCTTGTCCTTGGCCCACCCAGGGATCTGATCCCAGGTGGAGGGCTTGTAGGGCATCGTGATGCGCTTCTTGGCGGCGAATTCGCCGAACTCAAAGCCCACGTCGCCGATGTCCGCTGTGGCGTTCTCGCCTTCGGCGATCATCTTGGAGATTTCTTCGGCGGAGGACATGTCGGTGTCCTGCGTCTTGATGCCAAGCTTCTGCAGATCCTTCCAGGTGCCGACCCAGTTGGCCCACGTGTCAGGCATGCCCACGGAGCTTACGGCCCCTTCAGCCTGCGCGGCCTTCAAAAGCGCATCCGTGTCCGTCGCGGACGCGGTGAAAGAAACCGTCAGCGTCGCAGCGGCAAGCGCGGCGGCGAAAGTAGTGAACTTAGTCAAGACTCGACTCCAGAAAATTAGGGCGGTCCGCCAGAGGCGTCTCGCTGTTTTGGCCGAATTCAGCCGATCTGCTGAGTTTAGCCGATGTTCTTTGCGCGCAACTCCGCCTTTTGGCGTAAGGGCGCGAATTTGGTTATTTTGCCGCGCCCGTGTGTCGATTTTGTGACAGCGCCGCGCTCACAAAAAAGCGCCGCAAGCCACTCCGCTAAAATCATCATGCTGATTCCATGGAGCAAAGCAATGGGCCGATACATTAATCCGCCAAGCGTTGGGTTTGAACTGATGCTGAACGACGGACTTTATGTCGACAAAACGGAACTTCTCGCCTACACCAACGCGGTGATGAACACGCCGCGCCGCTTTGTGTGCTTTACTCGTCCGCGCCGCTTCGGAAAGACGTTCGCCGCGCAGATGCTGTCGGCCTTTTACTCCAAGGGCGCTCAATCACAGCATCTCTTTGAAAAAATGAAGATTGCCCATGCGCCAAGGAACAAGTTTTTTGTTGCCTCTCCCGAGTATGACAAATATCTCAACCAGTGCAATGTCATCTTTTGGGACATGACCCACTTTCTCCGAGAGGGAGCCAGCAAGGCGCTTGACCTGCTGCAGACCAGGCTGCTGAAGGAATTGAGGCGCGAATTCCCCGAAGTCGATACCTCCGAAGCCGACACGCTGGCCGACATGATTTGCGCCATCAACGACGCCACCGGAGAAACCTTCTACATCATCATTGATGAATGGGATGTGCTCTTTCGAGAAGCCAAGGACGACGTCTCGACGCAAAAGAATTACATCCTCTTTCTGCGTGACCTCTTCAAGGACGCACAGGTCTCACGATCCCTCTGCGGCGCCTACATGACCGGCATCCTGCCCATCAAGAAATACGGCACGTCGTCTGCGCTCACTGACTTCTCCGAATTCACCATGGTGGATCCCGGCGTGCTGGCGGAGTACGTCGGCTTCACCACGGAAGAAGTGCAGTCCATCTGCCTAGAAAGAGGAACAGATTTTGCCCAAATGCAGCGCTGGTATGACGGTTATCAGTTTCATCAGGTAGGACACGTTTACAACCCGAACTCCGTCCTGACGGCCTCCTTGTCCAATCGATTCAAGTGCTACTGGACCCAAACAGAGACCTTTGAAGCGCTGAAGCTTTATCTTGACCTCAACGTGGAGGGACTCAAAGACAGCGTCATCGCCATGCTGGGCGGCCAGCGATGCCGGGTGGATGTCGGCTCTTTTGCCAATGACCTCATCTCGGTTGACACGCGGGACAAGGTGCTGACGCTACTCGTTCATCTGGGCTACCTCGCCTATGACGACGACAAGGCCGAGGTCTACATTCCCAACGAAGAAATCCGCGAAGAATTCGTCCGCTCCTTCCTCAACGGACGCCGCACTGAACTCGTGAAGGCGGTGCAACTCTCGGACGCCATTCTGACAGCGACTCTTGAGAAGAACGTAGACCGTGTCGCAGAGCTTCTCGGGCAAGTCCACCTCGCTCAAACATCGCCTCATTTTTACGCCAACGAACAGGCATTGAAGTCTGTCATCGCCATGGCTTATTTGTCCGCCATGGATCATTACGTACGGTTTGAGGAAATCGGCGCCGGTCGCGGCTACGCGGACATGCTCTTTTTGCCCATGCCGGGCTCCGAGAAACCTGCACTCCTCATTGAGTTGAAGAAAGATCAGTCCGCTCAGGCCGCCGTTGACCAGATCAAGACCCGGCAGTACACCGAAGTATTGGAGCGACATCGCTACCACGGCAAAGCAATGCTCATCGGCATCACCTTCGACGCCAAAACAAACCACCACCGCTGCGCCATCGAAGAAACAACCATCCGCTAGCTCTCCGTCTAGCATCATCCCTATGCGTGAAGCCATTGAACAACGGCCTCACGTGTCCGCGGCATTCTCCCTCAACCGCCGCGCGAGCCCCCCGAGCCGCCGCACGGGCGTCTTCACCGCCTTTTCGAGCGCCGCCTTCGCCGCAAACACGGTGGCGTTCTTCTTCGCTCGCGTGATGCCGGTGTAGAGAAGCTCGCGCGTCGTCAGCGCCGACTCAGGATCATCCGACAGCACCACCGCCACCGACCGGAACTGCGAACCCTGCGACTGATGCACCGTAAGCGAATACCCCGTGTCGTGCGCTGGCAGCAACGCCGCCGGCACATACCGGTCGCCGAACCACACGTCAAAGCCCGCCTTTTCGCCGAAAGTCACGACGCCCACGTCGCCGTTGAAGAGGTCCGTCGTGCGGTCGTTGGCGCGCACGATGACGATGCGGCCCGGATAGAACTCGTCCTCGGGCTTAGCATGAGCCGCCTGCCGCACCTTCTCCGCCATGAGGGCGTTCACGGCGGTGACGCTGTCGCGCCCCCGCCTCTGCGCACAGAGGAGCCGAAATTCGTTGAAGGCCGAGAGCATCGCGTCGTCCAGTTCCGCTCGGGATTCAGCTTCCATCAAGTCATGCGCCGCATGGACCGCGACACGCTTTTCAACCGACGCCAGAAACTTCGGCATCGCCGCGTCGATCCACGCGGCGATCTTGGGGTTGACGCGCTCCGTTTGAATGCGAGAGGCCGCTGAGGCCGCCCATTCCTTCTCATCCATAATGAGCGCCGTCGCAAAGCGCGACGCCGGCGGAAGATGCTTCACCGCTTCGGCCACATTGCCTTCGTTCACCGCCCGCGCGGCGCAGCCGATCGGGGACGAATCCCCAAAGCGAAAGCTGTAGGTCAATTCCGTCACCGCGTCCGAAAGCGCCCCTGCCGGATCCGTGATGTCCGCAAAGACCGACCCTGGCCCCACGGCGGCAAGCTGATACTTGTCCCCCAGCAGCACGAGGCGCGTTGCGTTGCAGTCCGTAACGCGCAGAAGCCGCAGCGCCAGGCGCTGGTCAATCATGCTCGCCTCATCCGCGATCAATATGTCCGCGGCAAGCGGCGAATTGGCGGACGGCTTCTCCCCGCTTTCGTCGGGCGTCAAAAGGAGCCGGTGAATCGTCTGCGCCACGACGCGGCGTTCGTCAATCGCCTGCTGCACCTGGGCGTAGAGCTCGGGATGCGCTGCGCATTCGCCCGCCACCGACTCCATCATGCGGCCCGCGGCCTTGCCGGTGGGCGCCGTGAGCACAATCCGCTGCGAAGCGTCGGAAGCCGCCAGAAGCGCTGTCAAAATGCGCACCACCGTTGACGTCTTCCCCGTGCCGGGGCCGCCCGTGATGACAGAAAAGCGGCGCGCGAGCGCCTTCTCCACCGCCTCACGCTGGCGTGCCACCCCCGCCTCCCAGGCGGCGCGCTTTTTGGAGTCCTGCGCCGCGGCCGTCGCATCAAAAAACGCGTGATCCACCGCGGAAAAAGCGGCAGAGAGCGCCCGAGGAAGACGCAGCTCCGTATCTGGAAGCCGGTGCGCGGCCGAGAGAAGGCGCGCCAGTTCTGCTTCTTCGGCAAACTGCCGCGCGGCATAGATCCGCCCATCGGGCGCCTCGCCATCCAAAATGAGCGGCGCCGACGAGCCAGCGTCTCCCGCCAGCCCGGCGGCCTTCCAGCCAGCCACCGCCGGCAAGAGCTCAGAAGGCAGCGCTGCGCAGACGCTCTTTTCCACGTCCGCGGCCGCCAGCGCCTTCATGGCGGCAAAAAACGCCGCCTCGTCCGCCTCAGCAAGCGCAGCGCCCTGCCGGCGCACGATGCGCAGGAGCGCCGCACCCATCGCCTGCCACGCTTCCTCGGTGAGATCCGTTTCCTTTTCGATCATCGCGCTGCCCCTTTGCCAAAGAATTCATTGAGCGCCGAGAGCACTGCCACCGGCGGCCGGTCCCGGACAATGCCCTGCGTCACGCCGCCTTCGCCCGCGCCTCGCAGGAAGATGTAGAAGACGCCGCCCACGCGCTCGTACGCGTCTTCAAACGTGACGCCCAGCCGGTCCTCCAAAAACCGGCAGAAAGCCGTGAGATAGATCAAGTACTGCAGCCGGTAGCCATGCCGCGTCATTTCGTCTGCCATCGCTTCCTCGGTGTAATCCGCGGGGCGGCCCGAGCCGATCACATTGCTCTTCCAGTCCACAAGGTAGTAGCGGCCCCCCGCTTCAAAAAGAAGGTCCGCCGTGCCGGTGAGGTACCCCCGCAGCGTCACGTCGTCCAAGTCGCCCACCGCATACGTCGGATATCGAGCAAGAAGCCTCGCAAGGCCCGTCGTCCGCGGCTCGCCCCCGTCCTGGCCGGCGCTCATCGTAAAGGGCCACTCGGAGGCGCGCTTCTCGCGCGGCACGTCCATCAAGCGCAAGCCCATTTCCAATGGCGCCGCAAGCACCGCGCGCATCATGCCTTCGATGTACTGCAGCCACGCCGCCTGCGCGGCCTCCCGGTCGTCTGCGGGGAAGAGTCCGGAATACTTGCGGATGAGGCGCTGAATGAGGTCACGTCGCCCCTCCTCGGTGTCAAACTCCGCGCGCTCCATGATTTCGTGCAGGAAGGTGCCGACGTCAGGGCCTCGGAGCGCCGCTGGGTCAAAGCCCTCTGCCGCTTTCTTATCCCCCGCCGCCTGCGCTTCTTTTTCATCTTCATCGAACCCCGTGTCGTCGTCCGCCTCGCGGGGCGCCTCTTCAGCGCCCGCCATCGCCGGGGCCGCCTTCTTCGTGCGCATGATGCCCGTGAAGCTTGAGAGGCGCTCAGTCACGCCAAAGCGCTTTGCGGGCGCGGCAGTGAGCGTCTTTGTGGTGTCCGCCGGAGTTGCCGCGTGCGTCTCAGCAACGCTCGCCTCAATGTCAAACGTGCGCATCTGCACCAAGTCCGCGGGCAGCGCCGCCAGGCGCGCCGCGAGCCCCTCGAGCGCCTCGTCGGCGTGCGCCGTCGCGTCCGTGTACTTCGTCATGGCCTTGTCGCCCCAGAGCGCAAAGACGGCGGCGTTGGCGCAGCGATAGCGCGAGAGCTTTCGGGTCTTGCCATCCTCCGTCAGAAAAAGCGGCAGCACGAGGCGATGCGAAGCGCGCGTCATGCCAACGTAGAGCAGCCGCACCGCCTCTTCCAGCCGGCTGTGCGCGGCTTCCGGAATGAGGTCTTCGGACGCCTCCTCGGCCCCCACGTACCAGACGTCCTGCCGTTCGTCGTGCACATGAAAGACGGCGGAGCTCTCCAGCTGATGCGCTCTTGCGGCGCCCACGAGGTAGACCACCGGGTATTCAAGCCCCTTGCTTGAATGCAGCGTCTGCACATTGATGAGATCGTCGTCGCTCTCGACGCGCGCCGTCCGGTCGCTTTCATCGTCCACCGGCTCAAAGCGCTCGGCTTCGGTGCGCTGAATGAGGCCGGAGAGCGTCGAAAGCGTCCGGCCACGCTCATGAAGCATCTCCGTCATGTGGCGGCAGTCCGCGAGGTAGCGCATGCCCGAGGGCGTCGCAAGAAGCCGCTCGTCAGCGTGTCGCGCCGCCAGAAGCTCCGCAAACAAGGCGGCCGCCCCACCCTTTTCGAACCGTTCGGCGAGCTTCTTAAGGAGCAGGCTGTCCGCAATGCGCTCCGCAAGGCCGTCGCGAATTTCCTTCAGACTGCGGCCGAAAAGCCGCGTCGCCTGCGCGGCAGCGAGCAAGCTGCGATCCTTCGGCGACTCCACGGCCTTCAAAACCGCCATCATGTCGCGCGGCGCCTCGTGCTTTAAGACGTCGTCCTTGCTGTTGCGCCAGAGAACGCGAAGCCCGCGTTTTTTCAAAGCCTCGACGGCCGCCGTGGCGGCGTCGCGCTTTTTCACAAGCAGCGCGATGTCCGAAGGCTTCAAGGAACGCCCGTCAATCTGCGCCTTGCCGTTTAAAAGCCGAACGATGTCTTCGGCCACTGCCTCCGCCTCGAAGGCGTCGCTTTCGCCCGCCGACAGAAAGTGCGCCGTGCCTTCACCGCGCCACACTTCAAAGACCGGCACCGCCTCGCCCGCCAACGTGAGGGGCGCCTTCTTCACAGCCTTGCCTTCCACAGGCGTAAAGCGAATGCTGTCCATCAAGAAGGGCTGCCGGCCGTTTTCTTCCGCAAAGAAGGCGTTCACGGCGTCCACCAAAACGGGGGTGCTGCGCCAGTTGGCGGTCAGCTGCATCGTCCGCCCCACGTCCTTCACAGCCGCGGAATAGACCGCAATGTCTGACGAGCGGAAGCTGTAGATCGACTGCTTGGGGTCGCCCACAAAAACGAGCGTCCGGGGGCCGCCGTCCGCCATGAAGAGCGTCTTGAAGATGCCGTACTGCACGGCGTCCGTATCTTGAAATTCGTCGATCAGCACTGCGTCAAAGCGGCCGCGGACCACGTCGGCGAACTCGTCGTTTGCAAGCGCCCCGTCCATCGCCACGAGGATGTCGTCAAAGCTCTGCAGCTTCGCCTCGCGCTTCAAGTCCGCAAACCGCACCGGCGCCCAGTCAATGAACCGCTCAAGCGCCGCCCTCACCGCCTCGCGCACCTCGGGCGCCACGTCGTCCTTCTTCGCCTTCCCTGAACCCTCAACGTCCGAGAGCCGCCGCACATCGGGCGCCGTCCGGGGTGAAAACTGCGCGAGCCGCCTCAAGACGGTCACCCACTTTCCCTTTTTGAGGAGCTGATCCTGCACGGCCACGTCCGTCGTCCCGCGGACTTCGCGGCGCAGGAATTCCTCCACCGTCTGGTTGATGAGCGGCGTCACGTCGCCGTTCACCAACTCAAAGTCGCCGCCCTGCGAAAAGACGAAATCCTTCATCATGCGCTGGCAGAAGCTGTGAATCGTGTAGACCGCCGCATCATCGTAGTTGTCCACGGCGGCCTTCAATCGCGCCTTGACGTCGTCGGCCGCAAGCCCCAGCGCCTGCCAGTGGTCAAAAAAGGGCGCGAGGTCCCGGGCGTCCGGCTCGCCTTCGGCCGCCGAGAGCGCCTCCGCAAGCAACTCCTTCACGCGCGCCGAAAGCTCCGCAGTCGCCGCCTTCGTAAAGGTCACGAGGAGAATCCGCCCCACCGGCACCGCCTCCTCCACCACAAGACGCAGCACGAGTCGCGTCAAGGACCAGGTCTTCCCCGTCCCGGCGCTTGCCTCAATCACCAGACGCCCCGCAAGCGGCGTCGTCACCGCATCAAAGGAAGGAATGCCCGTCATGCCTGATTGTCTCCATTCGTCATATTCACGGCTTTTCGCTGCGCCACCACGTCGTAGAGCGCCTGCGCCGTCCGCAAGAGCGCGGCTTGCGGCAACGCTTCCGATTCACTCTTTTTCTTGCGCTTTTTCTCTGGATCCGCGTCACCGAAGAATTCCTTGAGCGCGTTGGTGAAATTCGTCGCTTCCGGCCGCTGAATCCAGTCGTCTTCCCCGCGCCAGAGAAGCGCCGAAGAGGCGCTCACCTCGTTGCGATAGATTTCCCCCGGCACCACCGAAGCCCGCTCTCGCAGCACGGCAAAAAGCCGCATCAGAGCGCTCGTCACGTCTTCGGCCGCCGTCGCGCCGCTTTCCCCCGCCACCAGATAATCCGGCAGATCCCGAACAACGGGCTCGCCCTCGACCGCATCCGCCGCGATGAGCCGCAGCTGAAATCGGTCCTCCGGGCAGCAGGCGTTTCTCAAGCACTGCAGAATCCGAAGCCGTCGGCGCTCCGACTTGCTGAACGTAATGACGGCCGCCAAGGGGAGCGATTCGTCCGCGGGATTCTTGAAAAGCCTGGCGAGCGGGAAACGAAGCGCAAGCCCCGAGCCAGCGCTTGCCGTCTTCGCTTCGAGCGCTCCCGCGGGCTGCAGCGCCTGATACGCCTCCGCCGCCCGATATACGCCGTCAATTTCCGCCACGAGCGCCGTCTCCCGCAGCCCCGGCGCCCCGTTTTCCGGATCCAGAGCCGCCGCCCGCAAGAGCTCTTCCTTTGCAACGCCCGCCAAGGCGCTCGCCACCTCCCGCCGCTGCCGGACGGACTTTGCGAGCGACTCGCCTGAGGCCATCAGCGTCTGCGCGGGCACGGCATCGGCGTCGGTCTTCTTCTCGTCCTCGTCAACGCTCACGCCAAAGCGCCGCAGCACGAAGCGATCCGGACCGTCGAAATACTTCACCACGGCATCCGCCCCCACGGTCGTTTCTTCGGCCAAAAGCGCCTCGGCGCCTTGGGCAAACACCGCCTCGGGCCGGCTGAAATTTTCCGCCTCCGCCGCTTTCACCGCTTTCAAAAGCCCCGGATCAGCGCTGCGCCATGGGCGCCCGCCCGCTTCCGCCGGGGCGTAGTTTCGACGGCTCATCGCCGTCAGAGGCACGCGCACCGTGAGCTTGCTGGCGATCGCCTCATCCCCCGTCGCCTCCTTGAGAAACGAGAGAAAGTCCTCCACCACCACCGACGGCGGCATCTCCTGCCCCTTCTCATACCCCTCGGAATAAGAGACGAAGAACTTGTCGCGCGCGGCGGTGAAGAGATCAAAAAAGATGTTGCGGTTATCCAGCCGGCTGTCGCGGTCGCCGCGGCGCGCTGTAACGCCCGATTCGCGCCCGGCCGCCATCAAGTCAAATTCCTCCGTGCGATTGAACCCCGGGAAGGCGCTGTCGCGGTTCAAGCCCAGAATCGCCACCACGCGGAACGGGAGCCCCCGGAAGTCCGCCATGCCGGCAAAGGTGATACCTGCCGGGGTGCGGTGCTGCGCCACGTCCGCCACGTGGGCGCACGCGGACTTCGCAAAGACTTCGGGCACCACGGTAACCGCGCTCCCCAGCGTCCGCTCCATGGCGTCCGCCACCGCGGACAAGGAGGACTGAATCGCCGAGAGCGCTTCAGGCACGTCGCCAAAATCAAGAAAATCCGCCGCAAGCGACGCGAGAAAGTCCTTCATCGCCTCGGGCGCAACGGAATTCCCCCACGCCGCGAGCTCCCGGCGCTTTGCTTCCAGGCGCTCAGACAACACCGAGAGCCGCTCAAAAAGGGACGCATTCTCCACGACGCCGTCCTGCCAGCCGTCGCCGTCCGCGGGCGTCACGTCCCCCAAAACGACGGGCCGGTCGCTCTCCATCAGAAAAGACAGCGTCAAGCGCTCCATCGCCTTCGCGAGCGTCCCGTCCACGTCGTTTTCCTCGTCGGGATTCTTCGCGCAGAGCGCCGCAACGTGCGCGTCCGAAAAGCCAAAGCGGTAGCCGCCTGCTTCAAACCAGCGGTGAATCACCGCCAGGTCCGCCGCCGTCATTTGCCAGCGCTTTAAAACAAGCGGCAACTCCAGCCACGCTTCAAGCGCCGTGCGGTCCCCGCGGGAAAAGAGGAGCTTCACCAAGCGCTCCCACGATTCCACCGCGAGCTTCACTGCGCTCGCCTGCGGCGCCACCACCGTCCAGGGAAGCCGCCGCTCTTCGGGCTGCGCGCTCATCACGGCCTCGATGACGCCCGCCGCCGCGTTGACGTCCGGCGTCACGACCTGAACCTCCTCCGGGCGCAGATCCGGCGTGGCGACAAACACCGACTGCAGCCAGTCAACGAGGTTCTCCACCTCGCGAATGAGTCCGGGCGCGCGGCAGACGACGACCGAACCGTCCAAAGCGTTCTCAGCTTCATGCACGGATTCCAACGAAAGCGTCAGAAACGCCGTCTGAAGCGAGCGCAGGAAGGTGGCCGTTCCGGGCGTCACGTAATAAGCGTCTTTTTCCTGCTCGGTTGAGAGCTTCACGTCCTGCAGCCGCTGCTTCACCGGGTCAAATTCGCCCGTCATCGGCGTGATTTTTACGGCAGCCTCGTCGTCGGCGTTGCTCTCGGGCTCGGCGCCCACCAACGGCACGGCGCCCCCTTCGTTCAAAAAGGCGTAGACGCGCTCAATCACGGCGCGCGTGCTTGCCGCATTGCGCCGCAGGTACGCAAGCACCGGCTCCGCCCCCGCGTCCGACCTCCAGTCGCACGCCCCGCGGGGGAGCGACTCGTACCAGTATTCGGACGAGGGGTTCAGCAAGTAGAGATACACGTCCGCTTCGTCCGCAAACTCCCCTTCGGCAAGCTTCTTCAGCATGGGAAGAATGAGGGGCGGCAGCATGAAGGGCATGAAGATGTGCACCGTCTCCCCTCGGTTCTCCGCCCCCGCCTTCGTCATCTTGTCTTCGATACGCGCGAGGTTCTTCAAGTCCTCCGCGGCCTTCAAGTCCACGAGCGCCCGATTCAAGGCGCCCCACAGGGCCTTCTGCCACCCGTAGTCAGGATGCGCGTGGAGCGCCGCCTTTTCGCGCTGAGCGCGCTCGTCGTCTGGGAAGTCCGACGCCGCCTTGACGCCCATCCACTGCAGCACCCAGTCCAGGCGGTACGTCGAATAGCGGGAGAAGACCGCGGCGACGTGCATCGCAAAGCCGTAGCGCTCCGCGGGCGTCTTTTTTTCCAAGAACGCCTTGAGCCTCGGGAAGTCCTCCACAAAGCCCGGCGCCTCCATCGTCTTCCAAAGCAGAAACTCGAGCTCGCTTCCCGCCTCGCCCATGCCGATCAGGGGGCGCCCAAACTTGATGAACCACTGGCCGATCGACTTCATCGCGATGCCGGCGCAGATGCCGTCGCGGTCCGCAAAGAAGCGGCGCAGGGCGTCGCCCGCCGCCTGCGAGGGAACCACCACCTCGGTGTCTTTAAAGAGCGCCTCGGGCGTCGTGCGGCGCTCGTTGTCGCCCTTTACGTTGATGTAGAGCGCCTCGCGGAGGACTTCGTAGGAATTGCTGAAGACAGTGTGCAGCATGGCGTGCCGTAGGTAAAAATCCAAGTCCTCGGATTGTACGGCGCCGGTGCATCAGCTTATGCCGCACCCAATGGCGTCAGGACTGCCGGCATCCAAACAAAGGCGCTTTCGGCGATGGAATCTTAGGGGAAAATTCAGGCAGGAAGGCCGCCGGCGGGAGTTCGGTGCCGCCAGAAGAAGGTCAGGCGACATAGCCGGCGCCCCGCTTCGGCGGGACGGCAGTGACGACGAAGTCC
>CAVACW010000052.1:0-17863 GCA_963587345.1 uncultured Oscillospiraceae bacterium | reverse complement strand
CCTGCCGAGAAACAGCACCAATGCACTTCAACAACCTTTGCGCCGACTCTTCTGATGGGCCTTTTTGCAAAGGCATTCATCAGATGTGTCACACATTATCATAACTTTTCCAAGTTTTCCAATACCGTGACAAGTTTGGAAGGTTTATGTTTCGCTAGCCGAACCCCGTCGCCTTGCGGTTTCGGGACCTGTGCCTTTGCCGATGCGTGCATCGACAAAAACTCTTAAGCGCTATCGGCGCGAGTCACAGGTTCGATTTCAGCCCCGACTTTTCAGTCGTCATTTCTGTGCTGATTCGGACTGTACCATAGTTTGATTTCGATGTCTTCTCTGGAGCAATCGAGAAGAATTTCGCAAGCTTCGCGAGATACTCTGGGATGTCGTCTTTGTTTCGAATTGATTTCGAACGAAAAATAATGAAGGCATCCAAAGGGCGAGCCGTGTTTTTCTCATCGAAATGACCATGCATCGACGTCAAAAGGATGGCCGTGGATGGGGCCGGACAGCCTGAAGCCTCCCCGCCAATCCGCCTCACGGCCGGCGACATTTTCTGCGTGAAGGCCGGCGGGCGAAAAGTCCAAATTTTCTATAATGGTCGGCCGGCGTCGGGAAAGCCTGCGTGAGTAAGTCTTCCGACGGGCGCCGTAGTGAACAAAATCTAAGAGAAAGCGATGGACTTCCTGCTTGACAACATTCTTCTGATTGCAATCATTCTCGTGTGCGCCGTGAGCCTGGCGTGGCCGGCGATTCAGCGCCGCCGCACGGGCCCCGAAGTGGACAACAGCTCCGCCACCGAGCTCATCAACCGCAAGAACGCTCAGATCATCGACCTGCGCGATCCCAAGGACTTCAAGAAGGAAGCGATCGCGAACTCGGTGAACATCCCCGCCGACCGCATCCAGAACGAGCTCGCGAAGCTCGACAAGAATCGTCCCATCCTCCTCGTGGACGACGACGGTCGCCGCTCCCGCATGGTGTCGCCCCTCTTGCGCGGCACGGGCTTCAAGGAGGTTTATTCCCTCTCGGGTGGCTTGAACGCCTGGCGCATGGCAAAGCTCCCCTTTGCGCGCTGATAAGTTTTTTTCCTTTGCGCGGCGAGCCCCTTAAGATTAACGGCAGGCTTTCCGCGTAAAGTCTGAACACCGATTGATTTTCTTTTTTAAGAGAGACCGACATGGCCGACGAAAACCAGACCCCGAACGAAAACGAACAGGCGCAGGGCGCTCAGGAAGCTCAGCCCGTCTTCCAGATGGTGCGCAGCTACCTGAAGGACGCGTCCCTTGAGATGCCGCATGCGCCGGAAATCTTCCTTTCCGCGCCCGAGGAGCAGCCCAGCGTGGACATTCAGTTTGAAGTGTCCCAGAAGAAGCTCGCTCCCGAAGGCGCTTGGGAAGTCGTTGTTCGCGGCACGATCACCGTGAGCGTGAAGGAGCAGACGATGTTCCTCGTCGAAGGCAAGCAGGCCGGCCTCTTTGACATCCGCAACATCGTGGAAGAAGGCGTGCAGCACTTGACGAACGTCGTCTGCCCGTCGATTCTCTATCCGTACCTTCGCGCGAACCTCGCGGACCTCATCACCCGCACGGGCCTCCCGCCGGTTCACCTCCCCGAAGTGAACTTCGAAGCGCTCTACCAGCAGCGCCTCGCGCAGGCCGCACAGCAGGCGCAGGCCGCGGCTCAGCAGCCCGCCGCGGGCGACGTCGCTCACGCGTAATTTTCCGAGGGGCCGCCTTTCCCCGAGGCGGCCTTCACTGCAATCCCTTTTCGGAGTCTCGACATGACCGGGCAGAACGAAGCGGAGAAGAAGATCCGCATTGCGCTCATTGACGACCACACGCTCTTTCGCAGCGGCTTGAAGGCGCTGCTCACGCGTCAGAGCGACTTTGAGATCGTCGGCGAAGCCTCGGATGGCTTGGAGGGCGTGAAGCTCGTGGAGCAGGTGAAGCCTGACCTCGTGCTGCTCGACCTGGACATGCCGGTCATGAACGGACACGAAGCCTTGGAGCAGATTCTCGAAGCCGATCCGGATCAGGCCGTGCTGATGCTCACCGTGAGCGAAGACGGCGAGGACCTCGCGGAGTGCATGCGCCTCGGGGCCCGCGGCTATCTTTTAAAGAAGATCGACGCGGACTTTCTGCTGCAGAGCGTGCGCCACGCCGTGGCGGGCGACTCGGTCATTTCGCCGGAGATGACCACGAAGCTCGTGATGAAGCTGCGCCGCGACAGCTTCGCCGCCGCGAATACGCCGGACGTGGATTCGCTCACCCCGCGCGAGCGCCAGATTCTCGCGTGGCTCGCGCGCGGCGTTTCCAATAAGGAGATCGCCCGGGCGCTTGACCTCGCCGAATCCACCGTGAAGGTGCACGTGCAGAGCGTGCTTCGCAAGCTCAACATCAAGAGCCGCGTGCAGGCGGCGGTGTTCGCCGTCGAGCATCATCTGGACAAGATCTAGCCTCGCACGTCAAGCGACAGCCTACGAAGGCCTTCCGCGGGTTGTCCTGACGGAAGGCTTTTTCAATTTTGGGAGCAAGTCATGAGACAGCGCATGGTTCGAATGCTGGCGGCCGTTGCCGCGGGCGCGGTGGTGTTTCTTGCGGGCTGCGCACATCCGCAGCTGGTTGAGCTGGGGGACGCGGACACGGCGGTTCTGGAACGCTTGGGCGAACCGATGGCAAAGACCGCGATGTCCGACGGCACGACGCGCTGGACCTACTCCCTGCAGCCTTTCGGGCAGGCGGTGTGGTGGCTCTTCGTGGACGCCTCGGGCCACGTCGTGGGGCGCGAGCAGGGACTGCAGGAGAAGTACTTCAACCTTTTGACGCCCGGCGTCTCCACCGAAGAGGACGTCTGGAAGCTCTGGGGAAAGTGCGCTGAGAAGTACACCTTCCATCTCGTCAATCAGCACGCCTGGATGTATCGCTTCAAGGACTTCGGCAACTTCGACATGGCGGTCTGGCCGCAGTTTGACGAAAAGGGCGTCCTGCAGAGCTTGGAGGTGACGACGGACCCGTGGAAGGACCGGGACGGGCGCTGGCCGTTCGCGTTCTGAAAAAAATCGTTTGAACTGATGCAAAGTAAGCCGTGGTTTCAATTGAAGCCGCGGCTTTTTTGACGAATCGCGCATTTCCCGCTAGTCTCGGAGTCTCGTAGACACCTCTCAAAGGAGGGCGCCATGACCGATCAATCCGTGCGGGAGCGGTTTGAAGCCGCCAAGCGGGCGGCCGACGGCCGCTGGAGGGACATTTTTGTCGCCGCGGGGATCGAGGAGGCGCTTTTGGCAAAGTCCAATCGGCCCTGCCCCTTGTGCGGCGGCACGGACCGCTTCTCCTTCACGAACAAGTTTCACGCCGGCAACTACTTCTGCCGCCACTGCGGGCACGGGGACGGCTTTGAGCTTCTCTCCCGCTACTTGTCCATTTCGGTTTTTGAAGCGCTGGAGCGCGTGGAGCGCGCCTGCGGGATCTATGTGCCCGAGGCGCCGCGGCGTGCGGCTTTAGAACGCCCTGCGGCGGAGGAGCACCGCAAGACGCCCGGCCACCTCAGGCTCTGGAGCGAGGCGCACCCCGTGAAAGAAGGCGACGCTGTCTGGAAGTACCTCAAGAATCGGGGGCTGGATCCGAGTCGGGCGCCGGCCGACATCCGCACGCACGAAGCGCTCCTTTACAGCGACGACGAAGAGGAAAGGCGCCGGTGGCCCGCGATGCTCTCTCGGATGACGGACGCCACGGGCGTCGTGACCGCCGTTCACCGCACCTACCTCACGGACGACGGGCGCAAGGCGCCGGTGGCGTCCCCCAAGAAGATCACCGCGGGCGCGACAAACGGCGCCGTGGCGCAGCTGGGCGTTCCCGATGCCGTCATGGGCATCGCCGAAGGCGTGGAGACGGCCTTGGCGGCGTCGCAGTGGTTTGAAATGGCCGTGTGGGCCGCGATCGGGGCGGAGAATCTTGCGAGCTTTGAGGCGGTGCCGCCGGGGGTGAAGCGCTTCATCATCTTTGCGGACAACGACGCCAATTTCGTGGGGCAGGAAGCGGCCTATCGGCTCGCAAAGCGTCTCTGCGGCCGGGGCTTTTCCGTGGAGGTGGCCTTGCCCTCTCGGGAGGGGGCTGACTGGTTGGATGAGTACGTCGCTGAGCAGAAAACGGGAGGCGGCGCATGAAAACAGCAGCAAAAGATACAAAACGGTGTGTTTGCGGAAGAATTTTTGTCAGGATTCAGAACGAAATTTTTAAAAACGGTTCTCATTTCGCTATCATGGACCGTGTGCGGCCGGAATGGCTCATCGTCCGGCGGGCAAACTAAGGAGAGAAAGGGATGTGGAAGAGCATCATGAATTTCATCCGGCGTCTGATGGCACCGAAGCCGGGACGCTGCCCCAAGGCGCTGGACTACGACTGGTCCACGCAGGACGGTGACAAAGTGCGCAAGCACGAGGCTAGCCACACGGGAAGCGACCCGGTTGCTGAAATGCAGGCGGCGGTGAAGGCTCCGAAGGACGAGGGCGAGCCCCGTTTGGTGCCGGACGCAAAGCACGTTCGCACGGTGAAGGAAGAAAAGCCGGCGGCAACGGCCCCTGCTGACGCTGAAAAGCCCGTCAGAAAGCGCAAGGCGCCGGTGAAGAAGGCCGAAACGGCAGAAAAGCCGGTGGCAAAGAAGACGGCGAAAAAGTCGGCGGCTCGAAAGACGACGTCGAAGAAGACGGTGAAGGCCGAGGCGGCTGCCGCGCTTGAAGCGCCAGCGAAGGCAGAAGCGCCGGCAGCGGCGCCCGTCGCGACGACGGACGGGAAGGCCGCTGAGACCGAAAAGGCCGAGGGAAAGCCGGTGAAGGCAAAAAAGCCCGTGCGAAAGACCGCGGTGATGAAAGCTGAGGCGCCGAAGGCGGAGAAAGAAGCGGTTCTGCCCGAAGTGAAGGCGGATGAAAAGGCCGCAGAAAAAGCGGTAAAGAAGCAGGCAGCGAAGAAGGCGGTCGCAAAGAAGCCCGTTGCCAAAAAGGCGGCGAAGGCGGAACCTGATCTAAAGAAAGCGGAGACCGAGCCAGCCGTGACGCCGGCGGCGGAAAAGAAGGCTCCGACGCCGAAGAAGACCGCCGCGAAGAAGCCGGCAGCGAAGAAGGCCGCCAAAACCGCGGCCGAAGGAAAGGTTCAGAAGCAGGCTGATGCGGAGCCAAAGCCCGTGCCGGCCGCCAAAGAAGAGGGGCAGGCAGCGACGGTGGCGCCGGGGGTTCCGACAGCAGCCGACCAGCCTGGTGAAGCACGACCAAAACCGTAGAGGCAGTAATGAAGGGCGTAAAGGGGGAGGCGCTGGCGACGGCGCCTGCAAAAAAAGAGAGAAAGCCGCGCAAGGAGCGTGCGCGGCGCATTCAACACGTGACAGCAGCGGTTGCTGCTCGGTCTTTGAAAGCCACGCTTGCCCTGCTGGCGGAGGATTATCCTGAAACCGCCGACATCAAGCGGAAGACTGATCTGATGAACTACCTCTGCAATCATGAGGAAGTTGCGCAGTATCTGGCTGAAAAGCTGCAGCAAGACTGAGGCCTTCAGGCTTTGAAGGACGCCGAATTCCCGGACTGCGGAGTTCGGCGTTTTTTTTCGGTGGCTGGTTGAAAACCGCAGCCGCCGCCCCCAAATAATCCAAATGGAAACTACCCTCGATCTGGAATTGCACCCATGACGCAAAAATCACTGGCGGGCCGCTTTCTCGTCGCCTCTCCTTCGATGAAGGATCCGGTCTTCTCAAAGACTGTCCTTTTCATGGTCGGTCATGACGACAAGATGGGGGCGCTCGGCCTCGTGATCAACCGCGAGACGAACGTGACGCTCGCGCAGGCCTGCGAGCAGCTGAAGTTTCCGTGCCGCACGCCTGACGCCGGCCATTTTCTGGGCTGGGGCGGGCCGGTTGCGGGCACGCGCGGCTTCATCGTGCATTCGCCTGCTGTCGTGGGCGAAGATCCCGTCATTTTTCATAACGAAACCGTGGCGGTGGGAAGCTCGCTGGAGATGATGCGCGCCATTGCTTCGGGCGAGGGGCCCTCGCAGTACTTCATTGCCTTGGGGTGCGCCGGCTGGACGCCGGGGCAGCTTGAGCAAGAGATCGCTGCGGGCGGCTGGCTTGACGCCCCGTGGGACGCCCGCATTATTTATGACCTCCCGGTGGCTGGCCGCTACGAAGCGGCGCTCGCCGCTGTCGGCATGGAGGAAGGGGTGTTCGACAAGGTGCCGGCGGCTTTTTGCATGACGGGCATCGGCCACGCGTAAGCCGCGAGCGGCATGCAAACAGCGCATTAGATAGGCAAAATTCGACAAGCCCTTGGGATTGAAATCGGCCGCCAGTGGGTGAAGAATTCGCTTTCTTCTCGTCGGACGTGTTTCGACAGATGCGACCTAAAGCCCATGGTTTATTCTGAAAGCATTGATTTATATCGTAAAGGTATGACCAAATGCACATACCCCCCCCCCGAAATTCACAAGTAGTTTTCAATTCCGATCCTGAAAAAGGCTGGCCGGAAGGGGATTCTGCCGTAGCTTCGTCCGCGGACTTGCTCGTGGAGCGGCTGCGGACGGAGAAGCTCAGTTCAGAGATTTTTCTTAAGACCGTGGCGCCCAACTACCTGGGCGTGTACCTCGTCGATCAGCGTACGGATCAGCTGAGCAGCGTCATTGCGCCCGACTATTTCCGCGACATCGTTCGTCGCAACAACGGCGCCTATCTGGCGTCGATGCGGGATTATTGTGCTGAGTTCGTGGCGCAGGAAGATCAGGCCGCCCTTGCAGCGGCGCTTGATTTCGAGGAAATCCATCGGCGGGTGGCGGCAGGCGAATCCGTTGACTTCACGTATCGCCGACGCGACGGGCTGCACGTGCGCCTTGAGGTGTCACCTTTTGCGGCGGATCGAAAGACGACGCTCTTCTGGTGGATTTTCACGGATGAAGAAAACGAGCTCACGCTCGTTGACGATCTGCTGGATGCCTGCTGGACGCTTTTTCCGGAAGACAACGGCCGCGAAGCGCATGTTACGTGGAATGCAGGATTCCAGCGGCTGCTCGAAGGCATCACTGACCAGAAGCAAGCGACGCTACGGCAGTCGATGGCACTGGTGCACCCGGATGACCGGGCTTGTGTGGGGCAGCTGCTTAAAAATGTGCTGGAGTCCGACGCAGAACCGGTTTTTGACGCCAGTTATCGCTTGCGCTTGAAGGCTGGCGGCTGGCGTTGCCTGCGATCCATCGGGCGGGCGTTGCGCGATAAGCAGGGACGCATTGTGAAGGTGTGCGGCTTTTCGCTGGACATCACGGAGCAGTTTCAGCTTCTTGAAACGCAGAGAAAGCTTCTTGAGGGGCTGCAGCGGGAGTACTCCTCCGTTTGGCTCGTGGATGGTGAAACACAGCGGCCGAGCCTGCAGAGAGGAAAGTTTTCAGCAAAGAGCTTCCTGCATGAGCCGGTGGTGACGACGGAGAAAAAGACCTACACGGAGAGCTTTCAAGACTATGCCGCGCGGTGCGTCGTGGAGGCGGACCGCGCCGATTTTCTGCGCGACACCGACTGGAGCGTCGTGCGGGAAAAGGTGAAGACGGAGGCGGTCTATCGGGTGGTTCATCGCCGGGCGATGCCGGAAGGCCCCGTCTACTATCAGGTGTGTTTTGCCTTGGTGAACTCTGACGGAAAAAGCAACGACATTGTTGTCGGCTTTCAGAACGTGAACGAAGTCGTTCAGGCGGATCAGAAAAAGAGTGAAGCGCTCGCCAAAGCCTTGCAGGATGAGGAGGCCGCCCGGCGCGACCTCGCGGCGACGCTCGCGAAAATCTCGGAAGACAAGCGCATTCTCGACGCGTTGAGCACGGACTTCACGGCGGTCTACTACGTGGATCTCAACACCGGGGAGTACAAAGTGGTGAGGCTTGCGAGAAATACGAACGTTCAGGTGTTTGACGGCTGTCACTTTGCGACTTTTGACGATTATGTGGACGCCTACTGTGATCGATTTGTTCGCCCCGGGGAGTCGCTCGCGGTGCGCGAGGCGTTCCGGTGCCGGAATTTGAAGGCGCAGCTGCTTAATGCGCCTCGCGCGACTTTCCACTTTCGCAGCCGCCTCAATCCCCGAGGTCAGCAGTACTTTGAAGTGCAGGCCGTTCGCGTGGCAACCGACGATGATCGCTTTCTGGTGCTGATGGGCATGCGCCACATCGACGACATCATGAAAAAAGAAAAGGCCGTTCAGTCGAAGTTGCAGAAGGCGCTTCGCGAGTCTCGGCTGCACAACGAAATTATCTCCGCCGTGGGGAAGTGCTTTCAGTACCTTGCCCGCGTGGATCTTGAAGCCGACTTCTTTGAGGAGCTTGCGGCTTCGGATGATCAGTACCAGCTCTCGGGGCGCAGCGGGCGCTTCAGCGATCTCGTGAGCGAGCGTCTGGTGCC
Source organism: uncultured Oscillospiraceae bacterium (assembly GCA_963587345.1). Classification (GTDB taxonomy): domain Bacteria; phylum Pseudomonadota; class Gammaproteobacteria; order Burkholderiales; family Burkholderiaceae_F; genus Duodenibacillus. Next base: position 9,451 of record CAVACW010000052.1, on the reverse strand, counting down.
GCGAGTGGCTGAGCCCTATCAGGCGGCGCTGCGGGAGTTTGCGGACGTCAAGACGCTTCCTGAGCGCCTCAAGACGGAAGAGGATGTGGTGCTGGAGTGTCAGTTGAAGGACGGAAACTGGCACAAGACGCGCTTCATTGCCAAAAAGCGCAATGCCAAGGGCGTCGTGACGCACGTGCTCTTCACGATCCGCCGAATCAGCAACGAAAAACGCAACGAGGAGAGCCTGCTCTACATGGCGGAGACCGCCCGGCGCGAAGCCGAAGTGAAGTCGCAGTTTCTGGCGAACATGAGCCACGACATTCGCACGCCGCTAAACGGCATACTGGGCATTCTCGACATGGCTTCGCAGCATCCGGAGGATGCTGCGCTGCAGGAAAGAAGTCGCGCGACGGTGCGCGACAAGGTGATGGAGCTCACGTCGATCGTGAACAACGTGCTCGACTTGAGCAAGTTTGAATCGGGAAGCTTTGAAGAGCAGCCGATCGTTTTTGATCTGACGGACGTGCTGCGCAGCGAGAACAGCAAGGTGGAGGCGTCTGCGGGCAAAAAGGGCGTCACGTACCGTCTCGATTTTGACATGGGCACCTTGAAGCACACGAAGTTTTTGGGCAACCCTGTCTATCTCGCGCGAATTCTGCACAACGTCGCGGAAAATGCGGTGAAATTTTCGCTCACGGGCGGCGAAATCCGCGTCTGGTGCGTAGAGCGGGCGTTTGACGGCAAGACGGCGCTGATCGAGTTCGGCTGTGAAGACCACGGCATCGGCATGAGCGAGGAATTCGCCAAGCATGCCTTTGAACTCTTTTCTCAGGAGGCGCAGACAAGCCGTACGACGTACAGCGGCACGGGGCTCGGGCTGGCGATTGTGAAAAAGCTCATAGACCGCTGCGGCGGCACGGTGGATCTCAAGACGAAGAAGAATGAAGGAACGACCATCGTCATGCGGCTGCCGCTGCGCGTTGCAGCGGAGGAAGCGGCGAAGGCTCCGCTGCATTGGGAGGACGTGAAGGTGGCGGGGCGCCGGGCGCTTGTGGTGGAAGACAACGAGCTCAACATGGAGATCGCCTGCTGTCTTTTGGAAGCAAGCGGACTGGAAGTTGTGCAGGCGGCCGACGGCGTGGAGGCCGTGGAGAAGTTTGAAGCGTCGGACGTCGGGTACTTTGACGCGGTCTTCATGGACATCATGATGCCCCGCATGAACGGGTTCGAGGCAACGCGCGCCATTCGTGCGCTTGATCGGCCGGATGCGGCGCAGGTGCCCATCATCGCCATGTCCGCCAACGCTTTTTCAGAAGACGTCGCCAAGAGCCGCATCGCCGGCATGAATGATCACCTTGCCAAGCCTATTAACGAGACCATGGTGGTCGATTCGCTCAAAAAGTGCCTTGCGGCGGCGGGACGCTGACGCAAGCGAGCGGGCGGGTTCTGCAAGATTTCTTAATATGGCGATTTATCGGCTAAAATCACTTCGTTGAATTTAGCTGAGAAAGTCATGCCCCTGCCGATCAATATTGAAGACCTCCTTCAAAAACGCTGGATTGAGTCCAGTCGGGTTGAGTTTAAGGAGGATTGGAATCCTGAAGCGATCTGTCGCACGATCTGCGCCTTCGCAAACGACTGGGACAACCTGAGCGGCGGCTACATTTTCGTTGGCGTTGCAGAGGAAAACGGGTGCGCGAAGCGCCCGGTGCGCGGCATTGCGCCTGAGAAGCTCGACGCCATTCAAAAAGCGCTGGCTGAGATCAGCCACTTGATAAATCCGTATTACTGTCCAAAGACCTCGGTGGAGGAGGTGGATGGCGCTTCGATTCTGGTTATCTGGGTTCCTGCGGGGGACTATCGGCCCTACCGGGTGCTGACGCAGGTTGCGGGCAAGCCGCAGGAGCGAAAGATCTACGTCCGAGCCGGCGCGCGTTCAGTGGCGGCAAAGGACGCCGCGGCGCAGGAGTTTGTCGAGACGGGCTGCCGACGGCCTTTTGATGAACGGGGCAATGAGCAGATTTCGGAGAGGGACATCCCCATGGGGATGGTTCGGGACCACCTTGCCAAGGTGAACAGCCGGCTCTTTGACGGCGTGATGCAGCGCCCGCTGATGGAGACGCTCGAGCAGATGGATTTGCTGGAAGGGTCGCCCGAGCACCGGCGGATTCGAAATGTCGCGGCGATGATGTTCTGCGAAACGCCGGAGAAGTTCTTCCCGTACACGCAGGTGGACATCGTTCGGTTTGCGGTGAGCCGCATGGAGACGCCGGATGAAATTACGGAAAATCTGACGATCAGAGGGCCGGTGCCTCAGATGATCCGTCAAACCATGGCCGTGCTGAGGCAACTGATTGAAAAGAAAATAATCAAGCTGCCGGTGGGGGAGCGGATCAACGGCGAGCGGGTGCTTGAGATCACCAACTACCCGATCAAGGCATTGGAAGAGGTTGTGGTCAACGCGCTCTATCACCGCGACTATTCGATTCGTGAACCGGTGGAGATCACGATTGAACGAGATTCCATTGCCGTGCTGAGTTTCCCGGGGCCCGATCGGTCGATTCCGGCGGAGAGCTGGCAGCAGGGACGGAAATTCATCTCGCGGCGTTGCCGCAACCGTCGATTGGGCGACTTCTTGCGGACGCTGCGGCTGACGGGAGAGCGGGCGAGCGGCATTGAAACGATCCAGCGAGTGCTGAGGGACAACGGTTCACCGGAGGCGGTCTTCGAGACGAACGAGGAGAGAAGCTACTGCTTGGTGACGATTCCGATTCATCCGAAGTTTCTCGCCATCGACGAAAAGAAGCTCAATGTGCCTGAGCTGCTGCGAAATAAGCTGACTCAGATTGAGGGGCAGTTCGAAGACAACCCGTACTATGACAAGCTGCGGCTGGCGAGCATGAAGACGAAATCGGCTCTGGCTGATGACATCCAGAAGCTCGTTCGAAACTGTCAGCATCCTCGATCGGTGGAGGAAATTCGTTCCGTCATGGCGGGATGTTCCGAGACGTACGTCAGGCGCCAGCTGATTGGACCGTTGGCGACGCTGGGAATTTTGAAAAGGACGATGCCTGATCGACCGAAGAGCAAGCTGCAGAAATACGTGTCTGCGGTGCAGTTGATCGTTGCTGAGTAGAGAGAAGGGCTGCATGCAGACAAAGCCGCGCCTCATCCGCTCGGACGATCGTCTCGCGGAACCCGCCGTAGAATTCCCGAGCGTCGGTACAATGCCGGCCTCCCGAAATTTCCAAAGGGGAATCAATGGCGGTCTTTGAAGAGGTGGTGCTGGGCTTTGACTTCGGCGAAGTGCGCATCGGCGTGGCGGTGGGAAACGGCCTCACGGCGTCGGGGCGGGCGTTGAAGATCATTGACGGCCGCACCAAGAAGAAGTGGGCTGACATCGCGGACGTCATTCGCGAGTGGCAGCCGGCGGCGCTCATTGTGGGCCTGCCGCGGCACAAGGACGGCACGCCGCACGAGGTGACGGCGATGGCGCTCAAGTTTGCAAGAAGCCTTGCGGGCCGCACGGGACTCCCTGTCTGGATGGCGGACGAGCGCTTTACGTCGGTGGAGGCCGAGCGCCGGGTGGATCCGGGCGAGGCGCTTGACGCCGAGGCGGCCGCCGTGATTTTGGAACAGTGGTTTATGGAAGGGTGCCCCCGTCGGCGCCCCGAGGACGGAATTTAAAAATGCGCAAGATCATCGCCTGCGGGCGCTTCCTTTCGGTGTTTGCCTACACCGTCTGCTGTCTCTTTCTGATTTCCTTTGTGTTCCCGCGCGCGGACTTGGAGAAGAGGGGCCGCATCATTCAGACGTGGGCCGGGAAGCTTGTCGCCTGGCTGGGCATCAAGGTGGTGGTGACGGGACTTGAGAACGTCAAGAATCCGGCCGTGCATGCCTGCGGCGTGACGCCCGGTGAAACGGGGCGACTCGTGGTGTCAAACCACGTGTCGTTTCTGGACATCTTCACGTTGGACTCCGTTTTGCCGTCAGGGTTTGTCGCGAAGGCGGAAATCGCGAAGTGGCCGGTCTTTGGCGGCATCGCAAAGGCCGTGGGCACGATCTTCATTGAGCGCGGCAACAAGAAGGCGCTTTTGGGGATCGGCGCTAACATGAAGGCCGCGATTGAAGCGGGCCGCACGCTGCTGATGTTCCCCGAAGGCACGACCTCGAACGGCACGGGCCTTTTGAAGCTTCATGCGAACCTTTTTGACGCCGCCGCGAAGACGGGCGCTGATGTGATCCCCGTGGTGCTTCGCTACAAGAGCCGCGGCGAAATCACGACGGCGCCGGCGTACGTGGGGAAGACGGGCCTCTTTGAGTGCCTCTGGAATGTGGTGAACACCCCGGACCTCACGGTGGACGTGATCATCGGCAAGCCTTTCACTGGGGACGATCGCCGCACGCTCTGCAAGGAGGCGAGCGCGGTGATGAGCCAGGCGATCGGCGTTGAGGATCCGCTTGCAGAAAAGCCCGCTGCCGCTCCCGCGCCCGAAACGGTGCTGGCGGCGCCGGCGGTTCTCGCGGTGGAGGCGGCGCATGTCTGAGGAGGCGACGCTTCCCGAGGGGATGTACGCTGAGACGTTTGAAGTCACGGCGACGGACATCGACGTTCTGCAGCACGTCAACAATCGCGTCTACCTGCGCTGGATCGAGGAGGTGGCGACGAACCACTCCGCGAAAAAAGGCTACGACGCCGCTAAGTACCTCGCGATGGGAAGCGTCTGGGTCGCCCGTGAGCACTGGATCGAGTACCTGCGGCCTTGCGTGCTGGGCGACAAGGTGACGGTTCACACGTGGGTGGAAGCGATCGACGAGAGCCGTTGCCTGCGCCGCTATGCGATGACGAAGGCGGGGAAGATCGTCTGCAATGCCGCTACGGAGTGGGACTTCATCAGTTTTGCAACGAAGCGTCGCACGGCGATTCCTCAGGCTTTGATCGACGCTTTTCGCTTGATTCCGGCGGGAAGCGACGTCTTGAAGGCGATGGGGCTCGCGCGCCCCTTGCGCTACCAGTCGGACTTGACGGCCAGCAAGGCGTGACGCTTTCAGCCTCATCCGTCAGGATGAAATGCGTGAGCGTTTGTGAAAAAGCGGGGGCGACTGCCCCCTTTTTCATGAGGAGGCGCCGCACGACGCCCCGCACCGTGTCATAATCGATTGATCAGCGGACTGAAGTGGTGTTCAGTCCCTATTTTGTCTCATATTCACGAATGTCTTTAGCCGATCCTTTTCTTCGCATTGAGGATGTGACCTTCAGCTACGCCAAGCGCGTCATTCTGAACGACGTCAGCCTCAGCTTCGGGCGCGGCCAGGTCGTGGCGATCATGGGCGGCTCGGGCATGGGAAAGACCACGCTCTTGAAGCTCATCGGCGGCCTTTTGTCGCCCCAGAAGGGCCGCATCGTCTTTGACGGCGAGACGATGGATCCCGCCGACCAGCCTTCGATCTACCGCATGCGCCGCCGCATGGGGATGCTTTTTCAGTTCGGCGCCTTGTTCACCGACCTCTCCTGCTTTGACAACGTGGCGTTTCCGATGAGAGAGCAGACGGACTTGGACGAGGAGACGATCCGCGACCTCGTCCTGATGAAGTTGGATGCCGTAGGCCTGCGCGGCGCCGCAAGCCTCATGCCGTCGGCCATTTCGGGCGGCATGGCACGACGCGTGGCGCTTGCTCGCGCGATCGCGCTGGATCCGGCGCTCATCATGTACGACGAGCCTTTTGCGGGTTTGGATCCCATCTCAATGGGCATCACGGCGCAGCTCGTGCGAAAGCTCACGGACGCCTTGAATGCCGCAAGCCTCATCGTGACGCATGACGTCGCGGAGACGTTTGCGATCGCGGACTACGTCTACATGATCAACGCGGGCCGCATTTCCGCGCAGGGGACGCCCGAGGAGCTCATGGCGTCCTCCGACCCGTACGTGAAGCAGTTCATCAACGGACACACCGACGGCCCCGTGAAGTTCCACTATCCGGCCGAGCCCCGGAGCGAGGCCTACGGCCTGAAGGGGGCGGCATGACGTTCTTCTATAACCTGATCGCTGCCCTTGGGGGCTGGGTATTAAAGCAGGTGAGAGGGTGCGGCAAGCTCGCGATCTTCTCGTGGCACGTGCTCCTGAGGCTGCCGGCGGGGCTTTCCCGCTTCTGGCTCGTGGTGCAGCAGGTGCACTTCATCGGGAACTATTCCCTCGTGATCATCTCGGTGTCGGGGCTCTTTGTAGGCTTTGTGCTGGGGCTGCAGGGCTACTATATCCTGGTGCGCTACGGCAGCGAGCAGGCGCTGGGCGTTCTGGTCGCCGTGTCGCTGCTGCGCGAACTCGGGCCCGTGGTGACGGCGCTTCTCTTTGCGGGCCGCGCCGGGACGTCGCTTACGGCGGAGATCGGCCTCATGCGAGCGGGCGAGCAGTTGACGGCGATGGAGATGATGGGCGTCGATCCCCTGCGCCGCATCATCATTCCGCGCTTCTGGGGCGTGATGATTTCGATGCCGGTGCTGGCGATCATTTTCTCGGCGATCGGCATTCTGGGGGCCTGGGTCGTGGGCGTTGAATTGATCGGCTGCGACAACGGCGCCTTCTGGTCACAGATGCAAAGCGGCGTGGACATCTACACGGACGTCATCAACAGCGTGATAAAGAGCTTTGTGTTCGGCATCATCGTGGGGCTTGTGTCGCTCTTTCAGGGCTACAGCTCGCGCCCCACGCCCGAAGGCGTCTCTCGCGCGACGACGCGAACCGTCGTCATCAGCTCTCTTTTGGTTCTGGGCGTGGACTTTATGATGACCGCCCTCATGTTCTCCGGTATCTGATTTTTCTGACAGAAGACAAACATCATGGAACGCAAACGCACGGAATTTCTGGTTGGCCTCTTCGTTATCGCGGGCTTTCTGGCGCTGCTCTTTGTGTCGCTCAAGGCGGCGAATCTCGGGAACTTCTCCTTTAGCGCCAGCACTTACGAAGTGACGGCGAAGTTTGACAACATCGGGGGCCTGAAGGCGCGAGCGCCGGTAAAGAGCGCGGGCGTTGTCGTGGGGCGCGTCAGGGACATCGTCTTTGACGGCGCGGATTTTCAGGCGAAGGTGACGATGGACATCGACAGCGCCTACAAGTTTCCCACCGACACGTCGGCGAACATCCTGACTTCAGGCCTTTTGGGCGAGCAGTACGTCGGGCTTTCCGCCGGGGGCGAAGAGGATGACCTGCAAAACGGCAGCAAGATCCAGCGCACGCAGTCGGCGATCGTGCTGGAAAGCCTCATCAGCCAGTTCATGTACCAGATGGCCGAAAAAGGCGGGGATGAGAAGAAATGATTTCGCTGACGCTTAAAAAGACGCTGGCGGCGGCCGCAGGGGCGCTTTTGCTCGCTGGCTGCGCCTCGGTGCCGGACAACGCCGGACAGAATCCGAACGATCCGTGGGAGAAGTTGAACCGCCAGACGTTTGTGATGAATTCCGCTTTGGATGAATACATCGCTCGCCCGATCGCCAAGGGCTACATCTGGCTTGTGCCGCAGTGGGGGCGCGACCGCGTTTCGGGCGTCTTCTCCAATCTGGGCGAGCCTGCGAACGCTTTGAACAACGCGCTTCAGGGAAAGGGCGAAGGGGCTGCGGTGTCGGTCTTCCGTCTCCTCATCAACACGACGTTTGGCCTCGGAGGCATGTTTGACGTGGCGGGGAGCGTCGGAGGCCAGGCGGAGCGAAGCGAAGATTTCGGGCAGACGCTTCAGGTTTGGGGCGTGCCCACCGGGCCCTACTTTGTGATCCCGTTCTTGGGGCCCTCCACGGTGACGGACACCGCGGGCCGCGCGGTGGGCTACTTCACGGCGCCCATGACGTACGTGGACGATGACGTCGTCTCGTGGAGCGCGTGGGGTGTTGCGGCGCTCGACATGCGCGCGAAGATGATGCCCGCGACGGACCTCCTGCGCGACGCGGTGGATCCCTATGTGATGGCGCGCGAAGCGTATCTCTCGAACCGTCGCAACGCGGTTTACGACGGCGAGCCGCCCTTGACGCTCACGCCCGACGAATTTGAAGATGAAGACGAAGACGCGGCGAAGCCTGCCGCAAAGGATGCGAAATGATTACGCGACGCATGGTTCTCTCGGCTGCGGCCGCCGTTGTGACGGCGCTCTCGATGCCCGCCTGGGCTGGACTGCAGCAGGATGATCCCGACGGCTGGATCGTTGAGATGAGCAACAAGATCATCGGCGACATCAAGAACAACGCCAAGCTTGCCGCCGCCGATCCCGCTGAAGTGAAGAAGTTTGTGGACGACGTCGTGATGCCCGCCGTGGACTTCGTGCGCATGACTCGCATGGCCGTGGGGCCGAAGTGGCGTCAGGCCACCGAAGAGCAGCGCACGGAGCTGCAGCGACTTTTTCGCGCGCAGCTGACGAACGTCTATTCGGGCGCCTTGGCGACTGTGAAGGATCAGACGGTGAAGCTCGCGCCCAATCGCGTGAAGGCCACCGAAACCGATGCCGTGGTGCGCACGCTGCTGGTGTCGCCGGGAAAGCCTGACATGCGCATCAACTATCGCCTGAAGAAGGTGAAGGGCGACTGGCGCATCATTGACGTTGACGTCGAAGGCATCTGGCTCGTGGACAACTATCGCAACCAGTTCGCCTCTGTTGTCAACACTGACGGCATCGAAGGGCTCATCAAGAGCTTGAAGGAAAAAGTCGGCGAGGCGAAGTGATGCGCGTCACGGAAAAGAAATTCACCCGCACGCACGCGATGGCCGTGAAGGCGCAGGTGGTGGCTGCGGCTGAAAAGGGCGATGCGGAGCTCGATCTCGCTGAGGTCGAGAGCGCGGACAGCTCGGCGGTGGCTGTTGTGATGGCGTGGGTGCGGCGTCTGCAGGCCAAAGGCCTGACGCCCGTTCTGCGGAACGTCCCTGCAAAGATGACGGCGCTGATGAGTCTCTACGGCGTCTCGGAGCTGTTGGCGGGCTACATCGCGAAGGACGCGGCGTAGGCAGCTGTTCTCCATTGCCCAAGAAGGCTGGTTCGATCGAAAGGTCGGCCGGCCTTTTTTTAATCCCGGTGTCCGCACTTCGAAGCCGTGATGCGCCGCCGTCATGGGTTTTGGAGTTTGTACGGGGTGCGAGGCGGTGTCAGGTCAATGATGACGGGGCTTGCTGAGGTTTTCAGTTTTTTTGGCTTGTAGGTGTGCAACTTTTGTCCGAGGGCGAATTTTCCGGCATAGACAAAAAAGTCGAGAAGTCTGGGAGGCCCTGCGGCTGTTGGCGCGAGTGAGGATTTTTGTGGCCGGACGGTCCTAAACGGGCAAGGGGCGGGCAGCGGCGCGACACTCGAAGTGACCCAGCAAACGACACAAAGTTGACCCACCTTGGAAGGCGCGGGAAGCGTTTTGGAGTTTGGACGGGGTGTGAGGCGGTGTCAGACCAATGATGACGGGGCTTGCTGAGGTTTTCAGTTTTTTTGGCTTGTAGGTGTGCAA
>CAVACW010000051.1:18241-18803 GCA_963587345.1 uncultured Oscillospiraceae bacterium | reverse complement strand
AAAATATATTGGAATAGTGGAATCGGATGACTTTGTTGAGCCGAGAATGTTTGAAATACTTTGCTGTAATGCTGAAAGGTTGCAGCTTGATGTATCTCGAGCAACTTACTGGCGCTATGAGAAGGGTGAGAACTTCTTCGTAGAACAGAAAGGGGTTAAGACGGGGGTGGTATATACACCGATTGACAGACCTGCAATTTTTTATCAGTCGCCTTCCATCTGGGCTTCAGTTTACCGTCGGGAGTGGCTTAATGAAAGCAAGATTCGTTTTTTGCCGACCCCTGGGGCATCGTTTCAAGATCTGTCGTTCTTCTTCAAGACTAACTTGATGGCAGGGCGATTCATGTTGGATGCTACACCATTGTTGCATTACAGAATCCATGATAATAATTCGGTGAAGTCAGCTGGCAAGGTGTACGCTGTGCACGATGAGTTGCAGAGTTGCCTGACATATGCGGTGGAAGCAGGAATGCTTGAGAAAATTAGTCCTGTTCTGGTTCGCATTTGGTGGGATTGCAGTAAGTGGAATTATCGACGACTCAAATGGCGTGCGGCATGGAAT
>CAVACW010000051.1:0-18160 GCA_963587345.1 uncultured Oscillospiraceae bacterium | reverse complement strand
ATGGAATTTTTTAAAGGTGTGGCGAGAGGATATGAGACATTTGATTGGTATGGGCATAAGCTTGGAGAGCCTTGCTGTAGGTCAAAGAAGAAAAGTGCATTTTTTAATTAACATGCCAAAAGTGTTTCATTTGACGAAACATTTGTCCTGATCTATGCTTTTTTGCCTGAATCTGCGTGAAAATGTTGTTCATTTAGCTTGACAGGTGGTTACTCATGCTTAATGATTGATATTGGTGGCTCGCGACAAATTTTGTTTCATATTGTTTTAAGATGTGTAGGATGAATGATGCTGTCGTTGATTGTGGTTTGTTATAATAATGAAAAGTATATAGAAAACTGTGTGAAATCGATTCTGCGTCAGAAAGTAATCGATATGGAAATTATTTGCGTTGATGATGGATCTTGTGATGATTCGTTGCAAATATTGAACCGATTGTCTGGTTGTGATGAGAGAATTAAGCTTGTTACAAAACAAAATGGCGGCGTAAGTTCGACACGTAATGCTGGGTTAGATGTGGCTCAGGGACAGTTCATTTGTTTTGTTGATGGTGATGATGAATTAATTTTGAAGGGAAAAGAGACTGGAAATGAATTGGCAGAAGCTTTATGTCAGATGACGGATGATGTGGATCTGGTTGTTGGAAGGGTAGAGGTAAGATATGAGGCTGATAGTTTTCTGAAGAAAAGCGATGACGAGTATTATAGATTGCCCTGCACTGGTGTTTTGGAAATATCAGAGCGGAATATTGATTCGTTTCACGTGAGCGCGTGGGGTAAGATATATCGTAAATCTGTAATCGATAAATATGGATTGAGATTTCCTGATGGACTGATCTATGAAGATGCGTATTGGCATGTATGTTATCTAGCAGTTGCTTCGCGTGTTAGATTTTGTGATATTAACTTGTATTGTTACTATAGACATGGCACGGGCATAATGCACGATACTTTTGCCTCTCTTGATTATAAAAAATCAATACAGCATGTTTATATAGCAGAAAAGATAGCCAATTTCTTTGCTGCTAATTTTTCCGCGTCAAGAAAAACTGAACACTTGATTTGTAGGTGTTTTGAGAATTATATAAAATTTGCGGTAGGCAACTCAAAGAAAATTGATATGCCATATGTATTCTGGGAGTCTGGAAATGCCCTGAGAAGGTGTGGAATAAATGTTAATTCGAGTGATTATTTGAAGGCTGTGAGAGATGGTAATTGGCTTGTTCAGATGTCTGATATTAGTAAATTCAAAATTATTAGCTATGGCAATGAGGGGGGCATAAGCGATTAAGGATATTTGGGTTTAAAATCTTTAGTAAGAAAATATAGCATATAATATTATTTGGTTACTGTTTTCCTAATATTGACTTCGAGCCAGCGCGCGTTCTGTGCTTATTTGTGGCTGAAGCATTTGTGTTTGCTGTTTTAGTACTTATGTTTTCTGATGAGTATCTTATGGTGATGACGACAGGGCGAGAGTAATGGTTGTCTCAGAGGGGCGACTTGTTTTCCAAAAGGAAGAACAATGATCAAGACATTGTCAGTAAAAGAATTCACCACTCTGCCGAATGCAGAATTTCATTTTTGCCGAGGTTTGAACGTTGTCTTGGCGGAAAATGGCATGGGAAAGTCGCATCTGCTGAAGTTGCTCTACACGGTTGAGCAGGTGTTAGCGACAGATTCGTACCGAAGCAAGAACGAATTAAGCCAAGTCTTTGGTGAAAAATTAGTGGAGAATTTCCGTTCAGAGGCGCTGGGGCGTTTAGTGCGGCGACATCAGGGGCGAGGCAAAACAGAAGTTTTGATAAAGCACCTGGGGAGCGGAGAGACGACGGCGTTCACTTTCACTACGGCTTCAAAAAAAGTGGCCCTCATGCAGATGCCAGAGAAGCTGAAGCCCGTGCGTCCGATCTTCATTCCAACGCGTGAGCTGGCGACGTTGTGCCCTTGGTTCGTCGGTCTGTACGACAATTACCATGTTGGGTTTGAGGGAATGTGGCGGGACACTTGTTCGCTTTTGTCTGCCCCGACGAAGAAGGGGTCGAGAACCGTCGAGATGTCGCGGCTTTTGGAACCGCTAGAGGAGGCGCTGGGCGGTTCTGTGACGGTGGACAAGGCAACAGGCAAGCTGTTGGTGAAGTCGGACGAAGGCAATATGGAAATGGCGCTTGTAGCGGAGGGACTTCGCAAGATTGCCATGTTGGTGCGATTGATTAGCACGGGAGCGTTGACGCAGAAAGGTACACTGTTTTGGGATGAACCGGAAGCAAATTTGAATCCAAAATACATCCGAATCATCGCTAAGTGCATCTGGGAGCTCGCGGCGCAGGGAATTCAGGTTTTTGTAGCCACTCATTCGGTCTTTCTTGTTCGGGAGCTCTACTTGTTGGATAGGGCTTCGGTCGAGGAAAAGGCTGAGACAAGTTCTGTTCCAGAGATTCGGTGGTTCGCCTTAAGTGGCGCGAACAAGCCAGTGGAAGCGGAAAGGGATTTATGGCAGTTGCAGACGTTTGTCGCGTTTGACTCGGAAGCGGAACAAAACGCTCGATTCTTGACTGAGGAAGGCTGATGCAGACAGTCAAGGAAGGGGCGCTTGAGTTTTCTTTTCCAGCGCCGAATGCCCAGTTGCTCAAGTATGATGACTCGGACGGTTATCGGAACCACCTTTTGAAGGCTAGTCCGGATTGCCGGGGCGTGGACATTCTCTGCCTTTCGCCAGACAACGTTCTTTGGCTTGTCGAAGTGAAGGACTATCGGTTTGACGAAGTGCAGCAGGACCGAAGCGAACTAGCGGATGTGGTGGTGAGAAAAGTCTTGGACACGCTGGCAGGCTTGACGTGCCTCAAACACACGTCGTTTGTTGATGCTGACTTTGCCAAGGCGGCCTGTTCGGCAAAAGCTTTGCGTGTTGTGGCCCACGTGGAAGGTCGGGGGCGAGTGCTGGACAGAGCCAAGAAGCTTAGAAAAACAGCGAATGAAGAAAGATTTCTGGCTGATTTGAAGGCGAGGCTGTTGCAGAAAATGGTGAAGCTGGGGATTCGTCCGCAAGTGGGGAATTTAGGAAAACCGCCAGCTGAAGCTCCTTGGAAAGTAAGCAGTCTATCGTTCAAAGAATAGTAATTTTCAATATGACCTCTCTCGAAGAGGCAATTTTTAAACTTAAACAGGATATTCCATGGCCCAGTACGTCATGACCATGAACCGGGTGAGCAAAACTGTTCCCCCGAAGCGTCAGATTCTCAAAGACATCTCGCTCTCCTTCTTCCCGGGCGCCAAGATCGGCGTGCTGGGCTTGAACGGTGCGGGCAAGTCCACCTTGCTTAAGATCATGGCGGGCGTGGACAAGGACATCGACGGCGACATTACGTGGTTGGGAGGCCTCAAGATCGGGTACCTCCCGCAGGAGCCGGAATTGAATCCCGAGGCGACGGTGAAGGACTGCGTCGAAGAGGGCATGGGCGAAGTGGTCGCGGCGCAGAAGCGCTTGGAGGAGGTTTATGCCGAGTACGCTGAGCCCGATGCGGACTTTGATGCGCTTGCCGCTGAACAGGCAAAGCTCGAGGCCATCATTTCCGCTGCCGGCACGGATGCACAGACGCAGATGGAGATCGCGGCCGACGCTCTGCGTCTGCCGCCGTGGGACGCCGTGATCAAGAACCTATCGGGCGGCGAAAAGCGTCGCGTGGCGCTTTGCCGCCTGCTTTTGTCGCGTCCGGACATGCTTCTTTTGGACGAACCGACGAACCACTTGGACGCCGAAAGCGTGGAGTGGCTAGAGCAGTTCTTGCATCGCTTCCCGGGTACCGTGGTGGCGGTGACGCATGATCGCTATTTCTTGGACAATGCCGCCGAATGGATTCTGGAGCTGGACCGTGGCGAGGGCATTCCTTGGAAGGGGAATTACTCCTCGTGGCTTGACCAGAAGGAAAAGCGCCTTGAAATGGAAAAGCGCCAGCAAGAGTCTCGCGCCAAGGCGATTCAGCACGAATTGGAATGGGTGCGCCAGAATCCGAAGGGGCGGCAAGCGAAGGCGAAGGCCCGCATTGCGCGCTTTGAGGAGCTCTCGAGCTACGAATACCAGAGCCGCAACGAAACGAATGAAATCTTCATCCCGGTGGCGGAGCGCCTCGGCAACAAGGTGATCGAGTTCCATCACGTTTCGAAGGGTTTCGGCGATCGTCTCTTGATTGATGATTTGTCCTTTACGGTGCCGCCTGGCGCCATCGTGGGCGTCATCGGCCCCAACGGCGCCGGCAAGTCGACGCTCTTCAAGATGATTGACGGGAAGGAAGCGCCGGATTCGGGTTCGATTGTGTTGGGCGACACGGTGAAGCTGGCGGCAGTGGCGCAGCTGCGTGACAGCTTGCCTAACGACAAGACGGTCTTTGATGCGATTTCTGACGGTCAGGACATCCTGCAAGTGGGGAAGTTCTCGATGCCGTCTCGCGCCTACCTCGGACGCTTCAACTTCAAGGGGGGCGATCAGCAGAAGCTCGTGGGCGTTTTGTCGGGCGGCGAGCGCGGCCGATTGCATTTGGCGGCGACGCTTTTAAAGGGCGGCAACGTGCTGCTTCTTGACGAACCTTCCAACGACTTGGATGTGGAGACGCTGCGTGCTTTGGAAGAGGCTTTGCTGGAATTTGCGGGCTGCGCCATGGTGACGTCGCATGACCGCTGGTTCTTGGATAGAATCGCCACGCACATCCTCGCCTTCGAAGGCGACAGCAAGGTGGTGTTCTTCAACGGCAACTACAACGAGTACGAAGCCGACAAGAAGAAGCGTCTGGGCGAAGAGGCGACGCGTCCGCACCGCCTGCGCTTCAAGCCGCTGAAGCACTAGTCGTTCGCTTCAACGAACCATGGGCCGCCGGTGTCGTCATCGGCGGCTTTTTGTTTTATCTCCGTTTCTGTTCCTGCCATGTCCCGCAAGTTTGTTCATCTGCGCTTTCATTCGGAATACTCCGTCACGGACGGCATCGTTCGTCTGGATCCGATTCTGGAAGAGGCCGCCCGCCGCGGCGATGTGGCGCTCGGCATTACCGACAATATGAACATCTTCGGCGGGCTGCGCTTTTTCACGCATGCTTTGGCTGACGGCGTGAAGCCTATCGTGGGATGCGACATCTGGGTGACGAACGAGGCAAAGCGCGACGAGCCCTATCGCCTGACGCTCTACTGCCAGAACCATACGGGCTACCTGTCGCTTTGCACGCTCTTGTCCAAGGCCTGGATGGAGAACCAGTATTTGGGGCGGGGCGAATTCAAGTTTGAGTGGTTCACGGAAGAGAACTGTCGGGGGCTCATTTGCCTCTCGGGCGGTCCCTTGGGGATCATTGAGCGGCTCAATGCCGGCAAGACGCCTACGGAAGGAAAGGCGGCGATTGAGCGGCTCATGGCGGCTTTCCCTGGACGGCTTTACTTTGAAGTGCAGCGCGTCGGGGCGTTTAACGAAGACGTCTTCGTGGGCCGCATGGTGCAGCTCTCGATTGACTACCAAGTGCCGCTTGTTGCGACGCATCCCATTCAGTTTTTAAAGAAGACGGACTTCACTGCGCACGAAGTGCGCGTCTGCATTGCGCAAGGGTACGTGCTGGAAGACAAGCGCCGCCCTCATCTTTACACCGCGGAGCAGTACTACAAGACGGAAGACGAGATGCGGGAGCTCTTCAAGGATCTGCCGCAGGCGATTGAAAACGCCGCCATCGTGGCGCAGCGCTGTAATCTGGATGGGGTTTTGCAGAAGCCGCAGCTTCCCGTCTTTCCGACGCCTGACGGCATGAGTCTTGACGACTACATGGTGAAGCTCTCCAAAGAAGGGCTGGAAAAGCGGCTGGCCTTTCTCTACGCCGACGAGAAGGTGCGGGACGCGAAGCGCCCCGAATACATGGAACGACTCGAATACGAGCTCAACACCATCATCAAGATGAAGTTCCCTGGGTACTTTCTCATCGTGCAGGACTTCATCAACTGGTCCAAGCGCAACGGCGTTCCCGTGGGGCCGGGGCGCGGCTCGGGCGCGGGGTCGCTTGTCGCTTACTGTCTCGGCATTACAGACTTGGATCCGCTTCACTACGGGCTGCTGTTCGAACGATTCCTGAACCCTGAACGCGTCTCCATGCCTGACTTTGACGTGGACTTCTGCCAGCACAACCGCGACCGTACGATTGAATACGTGAAGCGCGTCTACGGGAAGGAAGCTGTGAGCCAGATCGTCACCTTCGGCGCCATGGGCGCCAAGGCCGTGGTGCGCGACGTGGGGCGCGTCTTGAACATGGGCTATGGCGAAGTGGACGCCTTGGCGAAGCTCATTCCGCAAAAGCCCGGCATGGACATCACTTTGGCGAAAGCCAAGGAGATGGATCCCGACTTCAAGGAGAAGTCGGAGAAGCCCGAGTACAAGCGGCTGATGGAATATGCGATGGAGCTGGAAGGCATCACGCGCAACCTCGGCATGCACGCGGGCGGCGTCTTGATCGCGCCGGGAAAGCTCACGGACTTCTGCCCCCTCTACAACGCCGACGGAAAGCCCGAAAACACGGTGAGCCAGTACGACAAGAAGGACGTGGAGAACGTGGGGCTCGTGAAGTTCGACTTTCTGGGCTTGACGACCTTGACGATTCTCGCAAAGGCCGTGGAGTACATCGACCGACTGACGCCAGGAAAGCATTTTGAATTGGAGCGCATCCCGGTGGATGACGAGGCGACCCTGAAGCTCTTTCAGTCGGGGAACACCGGGGCGGTCTTCCAGTTTGAATCCGAAGGCATGCGCGACCAGCTGCGGCAGGCGCAGCCGTCGTGCCTTGAGGAGCTCGTCGCTCTGAACGCTCTTTACCGTCCGGGGCCCATGGACCAGATTCCGCACTTCATTGATCGAAAGTTCGGGCGCGAGAAGGTGGAGTACCTCGATCAGCGCATGGAGCCGATTTTGGCGGAAACCTTCGGCATCATGGTGTATCAGGAACAGGTGATGCTGGTGGCGCGCGCGATCGGCGGCTATTCGCTGGGCGGCGCTGACTTGCTGCGCCGCGCCATGGGCAAGAAGAACGTCGAGGAGATGAAGCGGCAGCGTGCGGTCTTTGTGAAGGGGGCGGCTGAGCGCAACGTGGACGAAAAGACCGCGACGGAAATCTTCAACTTGATGGAAAAGTTTGCGGGCTACGGCTTTAACAAGTCTCACGCGGCGGCCTATTCCTATGTGGCGTGGCAGACCGCCTATTTGAAGGTTCATCATCCGGCGCCTTTCTTTGCGGGGAACCTTTGCCTTGTGATGGATCAGGGCGAAAAGATGAACACCCTCATCACGGACGCCAAAGAATGCGGCGTCAAGTTTTTAAAGCCCGACGTCAACGTAAGCGAGTGGTTCTTCACGGTGCCCGACGAACATACGATTCGCATGGGACTTGGCTCCATCAAGGGTATGAGCCAGAACATCGTGGAGGACATTCTCTACGAGCGCAGCATGAACGGGATATTCCTTGACATTTTTGACGTTGCGGCGCGTGTGCCGACCGTAAACCGCAAGGTGCTGGAGCAGCTTGTTCGCGCTGGCGCCCTGGACTCCATTGATGAAGACCGCGGCAAGAACTTTGCCAACATCCCGCAGGCCCTGCAGGCGGCGCAGACCGTGAAGGCGTCGATCGGTCAGGCGAGCCTCTTTGCGGATGAAAACGGCGAAGCCGAGCGCATTGTGAGCTGGATCGACGCGCCGGCGTGGAATGAAAAGCAGCGGCTGACGGCAGAAATTGATGCCTTTGGGTTCTGCTTTTCCGGAAACCTCTTTGACTACTACCGCGCAGAGGTATCCACCTTCGCGACAGCTTTGTCGGGTGTGCGCGCCACGAAGCAGACCGCAACCATCGCGGGGATCATCCTCTCCGTGCGCTACATTCAAGGAAAGCGCGGCCGCTTTGCGGTGGTCATGATCGACGACGGAAAACAGTCGATGGATGTTCTGATCTACAGCGAAGAAGTGCTGAGCCGCTATCGCCATGCGTTGAAGGCGGGAGAGGTGGGCGTTTTTTCCGGACGAGGCCGTTTTGATGAGATGCGGCAGAAGATGTCCTTCATGGCGGACGAGGTGATGACGTTGGAAGACATCCGCGTGCGCCGGCGGGCGCGATTGTTTGTAGCGCTCTCAGACGCAGAGCAGCTCAAAAAGGCGATGGAGCTCTTGAAAAAGAACAAGGCGTTGCCGGGAAAGGGCATCGTCTGCGTGGTGACCGTGGGCGCCGAAGGACGTGGGGGAGAGGTGAGTGTGAACTTTTTGGTGAAGCCCACGGATTCGCTCCCCGAGGATTTGGTGGCGCAGGCGGGAGTAGCAAAGGCGAAGTACGGCTACTGAGTCAGAGGCACTTCGTTCTCATAGTGAGGCTGTATGGGGCGAATGGCCATGATTTGTTGTGATGTCTTTAGCTGCAACAGCCGATCCCAGTTTTTTCCGGTGGTAGACCGGTCGTTTTCTTTGTGCCAGAGGTGGAAGCAAGGAGAGCTGTAGGCGCCCCACTTGATGGAACCGCCGTTATTGATGAAACGAATGGCCATGTCAGAGTCTTCGTATCCCCAGCCTTCGTAGATTTCATCTTGACCGCCGATGGCGAGGTAATCTTTTTTGAATAATGCACAGTTGCAGGTTCGCACCCATTGCCAGTGCTGAGGTCGCTTGAGGCGATACCAGTCAATGGGCAGTCGGAGCGCGGGGAGAGAGCGGTTCAATTTCTCTTCTCGCGTCAGCCGAAAGACGGAGGCAAAGCGATTTCGCCAGTGGATGTCCTGAGAGTCAATGCAGGATTGCGTGAATTCCGGAGACAGAAGGATGCGTTGACCGGAGACAAGGCAGTTTTCCTGCGACAGGCGTCGATGTTCGCTCACAAAGTCCTGACGAACAAAACAATCGCCGTCCATGAGGATGAGATAGTCGCCTGCGGCGATTGATACGGCTTTATTTCGCACGCGGGCGGCGCGGAAACCTTGATCGTTTTGCCAGACGTAGTTGAGGGGGACGGGGAATTTCTTCTGCCATTCATGCACTAGCAATTGGGTGGAGGGGCGGGAGCCGTCGTCTGCGACGATGACTTCATAGTGGACGTCTGATTGTTCGGCAAGCGAAGCGAGCGCAAGCGTGAGCGCTTCCGGCCAGTTGTAAGTGGTGACGACAACTGAAATAAGACCGGGCATCAGAACGTTCCCCCGCTATGGGCAATGAGATGATATTTCGCGTATTTCATGAAAGTGTAGTACGCGTGGTGAATGGCAAACATCAGTCCCATTTTTCCATCAAGAAAGCCGCGGTTGATGAGATACACCTTTAGAAAGGCCCAAGAGGGCTTGATGAGGACACCAGAGAAAAAACTGGTTGCTTTTCCTTGATCAAACTGTTGCTGAGCCAGACAAGTCGTGTATTGATCGAGTTTTCGGATGGTGGCGCTCCAGTCGGCGTAGGGGGTGTGATAGAGCGGTCCGGTTAGAAGTCGGGGCGCACAGGGACTGAGAAGCTTTTCATGCACCCGGCCTTCCGAACGCAACCCTTCTTTAGGGAAAAGCCTTGTCACCGTGTCGCTTCGCATGGAGCCGTGCGTGATCTGGTAGTGAGGAAAGCGGTTCACTCGCGTGAACCGGCCGGCAATCGGAGTTCCCTCTTCTAGAGCGGACTCAATGCTGGTTTTGAGGTCGCTCGATACGACTTCATCGGAATCGATGAAGAGCACCCAGTCTCCCCGTGATTCGCCGATGGCGAAATTGCGCTGGTGAGAAAAGTCGCCAGCCATGGCATGCGTAATGACGCGGGCGCCGCAGGAGGAGGCAATGTCGGGCGTCGAATCGACGCTGTTGTCATCGATGACCAGAATTTCATTGGCAAAGGCTACGGATTCTAGACAGACACGCAGGGTGCGCTCGCTGTTTTTTGTGAGAACAACAGCGGAAAGCAAAGGTTTCGTCATGAAAATCAGTCGATTATTCGGCGGATGGCGGCAACGACTTCGGCAGGTTCTGGCCAGCGGCCCTTTTGTCCAATCAAGACCGATGAAGTGCTCCAGGGCGACGTGCGCACAGGATCCGTGACGCCGATGATAGTGAGGCTCTTGACGCCGACCGCGGCGGCAAT
Organism: uncultured Oscillospiraceae bacterium; assembly: GCA_963587345.1. Taxonomy (GTDB): domain Bacteria; phylum Pseudomonadota; class Gammaproteobacteria; order Burkholderiales; family Burkholderiaceae_F; genus Duodenibacillus. The sequence continues at coordinate 8,059 of CAVACW010000051.1, read as the reverse complement.
GTGGCTTACGCCGGAATCGTTGGCGATGACGAGTTCGGCGTGCCTGCAAATGGCGGCGAAATTGCCGAGCGTCGTTGGTTCAAAGATGGCGGCGTCGGGACAGGCGCGATGAGCGGCCTCCGCTTCTTCCTTGTTGGGAAAGACGATGGGGGCGAGGCCCATCGCCTTAAGAGGCTCGACAAGGTTATTGAAGTGAGCCCAGCTCTTGTTCTGGCCGTCTTGAAGACCGCGGGCTACGGGAGCCAGAACGGCGTACCGCTTGGGGATGCCGTACTTTGCCATCAGGTTCTTGGCGGCGGCTTCGTGGCGCGTCAGAAGCTGCAGGCCAAGGCTCTTGGGCACCTTGTCCCAGGCGGGCGTGCCGCCCCAGGCTTTGATCGCTTCGTGGGTCATATGAAAGAATCGCTCCGTTTCATGACACTTCGGCGGTTCTGGAATTTTCACGGAAAGAAGAAGACTGCGACAGTCGGTCGTAAGCCCCGCGCTTTCAATGGCGCCGAATTTGAAGAGCAGTGCAGAACCGAGAGAATTCGGAAAGAGAAGGCCTTTCTGCGCCCCAGCGTTTTGAACGAGGTAGCGAATGCGCTTTACGTCTTCAGTGACATGCCCTGTAATGGGATCAAAGCGCCATCCCATGCCGGCCATGAGGTCTTCGGCCCAGCGCTTGCCGACTAGAGCTGGTGTGTAGCCGCTTGCTTCCAGAAGGCGAAGGGCAGGGAGGCACATGCAACAGTCGCCCACATGGTTGGGCAGACGACAAAGAATAGTGGGCATGGCAGTAAAAAGAACATCAATAGGCGAAAGAAAAACCGGTTGCGAACCGCTGTTGACAGCGGCCGGATCAATCTGTGACTGATTATAACGGGGCGCTTCGACTATCTTTGACTTTCCGTACAATGGCGGCGTGTTTTCAGACTGTGACTGGGTCTTCCCATGGACATTGAACTGCCGAATGAGTCTCGAGTGGACACGGATTTGCCGTTGCCGCCGTATGGATGGCAAAAGGGCATTTTGAAGAAATTGCCGCAGCAGCTTGCGAGACTGTTCAATTATTTGGTGCCGCACGTCAGAATCATTCTGGGGGCGATATTCTTCATGCTGGTGACGGCTGGCTCCTCATCCGTTATTGCTCTCCTTTTGGGAAAGTTGACTGACAACGGCTTTTATGAGCGGAACAGCGCCTGGCTTTATTGGTCCCCAGCCTGCCTCATCGGGATTTCACTGATTCACGGTTGCTCAACATTCGGCAGTTCGTATTTGTTGCAGCTGGTGACGCAGAAAGTGTTGTTGAAATTGCGGTTGCAGATGTTTGATCGGGAGATGGCGTGGCCCTATGAGACGTACCAAAAGTACACGTCTGGCATCGTAATGTCAAAATACATTAACGAGGCTAATGCGGCGTTGAGCAGCTCGGCGCAGATTCTCATCACCATCGTCAGAGACTCCTTGCAAGTGGTGGCGTTGATCTGTGTTTTGCTTTACTACGACTGGAAGCTCACTTTCGTGACGCTCCTCATTGCGCCAGTGGTGGCGGTGATTATTCGCTGGGTCAGCAAGAAAACGAAGAAATATGCGTCGCTTTCTCAGACTGGCATGGGCAACATGATGAGCACGGTGCTGGAATCTTACGAAGGGCAGCGAATAGTAAAGGCCTATGACGGCTACGCACGGGCGCATCAGCGCTTTGAATCAGTCAACGGTGACTTATACAAGCTTGCCTTGAAGCAGCAAGCCGTGGCGGCAGCAGGAACGCCCATGATCCAGTTTATGACGATGAGTTCGGTGTCAATCGTGGTGGTGATTGCGCTTGTTCAGTCTCATAACGGCATGTTGACGCTGGGGGAATTCATTACCTTCTTGACGGCGCTCCTTCTTTTGACCAATCCGTTGAAGAAGCTCGCGGCATTAAATGGTTCCATTGCCAAAATGACGGCGGCGGCGGACAGTTTGTTCGAAGTGATGGACCAGCCAATGGAAGGTGTGGGAGGAAGTATTGAGCTTCATCGCATTCAGGGCAGAGTTCGCTTCGACCATGTATCTCACCAATATGGTCAAGATGGCCGGAAGGCGGTGGACGACATCACGCTCGAGGTGAAGTCAGGGGAGACGGTGGCGTTTGTCGGAGCGTCAGGAGCGGGAAAGACGACCATGATCAATCTCATTGCCCGCTTTCTCAAGCCTACGAGTGGCGAAATTTATTTTGACGAGGTGGCGCAGTCGCAGGCGACTTTAAAGAGTTTGAGAAGCCAGATTGCGCTCGTGAGTCAGGACGTAATGCTGTTTGACGGGACGATCGCAGAAAACATCGGCTATGGCCGGGCCGGTGCGACGCAGGAAGCCATTCGCAAGGCGGCGGAAGCGGCCAATGTGACCGCTTTTGCGGATCAAATGGCTAAAGGGCTGGATTCGCCGGTGGGGCAGGGCGGAAAGTTGCTTTCCGGCGGACAGAAGCAGCGCATTTCCATTGCTCGGGCGCTGTTGAAGGATGCACCGATTTTGTTGCTTGATGAGGCGACGAGCGCTTTGGATACGGAAAGTGAGAAGTACATTCAAACGTCGCTCGATGAACTCATGAAGGGGCGTACGACGTTTGTAGTGGCGCACCGTCTGTCGACTATTTTGGGGGCGGACAAGATCGTGGTGATGAACAATGGCCGAATCGTTGAAGTTGGGCGACATGAGGAGCTTCTGGCCAAAGACGGCGCCTACGCCCGCCTGTACAATATCCAGTTTGACAAGACTTCCCGCGCCGGAGCGGATGCTTCCGCCTGACGCCAATCAGTAGAACAGATCATGAGCATCAAGTCGGACAAGTGGATCCGCCGCATGGCGAAGGAAAGGGGCATGATCGAGCCCTTCGAGCCTAATCAGGTGCGGTACGTGGATGATCGGAAGATTGTGAGCTATGGGACGTCCTCCTATGGCTACGACATCCGGTGCGCCAACGAATTCAAGGTTTTCACGAACATCAATTCCACGATCGTGGATCCAAAGAATTTCGACACTGCGTCCTTTGTGGACGTGGTGAGCGACGTGTGCATCATTCCTCCGAATTCCTTTGCACTGGCGCGCACGGTGGAGTACTTCCGCATTCCGAGGAACGTCTTGACGGTCTGTCTGGGAAAGTCCACTTACGCTCGTTGCGGCATCATCGTGAATGTCACGCCGTTTGAGCCTGAGTGGGAAGGGTACGTGACGCTCGAATTTTCAAATACGACGCCGCTTCCTGCGAAGATTTATGCCAACGAGGGGTGCGCTCAGGTTCTCTTCTTTGAGGGGGACGAAGACTGTGAGACGAGCTACAAGGACCGCAAGGGAAAGTATCAGGGGCAGGTCGGCGTGACGTTGCCTCGCGCCTGAAACCATTTGTTCAGAGAAAAAAGTCATGCTGATCGGATTTCGCGTAGGAAATTTTCGTTCGTTTGGAGAGGAGCAGACGCTGTCGTTTCTTTCCCGATCGCGCGAAGCCGATTCTCAGCGGCAAATTCACTCGTCGTCCGGAAGGTGCTGGAAGCTCATGGCTGTATACGGGCCCAATGCAGGAGGAAAGTCGAATCTGATTCGAGCGCTTGCCGTTTTCAAGAACATGGTGACGCTTTCGGCCAAAGAAACGACGCTGGGCGAGTTTCTTCCCGTGGAGCCGTTTGAACTGAATCATCAGCAGAGAAGCCAGCCGACGGAATTCGAGGTTGAGTTTGTTCATCAGGGCTGTCGGTATAACTACGCTTTTGCGGCGACGCGACAGAAAGTAGTTTCTGAGCGGCTTTGTGCATTTCCCAAAGGCAAGGAGCAGCTTTGGTTTGACCGAGTGCTCAATGAAAACAATCGGTTTGATTGGACGTTCGGGCGGCAGCTAAAAGGCAGCAAGCAGCTTTGGAAGGAGTCGACGCGAGACAACGCGCTTTTTTTGTCGACTGCGGTGCAGTTAAACAGTGAGCAGCTGAAGCCGGTAGCGGAATGGATGCAGAATCGACTGATCATTTTGCCGACAGCAGAAATTTCAAAAGACGTCACCTTGCAACTGTGGGTGTCGCAGGAAGAGAAGCGCGCTGACATACTCGCTTTTCTCCAGAAAGCGGATCGGACGATAAAAAGTGCGGCATTAAGGAAAAAGGCATCAGCTCTAAGTCATGTGCCAGAGTCGCTTCGGCAGATGATTGAATCAACTGGGGGCGAAGTTGCAACGGAAATGCGCTCCTATCACGAGGATGATAGGAAGGAGCGAGTGGACTTTTCTTTGGATCAGGAATCCACGGGGACGCAGAAGATGTTCGCGCTGGCGGCGCCGTTTCTTTATGCGGCTGAAGTTGGCGTAACGCTGGTGGCAGATGAATTGGACAGCCATTTGCATCCAGTGCTTTTCAAGTATTTGTTGAAGTGGTACGAAAAAAACAGCCGAGCCTCACAGCTTCTGTTTACGACACACAACACTACCTATTTGAGTGATCCAAAGCTCCTTGAAAGGGAGCAGGTGTGGTTTGTTGAGCGTAATCCTGAAACACAGGCGTCAGAACTGTACCCGTTGAGTGATTTTCAGCCGTTGAAAACGGGGGGAGAGAATTTTGAAGCCATGTATCTGGACGGACGATACGGAGCTACGCCCGTTGCGGAGCTTGGACGATGACAAAAAACGGTGAAGTGCGTTCTTTTGCGCGTCGTCGAGCTTGTCGCGCACCGGCGGGCAAGGTGCTCATTGTGACAGAAGGAGAAAAGACGGAAGTCTTTTATTTCAGGGCTTGCGTTCAGGAGCTTCAGCTCGGCCGCGGCGTGAAGGTGACCCACAATCCGGACGGACCGACACCGGACAAGGTGCTGGCGTATGCGCGAGAACTGGCAGACGAAGAATTGCGACGAGGAAGTCCGTACGATGCGGTTTACTGCGTGATGGATCGGGACAAGCATTCGACGTTTGATAAAACGCTGGCTGCCGTAGTCAGATTGAAGAAGCGCAATTTTTTGGCCATATGTTCCTATCCGTCGTTTGAATACTGGTATCTGCTTCATTATGAATACACACGTGCTTCCTTTGAGGCGGAAGGAAACCGATCAGCAGGGGACTGCGTTGAGAGAGCGCTGAAGCGTCATTGGCCCGGCTACAAAAAAAGCGACCCGACGGCGTGGCGAGCGCTTCGAGACCGGTTGCCGGAAGCGATGAAGCGTGCTCGGAGAGCGCGGGCGGATGCGGTGGCAACGGGGGAATTGAATCCTTCGACGGAAGCGGATCTTTTGGTGGAAGTTTTGCAGAAGCTTGTCGCCTGATAGGGAATTTCGGCAGTGGCGTCGAACGGACGGCCAGGGGGCTGGCGTCTCTGCTTTAACATTTGTCCGAATTGATAACCCTAGCCAGAAGGGCCAGATGGCTTCCGACGGCGTCTTTTTGATAAGAGTGAAGAAAATGGGTCTTTCCCAAGTGAATGCCGGCAAGGATCTGCCGAACGACTTCAACGTCATCATCGAAATCCCCGCGGATTCCGATCCCATCAAGTACGAAGTGGACAAGGAAACGGGAGTTCTCTGCGTGGATCGCTTTGTCGGCACCGGCATGCGCTATCCCGTGAACTACGGCTATATTCCTCAGACGATTGCCGATGACGGTGATCCGGTGGACGTGTGCGTCATTACGCCGTTCCCGATTCTGGCGGGCGCCGTCATTCGCTGCCGTCCCATCTGCGTTCTCGAAATGGAAGACGAGGGCGGCATTGACTGGAAGGTGCTTGCAGTGCCTGTGACGAAGCTTTGCCAGCGCTACGCTGACTGGAAGTCGGTGGATGACGTGCCTCAGGATCAGTTGAACCAGATTCGTCATTTCTTTGAGCACTACAAGGACCTTGAAAAGGGCAAGTGGGTGAAGCTCAACAACTGGAAGAGTGTGGAAGACGCGCAGAAGCTCATCATGGCCGGCAAAGCGGCCTATGACGCCAAGGCGTAACTGACGCGGAAAGCTGGGGGCTCGGACTGCGGCGCTGTGATGTCGTCTGTCCGGGCCTTTTCTTTTTCGGTGTGAAACAGGTAAAGTTTCGCAAATTTCCTTGACAGCTTTTTGACGATGATGCCTTCACTAGAAAAGCCGCCCTCTCTGCGGCTCGCTTTTTTTCAAATGAACCCCGTTGTAGGGGATTTTGCCGGCAATGCCGGAAAAATCTTGGAAGCCGCACGAAAAGCCAAGGAGCAGGGTGCGGACATGCTCATCACGCCAGAAATGAGTCTCGTGGGCTACCCAGCGGAGGACTGGCTATTAAGGCAGGATTTTTGCCTGCGGGCGGCAAGGACGATGGAGAATCTTGCTGCAAAGCTCAAGGCGGAGGAGGCGATTCCGGTTATTGTTGGAAATGTCAAGATCAGTGCCGAAGGGCGGCGCACCAATGTCGCCTGTCTTTTGCGAAACGGATGCATTGCGGCAACCTATGAAAAGCAGCACCTTCCGGAGTACGGCGTTTTTGACGAGGATCGCGTGTTTGAAGGGGGCCAGTGCCCGCGCGTTGTTGAGGTGAAGGGAATTCGCGTGGGGCTTTGCATTTGCGAAGACCTTTGGTACCCCGATGTAGCGAAAAGCGCTTCACAAGCCGGTGCGCAACTGCTGGTGTCCATCAATGCAAGCCCCTATGAGATAGGCAAGGCCTCGGTGCGGGAAAATGTGGTCATCTGCAACGCCAAGGCGGCAGGGCTCCCGCTTTGTTATGTGAACTGCGTTGGCGGACAGGACGAACTTGTTTTTGACGGCGGCAGCTTTGCCTCTGACAAGAATGGCCGTGTTGTTTTTCGTCAGAAGCGCTTTGAAGAGGCGCTGTCGGTGTTGGACGCTGGTGTGCTACTGCGCGGATCCGCGCTGGCGCAGACAGCGGTGACCGAATCGGATGAGCTTTTGGAGGCGCTCACGCTGGCCACTCGTGATTACGTTGTCAAGAACGGATTCAAGCAGACGGTGCTCGGGCTTTCGGGCGGCATAGACAGCGCGGTGGTGGCAGCGATAGCCGCCAAGGCGTTGGGAGCGGAGAATGTGCTGGCCGTCATGATGCCGACGCGATTTACGGCCGATTTGAGTCTTACGGAAGCAGAAAGGCTTGCGGACAATCTTGGCATTCGTTACGTCGTGCGGCCTATCGAACAACTTTTTGATGCTTTTAGTGATCGTTTGGCGGAAGATTTCGCCGGATGGCCTTGGAGCGTGGCGGAAGAGAATCTGCAGGCGCGAATCCGCGGTACGCTCCTCATGGCGTACTCCAATAAATTTGGAAGCCTTGTGCTGACGACTGGCAATAAGTCGGAGACAGCCGTGGGCTACTCGACGCTTTATGGTGATACGGCAGGCGCTTTTGCCGTCATCAAGGATCTCTACAAGACGCAGGTTTGGGAGCTTGCCCGTGTGATCAATCGCAAGGCGGGGCGAGAGATGATTCCTGAAAGCATCATCACGCGGCCGCCTTCCGCCGAACTAAGGGAGGGGCAGCTCGATCAGGAAAGCTTGCCCGAGTATGCCGTGCTGGATGCTTTCCTTCGTGCCTATATCGAAGGAAAACAGTCGGTCGAAGCGGCGGCGCGGGCCGCTGGCTGCTCCGCGGAGACGGGGGAGCGCATCGTTCGTCTTGTTCATCGCAACGAATACAAGCGGCGGCAAAGTCCAATCGGCCCCAAGGTGTCACGGCTCGCTTTCGGACGAGACTGGCGGTTCCCTGTGACGTCGCGCTATTGAAATCAAAACAACGGAGTCAATTATGAAGTTGGTAACAGCTATTGTGAAGCCCTTCAAGCTCGATGAGGTGCGTGAAGCGCTTGCGGACATCGGCGTCAACGGACTGACGGTTTCTGAGGTGAAGGGGTTCGGACGCCAGAAGGGGCACACGGAGCTTTATCGCGGAGCGGAATATGTCGTGGACTTCCTGCCCAAGGTGAAAATTGAAGCGGTGGTGGCGGATGACTTGGTTGAACGCTGTCTGGAAGCCATTCAAAAGAGCGCTCGCACAGGGAAAATTGGTGATGGAAAGATCTTTGTGACCGAAGTCGAGCAGGTGATCCGCATTCGCACAGGTGAAACCGGCGAAGCAGCGGTCTGATACTGAGA
>CAVACW010000050.1:0-18985 GCA_963587345.1 uncultured Oscillospiraceae bacterium | reverse complement strand
ATAGCGTACTGTCCGCCCTCTACTACATGGGCTTTCTCACGTTCGCTCCCGGCGACTGGAAACACCTCGTCGTCCCCAATCGCGCCATCGGCATCCAGTTTTTCGAGTACTTCTTCAAGCATATTCTGCGGGCGCCCAAATACCGCTTCGACCATGAGGAATTTGATGAAGCCTACGAAGCGCTCGCCGAGGGCGACCCCAAACCCTGGCTGGAGCTTTCGAACCAGCGCCTCGTCGAAGACAGCGGCGTACACATGCATGCGCAGCTCACCGAAAAAGTGTTCCAGACCATGTTCTCTGCGACGCTGTGGTTCTCCACCGATTACCGAGGCGAGCTCGAATGTGAATCCCGAGGTGAAGACTCTGGCTTCATGGATCTGCTCTTGACGCCGCGCGAGAATAAGGCGCTCCCCACTTACGTGATCGAAGTAAAGCAGCTCGCGAGCACCGCCGAAGAGACTGCCGTGGCCGCGGCGCTCGAAAAAGCACGCCTGCAGGCGGATCGGTACGCCGAAGGCGCAACGCTTCGCGGCGTCTCGAACCTGAAGCGCGTCGCCATCGTCTACAAAGGCCTGAAGATCGGCGCTTTGGCTGTCGCTTGACCGCGATATCACACACTCCGGCCCGCAGCGTCAGGCCGGTTCAAGCTCGCCAGCCGAAACGGCGCAGGCCTTGCGGCAAAATGCAACACCATAGCCCAAAAGCCTCGAACACCCGTAGCCGTCAAGGCCTCGGGCATACCGCTTTTCTCGAATCTGCTCGAGCGCCTTTTGCGACATGAGCTGCATGTCCCTCACCTCGTCGCAGTGCTTGATCTCGATCACTACGCCGATGCGCGCACCCGCGGACGTAAACAACAAGTCAGCGTAGCCGTCCCCCGCCTCTCGGTTCGATTCTATGTTCTTCACCATGCCAGTGCTGCTCAGCAGTCCCAGCAGGAACCCGTGGTAGTAGTTTTCCGCCTTGGCCCGAGTTGCCGCATCTCGAATGGACACATAATTTTCCAGCAGTACGGAGAGCCGCTCCTTCACGCTCTCCGGATCGCCTTCGAAAATAGCTTTGGCGACGGATTCCCCGCGTCGCACGAAAGCATCGTTTCCATCCGAAAAATAGGACTTCACCCGCAAATTGAAGGTTTCGTGAATCTCAGCGTTGGGTATGCGCAGGCGGTACCGATCGCCCCCCAGAATCGCCGAAACCGTCAGGTAGCCCGTGAAAAGAAGGAGCGTCCAGAAGTCTTCGGAGCGGTGCTTCTGGATCTCGCCGTAGGTGAGCTGGTCATTAATCTTGAGCTCAATTTCGCCGCCATCGAGCAGCGTCTGCATCCGGTCGGCGTCTTCTGAGGAAAGAAAGCCCAGAAACTCTTCAATGACGTCGTTGCTGCTCGTGTCAGCCCAGTAATTTTCGGGCACAAAGGTCTGCGGATTAATGTCTGGGCTCTGAACATCCGAGCAATAGCGGATGACGTCCCACGGACAGTAGATCTCTGCCGACCCAATGCGATAGCCGTCGTACCACCTTTTGACGACCGGCTTCTGCGCAGCGAGATCGAAATAATCCAGCAGTTCGCTCACCTCCTCTTCCGTAAAGCCCACGGCTGCCGAGAGCGGACTCCCCTGAATGCAGACGGAGTTGACGTCAAAGTTGTTCACGTCCGTGAAGAGGCTCGCCTTGCTCACTCGGAGGCAGCCGGTGAGGACCGCTTTCAGCAACGCGTGAACGCCGTTCACCCTGAGGAAGGGACCGGGCTTCAGAACGGACAGGAACCCTTGCATGAAGGACAGCATGTCCTTGTAATAACCGGCCTTCATGGCCTTCTGCAACGGAACGTCGTACTCGTCAATGAGAAGCACAACCTGCCGCTCATAGTGCCGCGCCAGAATCAGCACCATGCGCGTCAAGAAGACGCTCGCCGCTTCAAAGTTCGACAAATCCTGCAGGTACTCCCAAGTGCCGCAGTTCTTCAAAAATGTCTTGTCGGAGTCGGAAAGCCGGGGGCTCTCGATCAGGTGCGAATAACTGTCAGCCACTTGCCACAGAGTCGAAGCCAGCTTTTTCTGGGCCGCCGTGAAATTCAATCCCTTGACGTCCTTGAGGCTGAGAAAGAGCACCGGAAACTGGCCCATGAACTTCGAGCAGAAGTCCCCGTCCTTGAGGATGTCGAGCCCGGCAAAAAGTTGCGCCTGACGGGAAGCAGCCCCAGGATTTTTGGGGTCCACGGCGAGAAAGCTTTGGACGGTGTCCATGAAGAGCGTCTTCCCAAAGCGCCTCGGACGCACCATGACCTGCACAAAGCTACCGGACTCCATCAGCGGCTTGATGAAGCCCGTCTTGTCCACATAGTAGCGGTGGTCCTTGATCATGTCGGCAAAGGACTCGCACCCAATCGCCAGCGTTTTTCTCATGCCGAATTCGTCGTACCTTGAAAGGTTGCCTTGCTCGCTGATTTTATTACTCCTCTCCCCTTGCCGGCTTCACGGCAAAGGGACTGCTACCGCCCGAAAAGCCGCTTCTTGCCACCCGACGTCTTCGCTTCAGCCAGATCCTCCTCCCGCACCGTCGGATCCGCGCCAACGGCGTCAATCTTCACGATGAAGTCGCGAATGGGCTTGAAGTCATGCCGATTGACGTACATGTCCACCACGATGTTGTGGCAGTTAAGGAGGTTGTCGAGTCCCACGAGCCTCGAGCCAGCGTAGCAGTAGATGCGCACCGACGTGAGGATCTTCTTTTCCTTCGTAAGCCGCGGCGGATCCATGAAGATCTTGAACTTCGGCTCGGGCGTGGCGCGCAGGTACTCAAGGAAGTCGATGATCTTGGTGGAGGGCGCCCGCTCGCACGTCTCCAGTTCGCCCGTGCGAAGCATCTCGTTGATCCGACGATACGTCTGCGTTGTGCAGAATTCGTCAACGGCGTACTTGCGGTAGGCCTCGCAGAGCTGCACATAGTAGACGCCGCCCTTGCGCGAACGCGAGAAAGAGCTTCCAGTCAGAATGACGGAGAGGAGATAAAGAAGGAGGTAGCCCGCGGCGCAGAGCACCACGATGGTCACCACCCAGCCGCCGATGCTGGTCATCAATAATCCTCCTCGAAAATCGGCAGCTCAGACTCGCACGCCGCCGAGCCGACAGAAAGCATCTCGACATTCTGAGTGACCAACGCGAGAACCGTCAGCGCCTCCTCCTGAATGGCGATCGCCTGCCGAATTAAATCAGAAGCGGTGCAAGGCGTCTGCACCTTCCCTTGAAGCGCCGCCATCACATCGTCAAACGCTCTCCGACACCGGTCCATGTCGCGGACGCAGCAATCAAGCCCCGGCAGCTCCATGGCGTCCAGCTCAACTTCGAAGTCGCAGCCGCTCTCGACGCCGGGAAGCGCCGCTTCGAGGAGCGACGTTTCCACTTCGTCCGGAATGTCAGCCGCGCACAACTCGGCCTCCTTGTTTGCCTCAACGTCGGGCTCGACGGCAGCATCCTCTTCGGGCTCCGATTGTTGCACGGGAGCGGAAGCTTCCTGCACCGGCGACTCAAGCGAGGACGCGAGCGTCGTCGGCGCCTCCTTCACCACCTTCACCACCTTCTTGAGCTCCACACCCTCGATCATCGCTTCGCATTCGAAACGCCGGGCGAGCCACTCATAGATAGTGCCGATGGCATTGATCCGGCCGCGCATCTGCTTTTTGACGTCCTTTCGTTGCGCCTGCTTGAGGTTCTTTCTCAGATTGGCAATCACATGGAGGTGACTCTCCATCTGGTGAACAGAGAGCTTGTCGGTGCTGCACATCTTCACCGCCTCGAAAAGCATCTCGGCCCGATCCAGCACTTCAGGCGGCAAAACAATCTGGTCCCGGTACACCTCGACACGGGCCCAGTCTTCAAGACTGCGCTTTAAGAGCGCCCGGCATTCGTCGGCTGGCTTCATCTTGTCTTGCGGCGGTTCGGGTGCAGGTGCCGTGCCTGCGGCGACCGTAACCACTGCCGGCGCTTCGTCCGCCAAGGCGGCGAGCGTCCCCTTGGCGCCGCTTGCCGCCACGAGGCGCTTTAGCAGGGCGGGCATTGCGGATCCAAGACGCTGAGGATCCGAGGAGGGCGCTACGCGCGCGAGGTTCTCACAGGCCTGCTGGGAGCGGCTGATAAGGTCCGGCAGGCACTTCGCCTTAACGTAGTCCGGACGCCGCTTCTTCAACAGTGCGAGCATCGTCTCCGGCAGAATCGACCGCTGCAGCCGGCGCACCACTGTCTCTTCGGTGAGACCGTCCCCCAAATCAACGACTGTCTTCTCAGAGGCTATCTCCTGCACGTCGTCGAACGTGAGCTGCGAGGCGTCGCCGCAGTAGTGAAGCCAGAACCAGAACTCAATGCAGGGATTCGTCCAGCAAAGGTGTGCCACAGGCGGAAGCTTCTTCACGACCTCGAACACCTCGCGGTAGGTGTGGTGATGATCTCGATCGAAGACGACCCATATCTCGGTGAAGGGGCGATCCTCCGTCGCCTGCGCCCAGGCGAATTCCTTGTACGCCGCAGAAAGCAGCGACAGCGGATCGCAAGCCGACGTCTTGCGCACGGCCGCCTTGTCGGCGAGCTTGAGCGAATCGACGAGTGCCTGAAGGTACGCCTTCTCGGTCTCGCCCTCACAGTAGATGAGAAGCCTCGGTGTCTGGTCCATTGGATGTGCAGTCTGGGTCATAGCCGCAAAAGGATACGCCGGCCGCCGATGCAAGCGTGCGGGCAATCGCCACGCAGCGAGCGGCTCGCGCCTTCACGGCGAACCGTCGCGGCCGCTTATTTGCGTTGCGTCATTCTGGCTTGAATTAATTTCCGGCGGTCATTGAAAATGATTGCGGTCGATATTCTATCCGATCGCTGTCCCCTTGATCGGACGGTGTCATTCCATGTCCTGCGGCGCGATGCACTTCAAGGTCGAAGACGCGACGACGCAACCTCCGCTCGAACTTTAGCGTTGAGCACTGAAATCGATGAATCACCGTTTGCTTCGAATAAAGCTTGCTGATGAGCTATTTCCCGTCGTCGGCTTCATGGTTATTTTAACTGAAAGCCCGAATCAAATAGAAAGCGGCGTCATTATTTACGCAAGACTATTTTGCGTCGATAATGCAAAAACATTCCACACCAAGACTCTCATTCACATGACATCCTTGAAAATTCGACAATGGTTCTAAATCATAATGAAATTGACAATTCTTCATCGCTTGATGAAAATCATCGTCCAGATAGAATGATCTTACATCGTCTGCCGTTAATGGATGGAATGATATTTTCTTCTCATCCATCGCGTCGCTATTTTTTTTAGAATATCCCCAGCCGCCGCTCAGCATCTAATAAAAATCGGACATCCCATCGGTGTATCGACCGCATCGATTGGCTTGAAGCGCCTCTTGCGCCCGCCATCGGACTGACGCCTTCGCCCCCTCCGACGTTCCGCCTTTTGCAATACGATTGTTGCAACCTGGAGAAACTTGTCACCAACCAGCACGAAAGCTCAACGGCCCTACTTCGACGCCAAGGTCGGGAACCCGCCAAGACTCCTTCCGACTCCGCACCCTCAGCAAGACATAGACATCGTCTATCGATGGCATCCGTCCCAGCCCGCAACAAAAAGACTAAGACGGCGCGCCTGGCGCCGCACTCGGCTGGAAGCAAGGAACGCCAGACGACCTTTTGAGCAAAGCTTGCCGGGAATGAAAATCGAAGGGAAAAGGCGGAGAAAGACGGGACGGGAAGACGCGTGGATCAGCAGATTTTAGAGACAACAACACTCCTGCCCAGGGCGATTCGTTTTACCCCAAAACTTGAATTTTTCGGCCTCCCACGCTCCAGAAATCCCCGTCGAAATCCTCGGGGCTTGACTCCGTCGAAAGGCCTTTTTCAAGACACAATTCGAGAGCCGCCACGACGATTCTCGTGAGGAATTTCAGCTTTTTTAGGGCCGGAACGGTCGATTTTTTTCCCACTTCTCTGCCCGCGGCAGGAAGTGTTTTTCACCTGTGTTTTCAAGGACTTTAGTGAATTCAGTCTGCCAGATGCAGTGAATTCTCGTCCGAACTTCAGGCGGCGACCCAAACGAACGTAGTTCGCCGGCGGCGCGAAAGCCGAAACAGCAGCGTTTTTACGGCAGAGCGGTCACGCCAGACCGTACCGATGCGATGACGCAGGATGCCGCTTGCTGAGCGGGCATTTTTTACAGGAACGGGCGCCCTTGGGAGTCAGTTCCAACCTCATGCGGGTCATCGGACGCTGCTGCGTCTTCACCAATTGTCAAAGAACGGAGGAAGGCGTTCGCCATCCGTAAAGGCGACGCGCCAGGCGGGATTCTGTGATCGCCGCCCGTTAAACCGATGCTTCACCTCAAAGGCTCTTCGGGTCTTGCCAGAAGCGGCCGGCCGTTTGAAATCGTCTATGGAGGCGTCGATGCTTCCCGCTTTGGGAGAAGCTGCGGCCTCCTCGGATCTCTCGCCGGACGATGGTCGAAAAATGACGTGCAAGCAGTGCCTGACGTACTCTCTGCTTTTCGACTTACCGATGGCGCCTTCTCTTGGGAGACTGTGCGCCGGGATGCCGAAGCCCAAGTTCAACGGGGCGATTGTACTGAAAGCCGCGAGTGAAAACAAGCTTCCGGAAATGTCGCCAGAAAACGATATTATCCCGGCGGGTGAATCAGATTAAAAAAATCGCCCCACCACCCGACGCAAAAAGACTTGCCGCCGGAACTAATAACGTCCCCATTTTGCTCGACACTCAAAATTAAAATTTGCGCAGCCCATTGAGAAAAGGTCAATGGTGATCAATCGGCATCGTCAAACAGGTACAGAAATCATCATTCGCTCCAAGCCAATCATTTTCAAGTCGAGACACCATGTCAATAACACGAGCGTCGATGTCGTGCATCCAAAAAGCAAATCAGCAGTCATTGATCAAGACAGCGCGTCATGAAATTGCGTCCCCCAAAAAAAGACATAACATCACCAACAAGGTTGAGGCCGCAAAAACAATTAAATAAATCATTGGCAGGCCAGATCAAGCCATGAAAATAAAATCACACCAAAATTGAAATAATATCCATTTCACAAGAGACCCATCCGCGCAATAACAGATCTTATTTTGCCGGCAATTCCCGTTCAATGTTGTTTTTCGCTTTTCCGAATCTTCCAGCCCAATGCGCCTAGAATATTCTCCCTGTGCCGCGCACGGCTTTTTCCCTTTCGCTTTGCCATGTCCCTCCACTACAAAGATGCGCCTTCCGCCGATGTTGAGCGCCGGCTGATCAACCGAATGGACGAGTTGATCCAAGAAGGCGCCCCCGATCCCGACGAGGACGAGCTCATTAAGCTTCGTCAGGAGAACTACGTCCTCTGGCAGGAGCTCAAGAACGCTGAGGCGCTCGAGGAGCGCAACCACCTGCTCGAAGAAGAGAACTTCCTTCTGAAGGAGAATTCCAGCGCCGCCCAAGGCGCAAGCGCCGAAAACCCGCCGGACCTTCTGGCGCTTCTCGATCTTGCGGGCGGCGGCAAGCCGCGCATCACGCCCTCGCAATGCCTGCGCCTCATCGCCGCCGCGGCGCCCGACCGCGTGGTCATCCTCCCGTCCGCGAGCGAAAGCGCCGCCAAAGTCGACCAGACGTTCACAAGCGGCGACCGGCTTCTCTCGCTTCTCGCCCGGCTCGTGACGCGCTACCTGGACGCCGTGCGAAGCGGCGCGGACGTTGCCGGCATCTTCTCCTTTCAAGAGTACGCCCGAACGGAGAGCGAAACCACGATGAGCGCCGCGGCGCTTGCTGACCGGCGCAAGTTCTCCTACCGCGGCAAGACGCTCCTCATGGACTCGCATCTGAAGATCGGCGTCGCGGCCAATCTGCGCTTCACGCTGCGCGTCTACTTTGCCTACGACAAGCCATCCGACCGAATCGTGATCGGCTGGTGCGGCGAGCACCTGCCCGTCTGAGGAGGCGAACATGCCGATTGACAGCATCCGGCGCAAGCGGCTGGAGTCTGACCTCTCGCTCAACGCCAACATCCACCTTCTCAATCATTTCGTCACGGAGCAGCCGGGCATGATTGAGGGGCTTGCCCTGAACAGCTTGTTCGGCTCACGCATCACCTACCTGGTCAGCGATCGAAAGGAGTCACAGAACCTTCGGACTCTCTTTGAAGAGCCCGCGACTGAGGCCGAGCGCTTTGAGCGCATGCAACACGCCACCAACCTCATCGCCTGGTCCATGCAGCGGCGCTGCATTGAGTTCGAAACACCTGACGACTGGCTCGGCATCAGCCCGTTTCCTTTTCACTACGACCCGCGACGCGCCGCCGGACTCTCCTTCTACCTTCTCACGAATTCGAAGCGCCTTGCCAGCATCAACGGCCTCTTTGTGAGCGTCTTTCTCACGGCCAACAACGCCATGGAAGCCGCGGTGAACATCGACTGGGACGAACACTTCGCCTCGCAAGCTGACTGGCTCATGGCGGTTGAGCGATCGCCGCTGACGCTGCGCTGGCGGACCGTTGTCGGGTTCGAGGACGCACTTTTTGACATCGATGAGCCGAACGAGCTGAATGAAACACCGCCAGACCCGCTGCGCCTCACTGTCGCGCGCGCCATCAAGTTCCTCGTCTCCGACCATCCGCAGGCCTGCCGCTGGCGGCGCGACTACCAGCGCGCGCTGCATCAGGCCTACACCAAACTCGAGCCGTTTGCCAAGGAAAACTTTGCTCCGACGATTGAGCTCACGACGTTCAGCCAGAAGGCGGGCGAAAAAGCCGCCCCGGAGGCCGAGCCACTGCGGCCTTTTGAGCGAGCTGAGCTCATGCGTCATCATGCCGAGTTTGCGTGCGTCTTTGCGCGCGGGGACCGGCTCACGCAGCTCATCGACGTCGGCGACCGTCTTTCCGCCTGGGAGGACGAGCTTCGCTTTGTCTCCAAGCGAATCCGCGCCGCCGAGTCGAATTTTCGGTTCATGCATTTTCTCTTTCGCGCGTTTCTCGCCGCCACCCGCTTCAAGTTGCAGGAGGAGAAGGCGGCCCATCCACACGAAGCCTCGATTGGGCTCCTTTTGCGCATGACGGACGTGCTCATCATCGGCCACTGGATGAAGTCCTTTGACTGCCATCCCCTCGGCGCCCCTGCTCCCGCTGTCGCACGCACCTGCATGCTGCTCGCCTTGCCGAAAATGACAGAACTGTTCGACCGGTCGGACGACGAAGTCTGGATCAAGGAAAAGCTTCGTCAGGCGGGCTTCGGCTACTTCGGCGCCCGAGACTACGTTCTCTATTCGACCTTTGACCACGAGCTGCTCGCGCGCGGCGCCTGGCGCGTGGCTTCGATCTTTCAGGCGGACTTTCAGGACTTGCCCCGTGACGTGCACGTGCCGTTTGACTCCGCCGCCCGCCTGACGCTGGGCTTTGCAGACTGTCTGGCGTTGCTCCCCGTGAAGACCCCGGAAGACGTTGCGGCCTTCCGAAAGACCGTGCAGCAGACCTCCGTCTTTCTTGCGCAGTTCGCGGCCATGGAGGCCGTCACAAAAGAGGCGGCCCGAGCGGCGCTCCGGATCCTGCACGCAGGCGAATGCCTCAGCCGGCTCAACCCGCGCATTCAGGACGCGAAGGCGGAGCTCCTTGATCTCATGACGGGCGAGGACGCCCCCTGGGCCTGTCCGGAAGCAGGCGACGAAGCCTGACCGGGCCGCGAGCAAGCGGCGGACGGTTCCCGAAATCGTTGCGCTTACAATCCGCCCTGCCGCCGGTCGGCCCCGCCAGCGGCTCGATGGCATCTATTTTTAACACTCTAATTGACAGTTGCGCTGTTCATAAATATCATTCCGTTGGGAGCCGATAAGAGGCTCCTCCCCGTGAGGCTTCTATGGAAACCGCCGCTTCCCGCTTTTCGTTTGACCAGCTCGCCCAGTTGTCCGGCGTCGCGCCGCGCACGATCCGCTTCTACATCCAGATGGAGCTCGTGCCGCGTCCGAACGGCAACCGCCGCGGCGCCTGGTACGACGACCGGCACTTGGAAACGCTCTTGAGAATCCGACGCCTTACGGAGAAAGGACTGTCGCTTGAAGCCGTGCGACGAGCGCTCTCGCCTGCCGCAGCCGAAGCGGAGGCGGAGGCGGACCGCGAGGCGGCCTCGCCCGCCATTTCGACGCGAACGCACCTGCGGCTCGCGCCCGGGCTTGAACTCGTGCTCGACCCGATGCGCGCCCCGCTTTCGCCCGCTGCGCTGCGGCGCTTTGCACAGGACGCTCTCGAAGCCTTTCGCCACGCTCAAAACGACAGTGACGATGTCACAAAGCCTGCAACGGAGATGAACCATGCCGTGGATGCTGAAAAACCGCGAAACTGACGATGCCATTCCTTTGAAGCGCCTTGCCGTCACCGGCGCCGTGGACGGACTGACGCTGCGCTGGACGCTCTCGCAGACGTTCAAGAACACGCAAAGCCAAGCCATCGAGGCGATCTACACCTTTCCCGTCGCCTGGGCATCTGTCGTGACGGAGTTTGCAGCCGTGATCGAGGGCGAACGGCTCGTCGCCAAGGCTTTCCTCAAAACTGAAGCCGAAGCGCGTTACGAAAACGCCCGAGAGGCGGGTGACGCACCGATGATGCTTGAAACGAGCACGGACGGCGTGGCGACCGTGACGCTCGGGAATCTGAAGCCCGGCGACGAAGTGACGCTCGAAATCTCGCTCTTCACCGTTCTGTTGCCGCAAAACGGCACGGTGCGCGCCACGATTCCGCTTTGCCTTGCCGACCGCTACTCAGCGGACGGCCGGCAAGGCGCCCTGCAGCCTTATGAACACGTGACGTCTGACCTCGCAGCCGACTATCCCGCGACGGCCCGCTTCACCGTGAAGGGGCTGCTCGCCGACTGCACCGTGACCGTCCCGTCGCATCCCGCGGCCGTCAGCCGCAAAGACGGCGTTCTCACGATCACAGTGTCGCGCGCCGCGGCCGACCGCAACCTCGTGCTGGGCTTTGACGACGTCCCGGACGCAAACGGCGCCTGGACCGCCAAAGAGCCTTCTGCCAGCTGCCTTTGGGCAGCAATGCTGGTCCTCACGCCGCCGCGGCGCGACGTGCGCCATCCCCTTCAAGTCGACCTTCTCATCGACTGCTCGGGCTCCATGGCGGGCGTCGGCATCGCCAAGGTGCGCGAGGCGCTCGCGTCCCTCACCGACGTGCTCACGGAAGAGGACTGCGTGACGCTCACGCGCTTTGGCTCCGCGCCGGAGCGCACGATCAGCGCCCCGCACGCCTTCACGAAGGCCTTTCAGCGCCGCTCGTACCTTCCGGTTGTCGATCGAATTGACGCCAATCTGGGCGGCACGGAACTAAACGAGGCTCTCCGCGTGACCGCTCGCGACATTCCAGCAGACGCCGCCCCGGATCGCCGCCGCTTCATTCTCCTCATCACCGACGGCGAGGTCTGGGACACCGAACCCGTCCTGAAGGCGGTGAAAGGCGCGGCTCCAGTCTTTTGCATCGGCGTAGGCGACAACAGCGTCGAAACGGTCTTGCAGCAGATTGCGCAGGCAACGGGCGGCCTCTGCCGACTCGTGACGCACGCCGAAGACATGACGGACGTCATCTCAAACCTCATCGGCGCCGCCCGATGCGACGCGGCGCATCTCCCTGAACAGAGTCCGCTTTTACAAGCCCTGCGCCGCGAGGCCGTGCTCTGGCATTCGCCCGTCGACGCCGTGCTGCACGCGGGATGCGCCGCGAAGATCCTCCTGCGCCTCTCAGCAGCGCCTGAAACATTCCTGTCCGACAAGGAAGTGCAGGCCCTCACCGGCGCCGGCTGGCAGACGGCAAACGACGCCCGGGCGCTCGCGCAGGCCGCGGCCTTTGCGCAATGCGCCTCCTGCACAGAGGTGGACGCGGACCTGGAGATGACGGAGGCCGAAAAACTCGCTCAGGAGTACGGCCTCCTCACGCCCGGCACAAACCTCCTTTTGGTGAAGGAGCGCGACTCCTCGGAAAAGAGGGTGGCAGAAGCCATCGTCAACGTGCCGCAGATGGCGCCCTTGGGGCTTGCCAGCGCCCCTCTTTTCGAACCGATGCTGTGTTCGCACAACGGCCCCGACTACTTCAGCTGCTGCATGGACGATGATCGGCTGAGCTGCGATGGCGCCTGCGACCTCAAGTCGCTGTCCAACGAAAAGAAGGAATGCCTCGGACTTGTCGACTCGTGGCTTGAGCGCTTCACGGCGTTGGACGAAGCCGGCCGCGCGGCTTTCTGGCGCGAGGCGTTTGCTGATCTGTCGCTGCCGCTCACGCAGTGCGTGGACGACTTTGTGTCCGACTGCCTGCCGCTCCTCACGGCAGACGACCGTCAGGCCATCATGCCGGCGCTCCTCGTGCTGACGTTCCTCGCGACGGAATCCGACCTGACGCCGGAGGAATGCGAGCGCCGCCAGAACTTCCTCGAAGCGGCCCAGACCGAAGCCTGCCGCCTCATCTCGCTGCACTACCCGCACAAACCCAAGCTGGAATTCCTCGCAACAGCGCTGCGGATGCAGCTCGAGTAGAGCGAAAGCCCGCCAAAAGAAGGCTACCGCGGCGTCCTGCGGGGCATCTCTGACCCGCAGGCGCCGCGGCTTTTACGCGAAAAAATGATTTCAAAAAGTCGTTCCGAAACAATCTTTTTTATCCTTCGCACCCTGCGAGGCGTTCGATTTAAGGACGGCAAAGACTAAGGCAACCTCGCCGAAATCCCCTGCCGTCAGACGGAGCGTCTTAAAGCGGCGCCGATGCAACGCAAGCCCTCGTCAACATCGCAGCAACGCGCTTGCACTGCGTCCACCGTCAGCAACTCCTCCGTCTCACCCTGGTTCCAAAGCACGAGGGCGTAGTTTTCAAGAAGCTGTCTCGCGAGCTGATGCACCGCCTCGCGAGCGCCCCAGTCCGACGGTTCGCTCTGGAGCGCTCTGTCACCATAGTATGACTGAAGCCTCCGCCGGCCGCCAAGGTCTCTCTCACCGCTTCGCAGCACTTCAGCCATCACCGCCAAATTTGACTCACTCGGAGCCATCGACGTGAAATAGAACCTCACCTCATTGCCGCCCCGCCGATGAAGCCGCAATGGCGTTTGCCGAATGACGGAGCCCCCTTCAAGCCCGGCCCAGTGCGTTGTCATCAGTCGAGGCAACCGAACGCCGGCGACAACTTCAATTTGCTGTCGTTCCGTTCGGCCGTTGGGGAGCGCCGCTTCCTGCTCGCAGGAGAGGCGCTCCGAGGCGGGCGTTGCTTCAAAAAGTTGCCGAACCGCTTCCTGCGCGCGACCTGTAACGCCGCCGAGCCTCAGGCAAAAGTGCGCATTCGCCCGAAGCACGGCTTCGGCAAAGCCCATCGAGACTTCCATCGCATCCGCCGAAACCACGCTGCCGTCAAGCCTGACGCCTTCCAAAAGCGAAAGACCGACTGTCCCAGGCTCAGCCTTCTTGCCAGCCATCACGGAGAGAGTTACAAACCGCGGTTCGTCGCCACAGCTCAACACTAATTCGCTGTCCGACGAACGCGCTGACATCGTCGCCAGCGTTGAGCGAAGCAATCTCAAGAGAAAAGCTTCGCAACCTTCCGATCGCAACTGTCTCAGAAAACACCAGATGAGCGCCGGCGTCAGCGAATCAATAGTCTTTTCTGAAAGGCGGCTTTTCAAGCCATCGCGACAACGCGTCAGGAACCCAGCCAGCCGGTCTCCTTCAAGACAGCCCGAGAGCGCCGCCAATACGGCCGTAGTCGCCAAAAGACCTGCAGGCACAGAATGCACCGCCTCCGCCATGGAGCGCTTCCTTTCGTCTATCTCAGCCACCTTCGAGACCGCAGACAGCTGTGTCGGCGCCTTTTCGCCCCGCAACGCAACGAGTTGCTGAGCCATGAGCCATCGCTTGCTCGGCGCAAAGACGCCATTGCGGATGTACCCCACGGACTCCCGCTTCATTTGACAGCCGGGCGTGCGATCTTTTCCCAACCGATAGACCTGCGTCGCACCCGTTTTCTTGTTGTGGTTGAAATGGCAGCCTGGCGGCAGCTCAGGGAATTTTTCGTAGTCAGCTTTCATGGCAAGAGAGGTACCCATGCTTAATGGCGGCGTGTTTTAACACAAGTGCCCGCAACTTTTCCAAACAAAACATGAAGAACCCAAAAAGTAACATTGCAAAGGGAACCATTCCTCGAGAAATCAGTCACTTACCGAAGGGGCTCTTTGCCACTGTTTGTGTGCCGGAGTAATAACATCGATTGCTTCATTCGCCGATTACCGCGACCAAAGCCGCCGCCAGCCCCCCAGCCGCGCCCGAAGCCTGCGCCAGAATCCGCCCAGTTTCTCCTGTCGCTCAGACGCCGCTGAAGCGCCGTCTGTCGAAACCGCCTCCGGCTTTTCCGTCGGCGCCTTCCGCTGCGAGAACGCCAGTACAGCCTGCCGGACGCGGGCCAGACACTCTTCGGCGTGCGCCTGCGATTCCGGCGAAAGCGGCGCTGCTGCGGCAGCGATCGCTCGCGCAGCTTCGAGCGCCTCCAGCGCTTCCGTGAGATGCGCCGCCTCCGGCTCGTTCTGCACGGCGGTCCACAGGCCCGAGAGCAGCTCGCGCAAAGCTTCCAGCCGCTCCAGCTCGTTGACGGACAAGCGCTGCTTGTCCTGCAGGATGGCGACGGCACGCTTCACGGCCGCGCGAAATTCGTTCGGTCGAAAGATGCCGTGCCGATGGAGCGTCTTTTTGAAAACCGCCGCCCCAGCCTCCGTCGCGCCGGCCGACCAAACGTCGATCAGCGCCTCGGAGCGACGCCTGAGGTCAGAAAGGAGTCCTGCCACTCGAGCCGCTTCCGTCCGCGGAAAGCTACCATGGGGCGCCGCCTCCCGCAGGAGGCAGTAGGCGGCCAGCGATTCAGCAGCGATGGCGCGCACAGCGCCGCTGGCCGACTCCGCCGCAAGTCGCGTGAGACAGAGTCGCAGCCGCTCCCAGGCTTCGGGCGACGCCACGAACCCCCCCGGCCGAACGTCTATGCGGCGAAGCTCAGCGGCCGCGACGGCGATCGCCTCCTCCACGGAGAGCCGCTTCACTGCCTCGTCCTCCGTCACGTCCGCGAGCCGCTCGCCGGCTTTCTGCAGGCCGAAGCGAACGCGCCCGACTCCTTGCGACTCCTGCAACTCAAGAAAGCGCTTCAAAAGCTGCGGCATCGCCGAGCCCATCTGCATCGGATCCGTCGACTGCGCCACGGCCTTGAGCCGGTCAAGCGCCTCCCCTGTGCGCGACAGAATGCCCTGCGGGCACCGAGCCTTCGCGTAGCCCGGACAGCGGCGCTTGAAGATGGCAAACATCGTCTGCGACTTCACGGAGCGGCGCTGTCGCAGCGCCCGAATCACTTCCACCGTGCCGTCGGCACACGGCATTTCGAATACGCGGTCCTCCAGCGTCTCCACGTCGTCCAACGGAAGCTTCCGAAGATCGTCCTCGTAGTGCAGCCAGAACCAGAACTCAAGGCAGGGATTCGTCCAGCAGACGCGCACGGGCGGCGACAGGATGCCGGCTTCGCGGATCGTCGCCTCGTAAAACAGATGATGATCCCGATCGAAAACCGCCCAGGCTTCCGTGTACGGCGCTTCCTGCGTCGTCTGCGACCACGCGAGCGCCTCGCGGGCCGCCCGCGCCAGATGCCGAGGCGCCGTTCCCAGAGACCGCCGGACGGTGACGTCCGCGCTGATGCCCAGCGCCCGAACGACTTCGGTGAGGTAGGCCACCTCGGTTTCGCCCTCGCAGACGACAAGCAGTCGCTCACGGGATGCCGCCGCGGTCATCGGGACCCTCGGTCATGGTTGTCGAAGAAGAGAATCGTTATCAGGATGATCGCAAGGATGAGGTACTGAGAGGAAAGCATTTTGCTGCTCCTTCGTGAACGTGATGCCGCCAAGCTAAAGGAGCGAAAAAGGCCCACAGGAAATTCGCAAGGTTCGAGCCGAAAGTGTTGCTTTTCTACAACACCCCAAGTCTCGCCAGTAGAAGTACAACCAGCGGCACCGTCTCATGCCGCCGCCTGCGCCGAAAACCACCTCTTTGGGCGATCGGTAAAAGGAAATTGGCAAGGTTCGGGCCATTGGAAGTGAAAATGACCGTCAGACGGACGATTCTCAATCGAAAGTGGATTGAGAACTGGCGGCTGACGCAGCCCAATCACCCTCCGAATGTCGGCCGACGCCGCGCCCTCGCCGTCGAACCCATTGAAAACGAACGAAACCCCGCCAGTCGCATGAAGAAAATCGCCTCAGCGCCGTTCTGAGTCGCAAGAAGATTCTCAAAAAGAAAATCCGCGAGGCGGTTCCAATAACCGGAAAAACGGGAAAATATTTATGGTGAGAGCATTCCAAATCGTTCAACGAATGATTTGAAATCATCAAGCTTCATCAGTGGCCCGTTTCGTCCACCTTGCGAAATTCCTCGCCGCCGGATTCGTGAATCCAAAGAAGATTAACGGGCTCTTCCTCCGACGCACTGCCAGACGGTCTTTATCACGCGCTGAGCGTCCAAGGGCTTCGCCAGATGCTCCGTCATGCCGGCCTGCTTCGCGGCAATGCGGTCCTCGGCAAAGGCGTTGGCAGTCATGGCGATGACGGGCACGGACGCTGCGTCGGGCCGGTTCATGGCGCGAATTCTGCCGGTGGCCTCGTAGCCGTCCATCACCGGCATCATGATGTCCATCAGGACGGCGTCGATCGCAAAGGGCACACTCTTGGCAAACGCCTCCACGGCCTCCGCGCCGTTTTTCGCCTCGATGATGTTCGCGCCCGCCTGCTCCAGCACGAACTTCGCGATCTCCATGTTGAGCGCGTTGTCTTCAGCAAGAAGGAGTGTCATCCCTTCAACGGACGGCGTCTCTTCAGACGCTACCTCGGCTTGGTCCGCGGGGCGGCCGTGATCGATCTCCAAGGGCACGACGACATCAAAGGTGCTGCCGCCCCCCTTTTCGCTTTGAACCGTGATGGCACCGCCCATTTTGTCCACAATGCTTTTGGCGATCGCCATGCCCAGCCCCGTGCCACCGTATTCCGAGCGGGCCGTCGCCGCCTCCTGCGTGAAGGGCTCAAAGAGATGCTCCACAAATTCCGGCGTCATCCCGAGCCCCGTGTCGCGGCACTTGAATTCGACCGACGTGCGGTTGTCGTCCATCGGCGCCACGCGAAGCGAAAGGAAGATCTTGCCGCCCTCCTTGTTGTACTTCACGGCGTTGGAGAGGATGTTCATAAGGACGCGCTTCAAGTGCACGGGACTTCCCACGAACTTCGTGATGGGCGCGTCGTAGTCCTCCTCCACGATTTCGATGCCGCGCCGCTCCGCCTGCCGCTGCACGACGGCAAAGGCGCTCCGAACAATGTCGTTCAAGTCGAAGGGTGCGTGCTCCAGAACGATTTCGCCCGACTGCAGCTTTCCCATATCGAGCACTTCGTTGATGAGCTCCAACAGCACCTGCGCCGCCTCCTTCGCTTTCGTGCGGCACTCCGCCTGCTTTGCCTTGTCATCCTGATACTGCTCGGCGATGTCAATCATGCCGAGGATGCCGTTAAGCGGCGTGCGGATGTCGTGGCTCATCCGAAGCAGGAAGCTGCTTTTTGCCTGATTCGCCTTCTCCGCCTCCGCGCGCAGCGCCTCGCTGCGCATGGCGTCATCGATGCATTTGGACAGTGCGATGCCATGCACCGTCTTATCCGTGCACTCGATGCAGACCGCCTTGGTCTCCGTCCAGTGCTCTTTGCCGTCGTCGCCCTTTTGCCGGTGCTTGAACGAAATCTCCTTCTCTCCCCGACGGAAGGCAGCGATCACTGCCTCCCGGTTGAAGAGCTGGCGAAAGGCCTCCGCCTGCGCCGCGTCAGGAATGGTGTCGATGCCAAGCTGCAGAAGCTCCGCCACCGTTCCCGTCTTGTCCGTAATTTTGTTGACGGCGCCGTCGTATTCGATGATCTGGTAGCGGTCGTTTAAATAGTCGATGTCCATCGCGACCGGATATTCCACGCCCATCGCCGCCGCGAAGGCCTGCACCTGATGACCGAGCCGGCGCTCGTTTTTCAAGTCCTGCACGTCGTCCTCAAGCCGACGGCGATTGCTGTCGGTTAAAAGACGACGGTGCTTTGCCACAAAGTAGGCGGCGACGGCCAAGAGGAGAAAGCAGAGCCCCGTAGGCAGCGTCTTCTTCCAGACGTAGTCCGAGTTGTCCCAGCCCGCGAGCGGCGCCAGCTCGAGCCGCCACTCGCTGCTTTCAATCTTGAAGGAGTACGCCATAGCGTGAGCAGGCAGAGCGGCTTCGGAGCGATAGACCGGGATGAACTGGCGGTTCTCGGGCAAGTCCGTCTTCAAAAGCCGGTAGGCGTAGCCGAACTTTGAAAGCGCGTCGAGCGTACTGGAGAAGATCTCGGGGACGCGGATAATGACGATCGCAAAACCCCAGAAGACCTGGCGGCCGTCCTTTTCCAGATAGACCGGGTTGCGGATCGCGATGCCAGAGCCGCCCTGAATGAGCTGAAACGGTCCCTGCAGAATGATGACGTCATGGTCCCGGGCGTACCGAGAGGTCACGCCGTGTTCGTCGTCGCGATGGATCAGGTCGATGAGGCTGCCTTCGTTGCCTTGCGCGGGGTAGATATCCGTCACCACGCCCGCGGGCGCCATCTGAATGCTCTGGACGTAGTCCGCCATCATGTTTCGGGCGACGGTGGAGAAGGCGTTGACCGTTCCGCCGCCGCTTATGACTGCCTGCTCCATCACATGCGTGATGGCGATGCCGCGCTCAATGTTCGAAGCAAGGTATCCGGAGTAAGCCTTGGCGTTTAATTCCGCGAGCGCATTGGCCTCCTGCGTCTGGCTGCGGGTGATGGACTGAGCCATGAGGATCATGAGCAGGATGCCGACCAGCAGGATGAGAACCGGCACGCTGAAATCGTTGTTTTTGCTGGAGAGCTTCATGAGCAGATGGCAGGTCTTGGATTGC
>CAVACW010000049.1:0-19135 GCA_963587345.1 uncultured Oscillospiraceae bacterium | reverse complement strand
TTGCGCGGCTTATATCCCCGCCCTGAACGACGGGGCTTTACGCCGCTGTTGGTAAGGTCGCGGTAGTTCATTTTCCTATTTCACTGCCATCAGGTCGGCGCGTCCCAACGACGCCGAAAAGTCCGCCATCGCCCCGCACGAGGCGTGCAGCATCGCCCAGGCCGCCACAAACTTGTAGGCGGCGGCGCGCTGCGCAATCTGCGCTCCCGTGAGCTGCGTCCTCGCTTCCCGCACGTCAAGCGCCGTGGAAAGCCCTTCCCCGAAGCTCTTTTCCCGCAGCCTCAGGTTTTCCGCCGCAAGGTTCACGGTGGAAACCGTGAGGTCGTATTCGTCCCTCGCTTCCGTCGTGCGCAAAAAGGCCGTTTCCACCGCGCTCATCAGCTGATTGTCGGTTTCTTCGCGCGCGGCCTGCGCCTTGGCGGCCTGCGCTTTGGCGGCCGCCACGCCGCTCATTCGATCCTGCGTGTCCCAGAGCGTGAACTTCACGCCGATGCCTGCCATCCAGTCAGGTTCAACAGGCGTCAGGTAGTGCTTCACGAGATTCTTCATCCCGAACGCAAAGACCTGCGGATGAAAGGCGCCCTTTGCGGCCCGCACGCCCTCGGCCGCGGCTTCAATCTGCGCGTCCGTCTTTCTCAAAAGGGGGGAATTCACACGCGCCTTCTTTTGCCACGCCGAAAGCGTTCCCAAGTCCCCAGTGAGCACAAACAAGGGCGTAGCAAGTTCAGGAAGCGTCGTCTCGCGCAGTTCATGCATGAGCTCGGCCTCGGCCACATGCGCATTCGTTTCCGCCGCGGCCGCCTCTCGCCGCGCCGCGTCGCGCGACACTTCAACGGACATCCGTTCGAGCCCCGAAATCAGCCCCTTCTTTTCAAAGCGCTTGGCTTTGGCGACCTGCGCCTCTTCGTCCGCCAGCCGCGACTTTCTCAAGTCCGCCACGCTGCGCGCAAGCTGCACGCCCCAGTAGCGCTGCGCCAATTCGGCGTCTTTGGATTCAAACCGCCCCGCCTGCTCGGCCTGCGCGACGCGCACCTCGTCTTCCAAAGCGTTTTGCTTGGCGGTGATCCGGCCGCCCGTGTAGAGCGCCCACGTGCCCTGCAGCACGGCGCGGGGGCCGGAGAAGTCGTAGTCGTAGCCCAAACTCGAAGGGATCGAAACCGGCAGCTGCAGATGCTGCGCGGCGCCGTTGGCGGCCGTTCGCAATCCGGAAGGAACGTCCACCTCGATGTCCTTTCGCCCCTTGACGTACACCCCCGCGATATCCACCTTGGGGCCGAAGAGGGACTTCGCCGCATCAGCGGCCGCGCGGGCGCGCTCCACCTCGGCCGCGTCCGCCTTCAGTAGCGCGCTGCGCTCGCGGTAGAGCGCGCGGGCGTCATCAAACGTGAGAGCCGCCTGCGCCGCGGGCAGCATCGCCGCCCCCAGCGCCGCCGCCCAGAGAAATCGAACTGACAACATAAGAAAAAGCCGGCGTCCGAAGAAGCCGGCCCGCAGGTCAAAATAAGAAGAATGCCTCGATTTTAACGGAGAAAAACATCATTTCTCCCCGCCAAATTTCGAAGCTGCCCGCCTCAGAACAGGTCGTCCGAATCCTCGCGCAGCGCCATCATGCGCTCCACATAGCGCGCGATGGTGTCGATCTCGAGATTCACGCCGTCCTGCGGCTTCAGATTCTTCAAGGTCGTCACCTCCACCGTGTGCGGAATGAGGTTGATCGTGATGCGCGAGCCCGCCGCCGTGTCCTCCACTGAATTCACCGTGAGCGAAACGCCGTTCACGGTGACGCTGCCCTTGTAGGCAAGGTAGGGCGAAAGCTTCTTCGGCGCCAGAATCACGAGCCGCCAGCTCTCCGCCACGGGCTCCATCACTTCGACCTGCCCCACGCCGTCCACGTGGCCGCTCACCAGGTGCCCGTCCACGCGGTCCCCGAGACGCATCGCCTTCTCAAGATTCACAAAGCCGAAGGTATTCAATCCCACGGTTTTGGAGAGGCTTTCCGCGCTCACATCAATGTGAAAGGAATCTCCTTCAATCCCGGTGACCGTCATGCAGGCGCCGTTGCAGGCGATGGAGTCGCCCACCTTCACCTCTTCGAGATGAAATTCCTTGGGCGTCACGATCGTAAGACGCACGCCATCCCCGAGCTTCTCGGGCTCGCGCACCTTGCCCACGGCCTGAATGATTCCGGTAAACATGAGACTGACCTCTTAAAAAAAGTAAAAACCAAACAAGGAGCGAGAGGCTACCCGACTTTGGGACGAAGAACAAGCCGCAGGTCGCTCCCGGTGCGGCCGACGTCGCGGATGTCCCAGCGCAGCACTTCGCTCATGGCGTCAAAGTGCGGAAGCTCCGCCAATTTCTTTCCATGCCCCATGAAGCAGGGCGCGGCGTAGAGAACAAGTTCATCCACAAGCCCTCGGCGGATGAGGTCCCCCGAAAGCCTCGCGCCGGCCTCGACGTGCAGCACGTTCACTTCGCGCCGGCCGATGTCCTTTAAAACCGCCGCCATGTCAAGGCGCCCCGCTTCGATTTCAGGCACCTCCACGACTTCGACGCCCTTTTCTCGCAACGCAGCGCGCTTTTCCTGCGGCGCCTCGGCCCCCACGTACACCGTGCAGGGCGCGCCCGAGAGGATTTTTGACGCCGGCGGCATCGAGGCCTTCGCATCACACACGAATTTCGGGGGATCCTTCCAGTCGCCCGGCAACCGCACGTTCATCTGCGGGTCATCAGCCTTCACCGTGCCAACGCCCGTGAGAATGCCTTGAGAATAGGCGCGCAGAAGGCGACCGTCCTCACGGCTGGCTTCGCCCGTGATCCAGCGGCTCGCGCCGTTTTCCAAGGCCGTGCGGCCGTCAAGGCTCGCCGCCAGCTTCATTCTCACCCAGGGCGTGCCGCGCTTCATGCGCGTGAGAAAACCGATGTTTGACTCCACCGCCTCCGCCTCGCAGACGCCCGACACCACTTCGATCCCCGCATCCCGCAGGATCGCAAGGCCCTTTCCCGCGACAAGGGGATTGGGATCCGTCACCGCGGCGACAACCCGTCCCACCTTTTCCTTCACAAGGCGCAGGGCGCAAGGGGGCGTGCGGCCGTAGTGCGAGCAGGGTTCGAGCGTCACGTAAACCGTGGCCCCGACGACGCTTTCCCCCGCGGCCGCCGCGGCGTTCAACGCCTGAACTTCCGCATGCGCGCTTCCCGGCGCCTGCGTAAAGCCTCGGGCGATTTCGCGCCCGTCCTTCACGATGACGCAGCCCACCGCCGGGTTGGGGGGCGCAATAAGCCGGGCGCCTTCGGAAGCCCGCAGGGCTTCGCGCATCCAGTGTTCGTCCGCCGATTCAATCCTTTCAGCCATGTCGCTTCGTCTCTTCCAGATCCCGCACGAGGCTCTTGAAGCCTTCGGGGTTTTCAATGTTGAAATACACGCTCGCAAAGCGCACGTAGGCGACGCTGTCCAACTTCTTCAATTCAGCGAGAACGAAGTCTCCGATCCGCGAGCTCGCCACTTCCTTTTCGCCCGTCGTCATGAGCTTCAGTTCAATGGAGTCAAGCGCCCCTTCAATCGCCTCCACCGACACCGGCCGCTTCCGCAGCGC
This sequence comes from uncultured Oscillospiraceae bacterium, assembly GCA_963587345.1. GTDB lineage: Bacteria > Pseudomonadota > Gammaproteobacteria > Burkholderiales > Burkholderiaceae_F > Duodenibacillus. The sequence continues at coordinate 15,539 of CAVACW010000049.1, read as the reverse complement.
AAGCTTCATCGAGGCGCGCAGCCGGTCGCGGTCATAGTCGCGCCGCTCCCCGCTGCGCTTTACGACAACGGGAAGATTCAACTCCGCCCGTTCAAACGTCGTGAAACGCTTGCCGCACGCCGCACACTGGCGGCGTCGCCGGATGGAAAAGCCGTCGCCGCTCGCGCGGGAGTCAACGACGGCCGAATCTTGAGCCTTGCAAAAAGGGCAACGCATGGCGGACAGTCCTTCTCAATGATCGCAGCGCCGACAGCCGGCGCGCGGTACGCATTTTGTGAATTTTAGAGGCGAACGCCGACCCTCGCGAGACGCGGCGCGCCCTTTTTTTTTCACCGATCCGCTGCGTCATGACGAGCTCAAACCGTTCGGGATCGCTTCCAGGGAAAAGGTAATTGAATTCGTCAAAAAGGTACAGGTCGCCCTCGCCAGCGAACCCGGCTTCCTTCATCGCCACTAAAAAGTCCGCTGCCGCCTCCGGCGCCTCTATCGCCGTGAGACGCCGCCGCATCACCGCCCAGCGCCCCGCAGGCAGCGTTTTCAGCACCAGCCCCTCCGCCACGCACGGCGCCGTGCCGTTCTCCCGCGTGAAGACCGCCTGCGGCACCAAACGTCCCGCCTTCACGAGCGCCGCCGGAATGATTTCCCCCGACGGCGGCACGACCGCCCCGGAATGCACTATGTCCCAGTCAATGCATGCGGCGTAAGCCTCGGCCGACGTTTCGTCCGTCCAATTCCCGACATTCACTCGGTCAAAGACGCGCAGCCGCCTTTCGTCGCGCGACTCCACGACGAGCGCCCCTTCCGGCATCGCCAGCACGCGCTCCGCTTCTTCCGTGAGCACGGCGAGGAGCCGCTGGGCCGCCTGCAGCCGCTCGATCTTCTCGCTCAGCGCTTGCTGCCGGTCCCGTGCCGCCGCCATCACCCGTTCAGGCGCCGGCTCTTCGAGCATCCGGCGCACGGCCGCAAGCGGCATGTCCGCCTGCTGCAGCAGAGACACCATGGAAAAAAGAAAAAACTGCTCAGGCCGGTAAAGCCGATAGCCTGCCGGCGTGACGAGCGCAGGCTTCACGAGCCCCTCGCGGTCGTAATGGATGAGCGTGTCCTTTGTCGTACGGCAGAACGCCGCGAATTCGCCGTTTTTCATGAGCCGGGGCATGGCGCCTCCTTCCCTTGCTTGACTCTGGGGTTGCCCCACACTTTAGAGTGCCGCCCGCTTTGATTCAACCCGACGCCCGAAGGCGTCCTGCAGCAAGCCATGAAAAACTTTCTTCAAACCAAGCTCGCGGTTCTTGTCTACTTCATCGTTCCCGGACTCGTTTACGGCCTCTTCACCTCGCGCCTGCCGGCGCTTAAAGCGCAGACGGGCGCGCTTGAAAGCGACATCGGATTCGTGCTGCTCTTTTTCGGCGCAGGCTCCGTCGTCGGCCTTCTTGTCGCCGGCCGTTTCCTCGCGCGCTTCGGCGCGAAGGCCGTGCTCCTTCCCGCCCTTCTCGGGCAGTTCATGGGGCTCGCGCTTGAAGCTTTTGCAACCAGCCTCGGCGCCCTCTTCACGCTCTCCGCACTGATCGGCCTTTGCACCGGCTTTAATGACGTCGCCATGAACGCGCAGGGGCTTGCCCTGGAGCGCCGCCAGGCACGCCCCGTCATGGGCTTTTTCCATGCGGGCTACTGTCTCGGCGGCGGTCTGGGCGCGCTCCTTGGCGCATTCTTTGCCTCGCTCGGCTTCGGCCTTGCCGTGAACTACACGACGCCGTCGATCGTGATGATTCCCCTCATCCTCTGGGCGATCGGCTTTGTGCTGCCCGATGACGCCCAGCCGCACAACGCCACGCGAAAAAAGACCGTTTGGTCGCTGCCCCTCATCCTCTGCGGCCTGCTCGCCTTCCTCGCATCCGAGTCCGAAGGCGCCTGCGGCGACTGGGGCGGACTGCTGTTTCTTACCGAAAAGGGCGCTTCCGAGGGCACGGCCGCCTCAGTCTATGCGGTCTTCACGTTCTGCGCGCTCGCGAGCCGCCTCGCCTCCGACAGCCTGCGACGCCGCTTCCCGCTGGTGCCGCTGCTCTGCTCAGGCGTCGTGCTCGGCATGCTCGGATTTCTGCTGCTCGTCACCAGTTCCGGCCCGTCGCTGTCGCTCTTGAGCGTCGCGCTCGCCGGTCTCGGCGTCGGCCCCGTGGTTCCGATGATCTACAGTCTGGCCGGGCGCCTTCCGAACCTCTCCGCAACGCAAGCTTCGTCCGTTGTGTCGATTCTGAGCTACACCGGCCTGCTGCTCTGCCCTCCCGTCTTCGGCATCATCGCCCATCATTGGAACTACAGCGCCATCTTCATCACGGTAGCCGGACTGCTGGCGCTGCTTTTAGCTGGCGTTCTGGTGCTGGCCGCCATTTTGAAGCGGCGAAGTGACTGACACCCGCCCATCAGTAAAAACGCCGCCCGAGCACAGCACCCGGACGGCGTTTTTCACGATCTTTTCGTGACGGACTACGCGCGCGTGCCGTAGACCGGGAACTTCGCGGTGAGCGCCTCAACTTCCTTCGTGACGCGCGCGAGCACCGCCGCGTCTTCCGGCGCATCCAGCAAGTCGGCGATGAGGTTCGCCGTCTGCCGCACCTCCGCCTCCTTGAAGCCGCGGGTCGTCATGGCAGGCGTCCCCAGACGAATGCCTGACGTCACAAAGGGCTTTTCGGGGTCGTTGTGAATGGCGTTCTTGTTCACGGTGAGGTGCGCGGCGCCCAGCAGCGCCTCTGCCGCCTTCCCTGTGATGTGCTTCGGGCGCAGGTCCACGAGCATCACGTGGCTTTCCGTGCCGCCCGAGACGATGCGCAGGCCGCGCTTTGTCAATTCTTCCGCCAACGCCTGGGCGTTCTTGAGGACCTGTTCGCCGTAGGCCTTGAATTCGGGCTTCAGAGCTTCCCCAAGGGCCACGGCCTTCGCCGCCACGACGTGCATCAAGGGGCCGCCCTGCACGCCCGGGAAGACCGCCGAATTCATCTTCTTTTCGAGATCAAGACGCACGAAGATGATGCCGCCGCGGGGGCCGCGCAAGCTCTTGTGGGTGGTCGTGGTGACGATGTCCGCGTGGCCGAACGGCGTGGGATAGACGCCTGCCGCGACAAGCCCGGCGTAGTGCGCCATGTCCACCATCAGCAACGCGCCCACGGAGTGCGCAATGTCGGCAAAGCGCTTGAAGTCAATCTTCAAGGAGTAGGCCGACGCGCCCGCAACAATGAGCTTCGGGTGATGTTCCTTTGCAAGACGCTCCACTTCGTCGTAGTCGATCGCCTCGGCTTCGTTCAAGCCATAGGGAACGCAATTGAAGTATTTCCCGGAGAAGTTGATCTTCATGCCATGGCTCAGGTGGCCGCCGTCCGCAAGGCTCATGCCCATGAAGGTGTCGCCCGGCTCCAGAAACGCCATGAAGACCGCCATGTTCGCCTGCGCGCCCGAATGCGGTTGCACGTTCACGGCCATCTCAACGCCTGCGGGCTCGCAAAAGAGCTTCTTCGCGCGCTCGATCGCGATCTTCTCCACCTCGTCCACGTACTGGCAGCCGCCGTAGTAGCGCTTGCCGGGATAGCCTTCGGCATATTTGTTGGTGAGCTGGCTGCCCTGCGCCGACATGACGGCCGGAGATGCGTAGTTCTCGCTCGCAATCATCTCGATGTGCGCCTCCTGGCGCTGCATCTCCTGAGCAATGAATCCCCAGACTTCGCCGTCGGTGACGGCGGCCGTTTCCTTCGTGTCAAACATGCCGCAATTCCTTCTTTTTGGATGGGTTGAGGGGGCACGGACCGCGCTGCGCCCCCGCCGATCGAAGGATTGTAGGGGAAGACAGCGACGGCGCCTGTCATCCATTCTGCCTAACTGCCGCCGACGAAATGCGGATGATCGTCTCCTGCATGGCGGGGCTCGCGACGGCGTCGGCCAGCGTCATTTTGTTCAATTCGTCAAAAAACGCCTTCTGAGCCTTTCCCAATGCGGGAATGAGGCCGCAAGCCGGCAGAAAGGGACACGGGGGCTCGTGGCAGTCAATCATGCACTCCATCCCCTCCATCGTCCGGCAGACGTCGCCCAGGCGGTAGTCCGCGACGGGCTTGGCGAGAATAAGCCCCCCGGTGCGGCCGCGCACGGCGGTAATCCAGCCCTGTTGCACCATGAAGCGCGCCACCTTCACGATATGGTTGCGGCTCCACTGCAGGGCGTCGGCAATTTCAGCAATGGCAATGGGACGGTCCGTCTTGTCCGAAAGGTAATACAAGACCCGGAGCCCGAGATCCGTAAAGCGTTTCAACTGCATGACTGTCTCCTTAGAAACGCGCCGTTGCTTTTTCTTTTCGGCTCTCTTTTTCTAGCGGCGCAGAAGCGCGATTATCGCATCGCCGCCTGGCGTTTTCGCCCTTCTTTCGGCGTAACTTTCACTGCCATAACCAGCCGCTATGGCAAAACGGCCCGCCAGGAACGCTTCCCGACAGGCCGCCTGACCCCCCCAAGGGCGAATTACTTCGCGTTCTTGCCCCAGCTGTCGCGAAGGCCGACGGCGAGGTTGAAGACCGGCTTTTGCGCCGTGTGGTCCGCGCGGTCCGTCACAAAGTAGCCGGTGCGCTCGAACTGGAAGCGCACGTCACGGGGCGCCGCAGCCGCTGCGGGCTCGACGTACCCTTGGACCACCGTCTTGCTCTGCGGATTCAAGGCCGTGCGATAGTCTTCCGCCGCATCGGGATCGGATTCGGCAAAGAGCCGGTCATAAAGACGCAGCTCCGCAGGCACCGCCGTCGCGGCGTCAAGCCAGTGGATCGCCGCCTTCGTCTTCACAGAGTCCGCCCCCGCGCTTCCCGTCTTCGTCTCGGGAAGGTAGCGCGCGTGAACGCACGTCACCTTGCCCGACGCGTCCTTTTCAAAGGACACAGGCACGATCACGTAGCCGTAGCGCAAACGCACAGGTTTTGCTTCGCTGCCGTCCGCCGGGATCGTCAAGCGGCGATAGCCCTTCGGCGGCACTTCCGCGAAGTCATCCTCCTCGATCCAGAGCTCGCGGCTCATGGTGAGTTCGCGCGTCCCCATCTCGGGCTTTTGCGGATGATTCGGCGCCGTGAGCGTTTCGTTCGCGCCTTCGGGATAGTTGTCGATCACGAGCTTCAAGGGACGCACGACGCCGATGCGGCGCTCGGCCGCGGACTCAAGGTCCTCTCGAAGGCTCTGCTCCAGAACGCTGTAGTCAATCCAGCCGCCCGCCACACGGGAGACGCCGCACTTTTCCACAAAGTTGCGGATCGACGCTGGAGTGTAGCCGCGGCGGCGCAGGCCGACCAAGGTGGGCATGCGGGGATCGTCCCAGCCGTCCACGAGCTTTTCGTTCACGAGCTGGATGAGCTTGCGCTTGCTGAGCACCACATAGGTGAGGCAGAGACGGTTGAATTCGTGCTGATGCGAGAGCAGGAAGAAGTTCTTTCGCACCACCGCCGACAACGCCGCCTGCAAAAGGGGCGTGAAGTTCTCCGCATGCTGCGTGAGTAGCAGGAAGAAGGTCTGCCCCGCCTGATCAGCGAGGTTTTCCGGCCCTTCGGTGACCTGCCACTGGTCAAAGACTTCACGCATCGCGGCTTCCGGCGCGCTTTGTCCGAGCTTCGCGCGGGCATGGAAGGCGGCGCGCGCAAACGCAAGCGCCCGCTCATCCCGCCCTTCGGCCATGGCGGCGACCGTCGCTCGCGCTTCTTCAAACTGCGGCGCGCGCAAGACGGGCACCACGCGCTCCAAGGCCCAGTCGTAGAAGGCGCGCTGGTCTTCAAACTCGAGCGTGCAGATGGAGTGGGTGATGTTTTCAAGCGAATCCTCGATCGGATGCGCGAAGGTGTACATCGGATAGATGCACCACTTGCTTCCGGTCGCCTGATGCTCAGCAAAGCGAATGCGGTAGATCGCCGGGTCTCGCAGATTCATGTTGGGCGAAGCCATGTCGATCTTCGCGCGCAGGACCATGGAGCCCTCCGGGTGCTTCCCGGCCTTCATCTCGCGGAAAATCCTGAGGTTCTCTTCGGGCGAGCGGCTGCGGAAGGACGAATCCTTGCCGGGCTCCTTCAAGGTGCCGCGGTTTTCGCGCATCTCGTCCGCGCTTTGCTCGTCTACGTACGCGTAGCCTGTCTTGATCAGGTGCTCCGCGAATTCGTACATCCAGTCAAAGTAGTTCGAGGCGTAGTAAAGGTTCGTCTCCGTCTCGTGCTTCCAGTCAAAGCCGAGCCAGTTGACGCTCTCCATGATGCCGTCCACGTACTCCTGATCTTCCTTCACGGGGTTCGTGTCGTCAAAGCGCATGTGGCAGTAGCCGCCGAACTCCTTGGCAAGGCCGAAATTAAGGCAGATGCTCTTGGCGTGGCCGATGTGAAGATAGCCGTTGGGCTCCGGCGGAAAGCGCGTGCGGATCTTCGCCACGTCTTCCACGCCTTCCTTCTCCTGCACGCTGTAGGGCGCGGGACGGCCGCACCACTTTCTGGGACGGTTAGCGTTCTCCGCGAGGTCCGTCTCAATGAGCGTGCGAATGAAATTCACAGGCTTGGCGGCTCCGGCCGCCTCCGTCGTCTTGATGTCAGTCATAATTTTTCTTTCATCGGCGCCGCCGTCAACCGAGACGGCATCCTCCGCGCCGAAAATTTTTTGTCTGTTCGTCGGATTTTAGTCAGAACAAGGCGCCTTACGAGGCATCCGCAAGCCAGTGGCCGGACTTGCCCCCATCTTTTTCCAAAAGCTGGATGTCGCCAATCACCATGAAGCGATCCACCGCCTTCAGCATGTCGTAAACCGTGAGAAGCCCCACCTCCACCGCCGTGATGGCCTCCATCTCCACCCCCGTCTGGCCGCGCGTCTCGCAGGTAGCAACGCAGCGCACGGAATTCGTCGCCTCCTCCAAGTCAAAGTCCACTGCCACGTGCGTGAGCGCAATGGGGTGGCACAAAGGGACGAGCTCCGCCGTCTTTTTGGACGCCATGATGGCCGCAATGCGCGCCACGCCGATCACGTCGCCCTTCTTGGCCGTGCCGGCCTTCACAAGCGCAAAGGTCTCGGGCTTCATGCGAATGCGCCCTGCGGCGCGCGCCAGACGCTTGGTGTCAGCCTTGGCGCCGACGTCCACCATATGGGCATGCCCCGCGGCATCAAAATGCGTAAGCTCCGCCATCCCTGATTCTCCCTGTTCTTGCTGATGAAATCGTTCCGAAGTGTTGCCGCGACGGGACGCGGACACTGCCGCCGCTATGATAGCGGCACGACAACCCTGCCGCCCCCAAAAGGGCGTCTTTCTCGCTCCATGCTTCTCACCCACTTGAAGCGGTTCACGGCCTGCGCCACCGCCCTTTTCTTTCTCGCCGCCCAAGCGGGCGCGGCGCCCGCGGGCTCAGCGGCCGGAACCGCCAAGCCCCTGCCGGACCTCAATCTGCCAAGTCTGGGCACGGTGGCGGGGGCGGATCTGTCGCTGCAGGACGAGCGCGACATCGGCGAAGCGCTCATGAAGGAAGTCCGCAGCGACAAGGACTACCTCGCCGACCCCGAAATCACGGACTACCTCAATCGCCTTGGCTGGCGGCTTGTCGCCGCCGGCTCCGTTCCGCCCTTTCACTTCTTTTTCTTTCCCCTGAGGGATCGGACGCTCAACGCCTTCGCCATGCCCGGCGGCTTCATCGCCGTGCACACGGGGCTTCTGTGCGCCGCGCAAACTGAAAGCGAGCTCGCGGGCGTCATGGGCCACGAAATCGGGCACGTCGCGCAGCGCCACATCGCCCGCATGATCAACGAAGGGAGCGATTCGCTGGCGATTACGCTGGGATCCATCCTTCTGGCGGTGCTCGCCGCGAAGGCGGGCGGCAGCTCCGGGGGCGACGCGGCGGTCGCCATCGCCATGGGCACGCAGGGCGCCCTCTTGCAAAAGCAGTTGAAATTCTCCCGCGACGCTGAGCGCGAAGCCGACCGCACGGGGTTTGCGCGCCTAGTGAACGCTGGCTTTGACCCCAAGGGCATGGAAGACTTCTTTGGGCGGCTTGCCAAAGAAAACCGCTACTACGAAAACGATGTAACCGCCTTCTTGTCCACCCATCCGTTGTCTTCTGAGCGCATGAGCGACATGCAAAACCGCTCTCGGTCCGTAAAGCGCACGGCGGTTGCCTCAAGCCTTGACTTCTACCTCGTGCGCGCCCGAGCCCGCGTCCTGCAGGAAACGACCTACGACGGGTGGCTCAAGCTCACCCGCTTCTTTCGCGAAGAGGCCGGCCGCGCAACAGGACGGGAAAAAGCTGCGGCCAGCTACGGCCTTGCCGCCGCGCTCTCTCGGATGAACAAGCCCGCTGAGGCGCTCGCCGCCGTCCGCACCGCACGCACGGCGGCCGGATCGTCCAGCATCATTTTGGAAAAGCTCGAAGCGGAGCTCTCCTACGCCGCCGCCCGCACTGCCGACGAAAAAAAGGCCGCCCTGAAGGTCGCCCGCACGATGAGCCGCAACTACCCTGACTCCGCCATGGCGGCGCAGACCTGCGCCGAACTGCTCTGGCAGGCGGGAGACAACGAGGGCGTCATCGCCTTCCTGCGGCAGCAGACGGCCCTGACGAAAAGCGACCCCGACTACTACGCGCTTCTCGCGCGCAGCTACGAGGCGCTCGGCAAAAAGGCCGCCGCCTTTTCTGCCACAGGCGACATGTACGCCTTGGCCGGAAACCACCGCGCCGCGGTCTACCAGTTTGACCTCGCGCAGAAGGCGGACGACGGCGACTTCTACCTCATGAGCGAAATTGACGCAAAGCTCCGGGAGGAGCGGCGCAAGGTGCTTGACGAAAAGGAAGCCAAAAAGCGCTGATTTTCGGCCGTCGCTCGCGGCTTTCAAGCCATTTCTTCCCCAGCGATTTGTGCGAAAATTCCCGTCATCTTGAAGGGACGCCGTCCATTGTCGGCACAGCGTCCCTTTTGGCGTGCAAGGAAGGCCCTTTGCCGCGCCTCGTTTCATTTTTTGACACCACGTCGGCCGCGGCGACGAGCCTGCGGCCCCAAGCGCATCATGGCTATTGAAGACTATCTCACCATCGCTCCGGAAACCACTGACGTCATTGAAACCGACGCCGTCATCGTGGGCGCCGGCCCCGTCGGGCTCTTTCAGGTTTTTGAGCTGGGGCTTCTTGAAATCAAGGCGCACGTCGTCGACTCCCTCAAAAACGTCGGCGGCCAGTGCATGGAGCTTTATCCCACCAAGCCCATCTACGACATTCCGGCCGTCCCCGTCTACTCCTCCTACGACCTCACGGAAAACCTCTTGAAGCAGATTCACCCCTTTGGCGCGCAGTTCCATTTGGGCGAAGAGGTGACGGTCGTCAAAAAGCGCGAAGACGGCCGCTTTGACGTCGAAACCGACAAGGGCACGAAGTTCCTCTGCAAGGTGGTGATCATCGCCGCGGGCGTCGGAAGCTTCCAGGCCCGCCCCCTGCGCGTGCCGGGCATCGAGAAGTTCGAAGGCACGCAGCTTCACTACCGCGTGCGCGATCCGAAGCTCTTTGAAGGCAAAAACATTGTCATTCTCGGCGGCGGCGACAGCGCCCTTGACTGGACCTTGAACCTCGTGGGCAAAGCCGAAAGCGTGGTCCTCGTGCATCGCCGCGACGGCTTCCGCGCCGCCGCGAGCTCGGTGGCGAAGATGAAGGAGCTGTGCGAAAACTGGGAGATGCAGTTTGAAGTGGGCCAGGTGACGGGCTTTGAAGAAAAGGACGGCAAGATGAAGGAAATCCGCGTCACCGGCGCCGACGGCGTGACGCGCCGCATGCCCTTGGATCATCTGCTCGTCTTCTTCGGCCTGCAGCCCAAGATCGGCCCCATCGCCGACTGGGGGCTTGAACTTGACCGCCGCCAGATCGTAGTGGACACCGAGAAGTTCGAATCCTCCATCCCCGGCATCTTCGCCGTGGGCGACATCAACACCTATCCCGGCAAGAAGAAGCTCATTCTCTCGGGCTTTCACGAGTGCGCCCTCGCCGCGTTCGCCGCGAGCCGCTACGTCTTCCCCGAGAAAAAGGTCTTCCTGCAGTACACGACGACAAGCCCGAAGCTGCACAAGGTGCTCGGGGTTGAAACGCCGGATCTGGACGACTAAAGACGATGGCTGCCTTTAAAAAAGCCGCCGTCTTCGCAAAGCCTCAAGGCGACATCAGCGGGCACCTCAAGAGCCTTCTCGCGCTCATCACGGAGGCGGGCGTCGAGCCCTATCTCGACGAGATGGCGGCGCGCTACTTCCCGGAAGGCGCTCCCTTTCCGGTCTTAAGCGACAAGGCGCTGGGAGAGACCTGCGACGTGGCGCTCGTGATGGGCGGCGACGGACGGATGCTGGGCGCCGCGCGCGCCCTCTGGCCGCACAACATCCCCATCATCGGCATCAACGCCGGGCGCCTGGGCTTCATCACCGACGTCACCGTGGAGGACATGGCGCGCCAGATTCCGCTCATGCTCTCGGGCCGCTTCATCCGCGACGAGCGGCGATTTCTCTTCGGGCGCATCTACCGCGATGGCGAGATGGTGTTCTCGTCGCCCGCCGTGAACGACGTCACCGTGACGCACGGCCACGCGCTCGGCATGGTGCAGTACACCGTCTACGTGGACGGCCAGCAGATGTCGGCGCAGCGCGCCGACGGCGTTCTCGTGAGCTCCTCAACGGGATCAACCGCCTATGCGATGGCCGCAGGCGGCCCCATCATGCACCCCGCCGTGCATTCGATGCTCCTCGTGCCCATTGCGCCCCACACGCTCTCCAACCGTCCGGTGGTGCTCTCGTCGGCCTCCGTGATCGACATCGAGATCAACGAGACACGCAGCGCGCTCGCAAGCTTTGACGCCCAGACGTCCTTTGACGTCGCGGTGGGCGACGTGCTGCGCGTGTCGGTCGCGACCGAGTCCTTCACAATGCTGCACCCCGAGGGGTACAGCTACTTCGAGCTCTTGCGGCGCAAGTTGCGCTGGAACTATCTGCCGCAGGCAGAGCGTCCCATCCACATGCCCGAGGGCCGCGTGCTGCTCGAAGACTCCGACCCCTACCTGCCCTGATCTTCGTTTCGAAAAAGAACTCATGCTGTCGCTTCTTTCGCTCAAAGACTTTGTCATCGTCCCGTCGCTCACCATTGAAGCGAAGACGGGGCTCACGTGCCTTACGGGCGAAACAGGCGCCGGCAAGTCGATTCTGATCGATGCGCTGCAGCTCGTTTTAGGCGCTCGCAGCGACACAGGCGTCATTCGCGAAGGCGCCGAGCGCACTGAAGTGACAGCGGAATTCACTGTGAGCCCCAGAGCGCGCTCGTGGCTGGAAGCCGCGGGCCTTGACACCGAGGAGTCGCTTCTTTTGCGCCGTACAGTGGACGTGAAGGGCCGCAGCCGCTGCTGGGTGAACGGCACGCCGGTCGCCGTGAGCCAGATGAAGGAATTGGGCGAGCGGCTGATTGACATTCACGGCCAGCACGCGCACCAGTCGCTTTTAAAGCCCGCGCATCAACTGCAGCTCGTGGACGGCTTTTCCGACTGCCGCGAAGAGCTCATCGCCGTGAAGCTCGCATGGGATGCGTGGCAGAAAGTGGCGCAGCTTTTAAAGCAGGCGACGGATGACGCCGAACGGCTGCAGGCCGAAAGCGAGAAGCTCTCTTGGATGAATGAGATCCTCACCGAGCTCGCTCCCACGGAAGGCGAATACGACAAGGTAAACGAAGAGCACAACGTGCTCTCCAACGCCGCAGACATCCTCACCAACGTGCGCGGCGCCGTCGAAAACCTCACGAACGGCGATGAGAACGCGAGCGAACTCCTTTCCCGCGCTCAAGCAAAGCTTGAAGCCGCTTCAAAATTCGATCCCGCCTACGCCGAGTTCGCCAAGACGATCGGCGAAGCCTGCACGATTGTGGACGACTGCTCCCGCGACATTGACCGGCACTTGGATCATTGCGACCTCGATGAATCACGCTTTGCTGAAGTCGACGAGCGACTCAACGCCTACTGGCGCATTGCCCGCAAGTTCCACCGGTCGCCTGACGAACTCGACAAGCTTTGGGAAGACACCAAAGCTAGGCTCGCGGAAATCGAAGAAAGCGCCGATCTCGACGCCCTGAGACTGAGGGAAGCCGCCGCCAAGAAAGTCTATCTCGCCAAAGCAGCGCTTCTCACCGAAAAGCGTCGTCAAGGCGCAGCGAAGCTTTCCGCCGCTGTCACCGCTGAAATGCAGACGCTTTCCATGGCGGGCGGGCGGCTTGAAATCACGCTTCCGGCGTCCGAGCCCTGGGCTGGCGGCGTCGAGCGTTGCGAATTTCTCGTGGCGGGCCACGCAGGCGCCACGCCGCGCCCCCTCACGAAAGTCGCCTCCGGCGGCGAGCTCGCCCGCATTTCGCTTGCGATCGCCGTCATCACGGCGCAGATCACGCCGGTGCCCACGCTCATCTTCGACGAAGTGGACAGCGGCATCGGCGGGGCCGTCGCCGAAGTGGTGGGAAAGCTCCTGCGGCGACTGGGCGACACCCGGCAGGTGCTTTGCGTCACGCATCTGCCGCAGGTCGCAGCATGCGCGCACAACCAGTGGCAGGTCTCCAAAGCCACCGAGAACGGCGTCACCACCTCACACTTGCGGGAGCTCAGCGATCAGGAGCGCGTCGCTGAAATCGCCCGCATGGCGGGCGGCACCGTGATAACCAACGCCACCCTCAAAGCCGCGCAGGAAATGATCGACGCCGCGCATCGGTAACGAAAAAGCTCCGAACCCACCAAAGGCCGGAGCTTATTTCTTGCTCAATCGAGCGCGATCACTTCGTCGAGAACCACTTCTTGTAGATCTTGTCGTAGGTGCCGTCGGCCTTCACAGCCTTCAAGGCATCATTGATGCGCTTGGCAAGGTCGGTATTGCCCTTCTGGATCGCAAAACCATAGTTCTCCGCCTGCAGCACGATCGGCACTTCCTTCAGCTTCAAGTTCTTCGCCTGCTTCTGCGAGAGGAAGTATTCGTTCACGGGCTTGTCGTTGATCATCGCGTAGCAGCCCTTCTGGTTGATTTCCAAGAAGGCTTCCGCAGCAGAGTTGAAGGTGCGGATCTTGGTGCCTTTAAGCTTCTGCGAATAGAGAGCGCCCGAGGAGCCAATCTCCACGCAGAGCGTCTTCCCTTCCAGCGCCTTCACGCTCTTGATCTTCGCCGCATTGTCGCGGTGCGTCATGATGGAAAGGCCGCTCTCGTAGTAAGGATCCGAGAAGTCAACCTTCGCCGCACGCTCGGGCGTGATGGTAAGCGCCGAAACTGCCAAGTCGATGGAGCCCGAAACGAGCGCCGGAACGAGACCGTCCAGCCCCATGGAGTAGATGTGGATGTCAAATCCCGCCTTCTTTGCAATGGCCTTGATGAGGTCCATGTCGAAGCCGTCGTACTGGCCGGTCGCGGAATCCAGGAATTCAAAGGGGGGATAAACCGTTTCACTGCCCACGCGGAGCGTTTCAGCGGATGCAGTGGACGCAAGAAGAGCGGCGGCGCAGGCAGCTGCCGCCATTTTTTTGATGAACATAACCGGAGGTTCCTTTTCCTGATGTTGTAGTGGATTGTTTCGGTCCGAAGCAACGGAATCAAAGTCCCGTCGTCTCCGAGCAGGGAATCACTATAACGTCGGGCGCCTCGACTGCCCTCCGACAAAAACGGTAGGCGCTGCCCGGTCTTGCCAAAGAAAATGACCTTTCGTCAGGATACAATGCACTTACCAACTAGATCCCTTGTGTATTGGTATGGGCAAATATTTGAATCCCTCGGGCAGCGGTTTTGCGGACATCGTCAATGGGGGCGTGTATGTCGACAAGTCTGCGCTCATCGCCTACACCAACGGCGTCATGAACACGCCCAAACGCCTTACATGCTTCAGTCGTCCCCGTCGCTTCGGAAAGACTTTTGCGGCCCAAATGCTGGCGTCATACTACTCGCGAGGCGCTGATTCCAAGTCAATTTTTGATCATCTATCCATCGCCAGCATCACTAAGTCCCCCTTTCAAGACCCTACGGTCAAATTTGTTCCGTATGAGACTTACTTGAACAAGCTTGACGTGCTGTCAATCGACATGTCCTGGTACATGACCGATGCTTCGTCTCAGGATACGCTGCTCGATACGTTGCGGGCAGACATCATTGCTGACATACAAGCTGACATCCCCGAAACCTGCGATTGCCCAACCAATTCTTTGGCAAATTTTCTACTCGATGCCAGTACGGTTACCGGGAGAAAATTTTTCATCATTATTGATGAATGGGATGTCATCTTCCGCGAAGCAGAAAACAACACCTCGCTACAGAAGAACTATTTGCTTTTGCTTCGAAGCCTTTTCAAAGGCCTTCAATCGCCCAAATTTGTCGCTGGGGCCTACTTAACCGGCATACTCCCCATAAAAAAATACGGCACGCAATCAACTCTGACTGACTTTCGGGAATTCACGATGCTCAACCCCCGGGAGTTGGCCCCTTTCGTCGGATTCACGGAAACCGAGGTCAGTCAGCTGTGTGAAAAATATAAATTCAACTTTCCCGACATGAAGCGGTGGTATGACGGCTATCAATTCGATCTGCTGACGCACGTCTACAACCCCAATTCTGTTCTGGAGGCCTTGGCATCGCGCCGCCTTGATTCATACTGGCCACAAACAGGAACCTATGCATCATTGCAGCTCTATATCGAACTCAATTTTGACGGTCTCAGAGAAGCCGTGCTTAGCCTGCTGGGAGGCCACGCCTGTCGCATAGATACTGGTGGTTTCCAAAACGACATGACGTCAATAACATCCCAGGATGATGTACTGACGCTTCTTGTTCATTTGGGCTATCTTGCCTACGATTACGAATCAAAGACCGTCACTATTCCTAATGAGGAAATTCGTTATGAATTCTTTTTGTCCTTGAAAAAAGGAAATCGAAGCGAGCTCGTCAAAGCCATCTCGCTCTCCGACGAAATGCTTGATGCCACGCTCAGAAAAGATGAGCATGCTGTCGCTCAGTGCCTGGAGAAGGTGCACTTTGCTCAAACTTCGCCGCAGCATTACAACGATGAACAAGCGCTTCGTTCTGTCGTCATTCTGGCCTACCTCAGCAGTGTCGATCATTACACCCGCTTTGAGGAAATTGCGGGAGGTCGGGGATTCATAGATATTCTTTTCTTGCCATCTCCGACTAGCAACAAGCCTGCCATCTTGTTAGAACTCAAAATGGGGCACTCTGCGGAATCCGCTGTTCATCAAATCAAAGAAAAACAATACATTGAAGCTGCGGAACGTTTTCGCTACAGGGGAAAACTCCTCCTCGTCGGAATTAGCTATAACAGTAAAACAGGACACCACAGTTGCCGAATCCAAGAAACTGTCGTTTGACGACCTACCGCTATCCTTTGAGCCTCCGTCCTTCGGGCCGGAGGCTTTTTTTCGTGCGCCAGGAAAAACAAAACCCCCGAGACCGATGTGATCTCAGGGGTTCTGAAAAGGTGAGCCCGGCAGTGTCCTACTTTCACTGGAAATACAACCAACTATCATCGGCC
>CAVACW010000048.1:0-19731 GCA_963587345.1 uncultured Oscillospiraceae bacterium | reverse complement strand
GGCCAGGGGCGGGCGTAAAGCGCGGATTCCTCAAAGAGTCGATCGACGCCGAGTCCAGCTTGTTCCGCAAGGCCAAGGCGCTTTAAAACGCCCGCAAGCTGCGGGTTGCGGCAGTGAGGCGAGACGGTGAGCAGGTTGTCCAGTGAAACGCTAGGAACAAAGCCGCCGGGACTCGAAATGGTGAGTCGGCTTTCATTGATGCTGACGGTTATTCGTCCGAGCCGGCGGTAGTCTCGGTGGCAAAAGGCGTTGATCAGTCCTTCGCGAAAAGCTATTTCGGAAAATTCGTTTTTTGTGT
Source organism: uncultured Oscillospiraceae bacterium (assembly GCA_963587345.1). Classification (GTDB taxonomy): domain Bacteria; phylum Pseudomonadota; class Gammaproteobacteria; order Burkholderiales; family Burkholderiaceae_F; genus Duodenibacillus. The sequence continues at coordinate 19,433 of CAVACW010000048.1, read as the reverse complement.
TGCGGGTGCGAAAACAGGCCAGCCCCTCTTCAAGACAGTGGAGAAGGGGCAGTTCTAGGTCGTCGTTCCGTTTGAGCTGTGTGCCGCGGAAGACTTGAAAAGTCAGGCCGCTGGCGGGTAGCAGCTCGGCTAGGCGCGTTTTTTTTCCGATGAGAAGCAAACCGCAGACGGTGGGCCGCAACTGGCCATCGGTGTCTGCGGTGACGAGTCCTAGAGCCTTGTCGAGGTCCGGGTCGGAAAGGTCAAGCAGTGTTTTGTCGCCACGGTTTTCGATGATGACTTGACGCAGCCGTCCTCGCTCGGTGGCGTCTAGATCATCGCAGGTGCTTGACGGCAGAACGGCGGCAGTAAAGTCCAGTCGATTAAGGTCGGAAAGTCGAGAAGCATGTTCATGCGGAAAGATCGGGACGTTTCCAGGCGTTCCGTCGAGCTTCAGGCTTCGTCGGATGACTTTTCCCTCGCTGGTGGCCACAATGGAGCAGGCGCGTGGGACCGTTACCTCGACAATGCTCACTCCAGCCTGCGACAGAACACGTGCATCCACGCAAAGGGAAGGCACCGTGTGGAGGGCGACAAAGGAAATGACTTTGAGAGGATCGTTCCACGGATTGTCCTGCGTGTTCCGCAGTCCCGTCGGGTTCCCTGCTTCATCGATGCCGATGTATAGCGTTCCCCCGTCAGCATTGGCAAGACCGACGACGGCGTCGGTGACGGCCTGGCTCGTTTCGTTGCCTTGGCTATCGGACAGGAATTCAATGTTCAGCGATTTGTGCAAAGGAAAGAGCAACATGGCTGGGCTTGGAGAGAAAGAATGTCAATCGATGGTGGGGCATTGCTTTGATAAAAAACTTGATGAACATTATATCGATTCTTAATTGAATCACCAATGAAAGTGATTTAGTTTATCGATATGAAACGAGAATTCCTTTGTTCCGCAGGCGAAGTGTCCTGTGCATGAGGCCGCATCGGACGAGTCAGCGGAATGGCCGGGAGGACCTATGCCTCGGTGGCAAAGTCGTGCGCCGCCAGAAAGTCCTTCACTCGGGCGTCGGGATTAGGTTGCAGGAGCGCCGCCAGCAGGTGCAGCGGCTCGTCGCTCAAGTGGTTGGGATCGAGGTCAGGGAGGCGGCAGGACAGAATGTGCAGGCGGCTGCGGTCGAGATCTTCGCGCCAGAGGGCGTCCGTTTGTTCTGATGCTTTTTGCATCGGACCGAAATGCGACAAGCTGAGGGCGCCTGTGAAATTCTTTTCGTGCGGCGGATAGAGGTGGATAGAAAGGAGGCGGCGCAGCCGTTGGTAGTCTTCGGAAGGAAGATAGCCCAGGCCGCGCACCGCCATGATGACGCGCGCCGTGAGGCCGCCGGGATTTTCCAGAACGGCGACGTCAATGCGAAGCGCCTCGGGCATCGTGGGAAGCACCGTGAGCGCGTCGTAGGCCACAAACTTGTCGTCAAACCAAGCGGGTTCGCGGGCGCTGAGCTTGTCTCGGGAGGGAGTGGCAAGCATGGGCTCGATGCGCGGGCGGATTTCGGCGGGAGAGAGAGCTTGGAAGTCGTGAGAAAACGTGAGCATCAGTGCAATGACGGCGGGATCGCGAAGGCGGCGAAGCAAGGTCTGAGGCAGAGGAGTCGGAAATTCGAGGGACATGAAAATTTCACAAGGCAAAATGATGACGAAGGCAAGTATAGTGATTGAAAAATAGCAAAAATAAAGAATCACAATATAAGAAAATATCATCTGATGCATAAATTTTTTCTGAAAACAACTGAAATGCTGTAGAATTGCATAAAAATATTTCACAAGACATCCGTCGATTTGGCCGGAACTGCCGCCCGTCAGCCCAATGAGACCAGTACTTGCGCGGTTTGTAAAGTTTCGTAAAGGCTTGTACCGGCGATTTCCTTCGCCAGTTGCAGAGCCAAAGAAAAAGCCCCCGGCGACAGGCATCGCACGGGGGCCGCGAAAGGCGCTTTGGAAGCGCTACGCGTCGCGCTTCTTCTTGCTCACGAACCAGGTGAAGAACACCGGCACGAAGACGGTGGCGACGAACGTGGCGGCGATCATGCCGCCAAAGACGCCCGTGCCCATGGAGTGGCGGGCCGAGGCGCCCGCGCCCGTCGCAAAGACGAGGGGCAGAATGCCCATTACGAACGCGAGCGACGTCATCAGAATGGGCCGCAGGCGCAGGCTCGCCGCCGCAAGCGCCGCGTCAAAGGGATTCATCCCTTCCTCCATCTTCTGCACCGCAAACTCCACGATGAGAATGGCGTTTTTTGCGGAAAGCCCCACGAGAACGAGGAGCCCGATCTGAAAGTAGATGTCGTTTGTGAATCCGCGAGCCCAGAGGGCGGCGAGGGCGCCCAGCACCGCAAACGGCACGGCAAGCACGACGGCAACCGGAAGCGACCATCGTTCGTAGAGGGCCGCCAGAATGAGGAAGACGATCACGAGGCCGAAGGCAAAGGCGGTGACGGACGAGGAGCCGATCCGCTTTTCCTGCCAGGCCTGCCCCGTCCATTCGACGGCGTAGCCATCGGGGAGGAACTGCGCGGCGGCGTCTTCCACGATTCGGAGCGCTTCGCCCGAACTCACGCCCTGCACTGCGGCGCCCGAAAACTGCGCGGCGAGGTACCCGTTCATGCGCGAAAGCGACTCGGGCCCTGAGACGCGCTCCGTGGTAAGGACGGACGCCAAGGGAATCATGTCGCCGGTGGTGGACGAGCGCACCCAGCAGTGCCCGAGGTCTTCAGGCGCGAGGCGGAACCGGTCCTCGGCCTGCATGATGACGCGGTAGATGCGTCCGTTGCGGGTGAAGTTATTGATGTAGGAGCCGGAGAAGAAGGCGGTCAAGGTGTCAAAGACGTCTTCCGTCTGGACGCCGAGCTGCATCGCCTTTTCTTCGTCAAGGTCCACGCGGATCGTGGGCGACTCGGCGCGCAGGTAGCTGCGCAGGCTCGCGAGCTCGGGTCGTTCAGCAAGCTTGGCGAGAAAGTCCTGCGTCACGGCCTGCAGCCGCAGGGCGTCGTCCGAGCCGCGCGCCTGAATGTAGCCCGAAAAGCCGTTCGTGGACCCAAGACCGCGGATGGCGCCGGGTTCCGAGGCGGTGGTGACGGAGCCCTCGGCGGTGGCGCCGATCCGGCGCAGTACGTTGAGAATGTCGCTTGCGGTTTCCGCGCGCTCCTTCCAGGGCTTTAGCTTCAGGATGAACGTCGCGGCGTTGGGGCGAATGTCGCCTCCCTGACTGTCAAAGCCCGTCATGACGAGGATGCTCTCAAGGCCCGGGAGCTCCTCGGTGATCTTCTGGCGCATCGCGTCGCTTTCGGCGCGGGTGCGCTCAAAGGAGGCGCCTTCGGGGAGCGTCATCGTCATGCGCAGAATGCCCTGGTCTTCGTTGGGCACGAAGCTTGTCGGGGTGTGTTCGATCAGCTGCCAGGCGCCCAGCACCACGGCCGCGAGAATCGCCGCGGACGCCCAGCGAAAGCGCAGCGCGGCTTTCACCACCTGAAGGTAAAGGAGCGTGAGCCGGGCGAGCCCTCGGTCAAAGGCGGCAAAGAAGGCGTTCTTTGTCGTGCGCTTTTCTTCTTTCAAAATCACGGCGCACAAAGCTGGCGTCAGGGTGAGCGCCACAAAACCTGAAATCGACACGGAGACCGCAATCGTGATCGCAAACTGCTTGTAGAGTTCGCCTGCCATGCCGCCCAGAAATGCCACGGGAACGAAGACGGCGGCAAGAACGAGCACGATGGCGACCAAGGCCGAGGCTACTTCCTTCATGGCTTTTTTGGCGGCTTCGCGCGGCGAGAGGCTGTCCTTGGTCATGAGGCGCTCGATGTTTTCAAGAACGACGATGGCGTCGTCCACCACGATGCCGATCGCAAGCGTCATCGCAAAGAGCGTGAGGGTGTTGAGCGAAAACCCGAACGCCCACAGGCCTGCCATGGTGCCGATCAGGGACACCGGGACGGCGAGCATCGGAATGAGGGTGGAGCGCCAGTTCTGCAGGAAAAGAAAGACGACGAGCAAAACGAGCAGCCCCGCTTCGCCCAGCGTCTTGTACACCTCGTTCAAGGAGGCCTTCACAAAGACCGTCGTGTCGTCCGTGATTTCGTGCGTCACCTTGCCTTCGGGGTAGAGCTTTTCCAAGCGCGCGAGTTCGGTTTTCACGGCGTCGGCGGCTGCCATGGCGTTGGCGCCCGACTGCAGGTAGACGCCCACGGTGATGGAGGGCTTGCCTTGAAAGACGTTCAAGAATTCGTAGCTGCGCTTTCCCACTTCCGTGCGCGCGACGTCCCGCAGCCGCACGGTGCGGCCGCTGGCGTCAGACTTCAAGACAATGCCGCCGAATTCTTCGGGCGTCAAAAGCTGTCCCTTCGTGCGGGTGGTGTAGAAAAGCTGCTGCGTCTCGGGCGTGGGCGCCGTGCCGATGCGGCCAGCGCCCCGCTCTTGGTTCTTGTCCTTTACCGCATTGCGGATGTCGGACGGCATCAGCTTCATCTGCGCCATCCTCAAGGGATCCATCCAGATGCGCATCGCCGACTGCGTGTTGCCGAAGACCGCCACGTCGCCGATGCCCGGAAGGCGCTTCAAGTAGTCCACGACGTTCAAAAGCGCGTAGTCCGCGAGCTCCGTGGGCGTAAGCGACCCGTCAGGCGACGTGTAGACCACGGTGAGCAGCGAGTCGTTCGTGCGCTTGCGGACGTTCACGCCGTTCGTGCGCACGACTTCGGGGAGGCTGCGCTCGGCCGTGCGCACGCGGTTGTTGATCTCCACGACGGCGTCGTTGGCGTTCGTGCCTACGTCAAAGACGCATTGAATGCGCACGTCGCCGTTGGCGCGGATGCTCGTCGTGTAGTAGATGAGGTTTTCGATGCCGGACAACTGGTCTTCGATGGGGGCCGCCACCGTGCGCGCGAGCGTCTGGGCGTTGGCGCCCTCGTACGAGGTGGAGACCATCACCGAAGGCGGCGTGATGTTGGGGTACTGCGAGATGGGGAGCGCTCGCATGGCGAGAAAGCCGGCGAGCACGATGAGAATGGAGAGAACCGCCGCGAAGATGGGGCGTCGGATGCAAAATTGGCTCAGCATGGCGGCTCCCTAGAGACGGTTCGTCGCCGCGTGGTCGGCGTCGTCATAGGGGTTCTTTTCCTCGGGAGGCGCCACCGTCACGGGCGTTGCAGTCACGGCAGTGCCGCTTTTGATGCGCTGCAAATTGGAGATGACGACGGCTTCGCCCTCAAAAAGCCCGGAGAGAACGATCCAGTCCGAGTCTTTCCACTGGCCGAGCTTTACCGTGCGAGAGGACACCTTGCCGTTCTTTTCAATGAAAAGCTGGTAGGTGCCGTCCGCCTTTTGCTGCACCGCGGACTGCGGCACGCGGAAGACGCCCGTGAGCTTTTCGCGCGCCAGCTGCACATGCACGTACTGGCCGGGAAGCACGCCCGCGTCGCTTGCCAGACGCGCTCTCAAGGTGAGCGTGGCAGTGGCGGGATCGACTTCGCGCGCGACGTAGTCGAGTTCGCCTGCAAGCTCTCGGCCTGCGGCGTCATAAAGCCGCACGGCGTTTTGCGTCGTAAGGCGCCGGCCCGCGGCGTCCTTTTCGGAAATCGTGAAGGTCACCCGCAGATCGTCCGGCTGAGAGAGCGTAGTGAGCTCGGTGGACCCCGCCGTGACCCAGCCTCCGAGGTTTACGAGCGCCCGGCCCGCCGTGCCCGCGGTGGGGGCGGTGACGTGGGTGTAGGCCAGGTTCAGCTTGGCGGTGTGAAGCGCCGCTTGCGCGGCTTTCAGCTGCGCCCGAGCGACGGCGAGGGCGCTCGCGGCGTCGTCAGCGGTCTTGCGGCTGGCGGTGCCGGTTTGAGCGAGCTTTTCGTAGCGGGCGGCTTCGCGCTGGGCTTGTTCGACTTCTGCCTCGCGTTGCCGCACCGTAGCCTCGGCGGACGCCACGGCGGCGCGATAGGGCGCTTCGTCAATCACGAAAAGCACGGTGCCTGCGGGGACGGCGCTGCCTTCGGCGTAGCCGATTTTCGTCAGATTGCCGGAGATGCGGCTCACGACGCTGATCTCGCGCCGCCCTTCAGCGCGCCCCAGTGCTTCAAGCCACAGGTTTTCGTCCTGCGGCACGGCGGTGATTGTCTTCACCGGCACGGGTGCGGCAGGGGCGGGGCGCTTCGTGTCGGAGCACCCGGCGGCGAGAAAGAGGGGAAGGAGAGCGGCGGCAGCCAGAATTCGTGCAAGAGAGGATACGTTCGGCATGACGGCAGAGTGAGTGGTGGTTCTTTAAGAGCGGACTGGCTTTCTTATGGTGCTGGCGCCGGCCTCGCGTTCGTCAGTATGGCGCGCATCCGGCGCTTTCGTCCAATGCGGGCGGAATCTTTACGCGTTTTTACGGAGGTTTCACGGGGCGGCGGTCGCAGGATGGAAGCTTCTTGCGGCGCTCCTTGAGGACGTCGTCGGTTCCAAGACCGAGACGGCGTTTCAAACGCTCGACGGCATCCCTTGGGCTTTGTTGCCTTGTACACTGTCAACAGTTGTTGATCTACCCTCTACAAGGCATTTCTTCCCGACAGCAAGCCAAGTTTTGAGACTATTTTCAAAATTGCTCGCGCTCTTCGCTTGCCTGCGCCGCTTCCTCAGGTCTAAATGACTGGCTAGGCAAGGAAAAAAGATGTGATGAAAAAGGCCGCCACGCGACGGAAAGTCGCGGGCGGCCGGTCAGAGATTGGTTTGGAACGCGCTACATGATGTCGGTGGCGCGGTTGAGCCACCGCTGGGCGCGCGGCGAGAGGCGGTTCGTGAGCGCCTCCTTGACGCGGCGGTGGTAGTCGTTTACCCACCAGATTTCGTACGGGGTCATCATCGCCGTGGTGATGAGGCGCCAGTCAATGGGGCAGAGCGTGAGCGTTTCAAACGTGAGAAACGGCATCATCTCGTCAGGTTCGGCGTCGGCAGCAACAGGCGTCACGAGGTTTTCCGTGCGGATGCCCCAGCGGCCTGTGCGATAGAGGCCCGGCTCGTTGGAGAGGACCAGCCCCGGCACGATGCGGGACGACTCTTCCGTGGGGCAGCGCGGGCTGATGTGCGCAGGGCCTTCATGCACTGACAAGTGAAAGCCCACGCCGTGTCCCGTGCCGTGGCCGAAGTCGGCGCCGATCGCCCAGAGCGGCGTGCGGGCGAGGGTGTCCAGCTGAGACGCAAAGACGCCCTTCGGGAACCGCGTCGTCGCGATGGCGATGTGGCCGCGCAGCACGGCCGTGAAGTCGCGCTTCATTTCGGCGGTCGGACGCCCGATCGCCACCGTGCGGGTGACATCGGTGGTGCCGCCTGCGTACTGCGCGCCGCTATCGACGAGGAGCACCGAATCTTGATTCAGTTGGGCGGCGGATCCGGCCTTGGGCGTGTAGTGCGGCTCGGCGGCGTTGGGCCCCCAGGCCGCAATCGTCGTGAAGCTTTCGTCAAAGAAGTCGGGGTTTTTGGCGCGGGCTTCGTGCAGGAAGTCCGCGACGTCAAGCTCCGTGATCGCCTTGGCGTCGGCATCGCATTCCGCCACCCACGCAAAGGTTTCCGCAAGCGCCACGCCGTCGATCACCATGGTATCTCGAAGCGCGTCGAGCTCTGCCGTTGTCTTGCGGCTTTTCAAAATCGTCGTGGGCTGAATGCCGGGCAAGAGCCGAACGTCAGGGCTCGACGCCAGAAGCGAGGCGGCTTTGGCGCTGGTGCGCGCCTTGTCCAAAAGCACGTCGCCCGTGAGCTTTCCGAGCGTCTCCCAGACGCTGTCGTAGGGAGCTGTCGCAACGCCGGCGACCGCAAGGTGCGCCTTTACGTCTTCGGAAGCGACCTTTGCTTCGTCAATGAAGAGCACGGCGTTTTCCTGCGTCACCAAGAGGAAGCTCACGAAGACCGGCGTATGCAGGACGTCGCTGCCGCGAAGGTTCAAGGTCCAGGCGATGTCGTCAAGGCTTGAGAGAAAGAGGGCGCCGGCTTGCTTTTCCTTGAGCGTTTGGCGGATCGTCGCCAGCTTGTCTGCCGCGGGCTGCTGCGCCGTCGTGAAGACGCGCACGGGGGCGGCGGAGCGCGCGGGGCGTTCGGGCCAGAGCGCTTCGGTGAGGTCGCCCGCGTCTTCCACGGCGATCGACTTTACGGCGAGCTCGGCTTCAAGCCGCGCCATGCGTTGGGCGGCGACGGTCGCGAAGTCAACGCCCGCCGTGCTTCCTTCGGGCAGTTGTTCAAAGAGCCAGGCGCGGGGCGTGGGAACGCCGTCCATTCCGGCTTTCATCACGGTGATGCCCGTGCCTTCGGTTTCTCGAGCGGCCTGATCCCAGTAGCGGCTGTCCGTCCAGAGAAGCGCCTCCTTGTCCGTCACGACGAGCGTGCCGGCGCTCCCGGTGAAGCCCGAGAGGTAGCGGCGCAGCGCCCAGTTCTCGGGAAGATACTCGCTCATGTGCGGGTCGCCGGTGGTGACGATGAGCGCCGCGAGATGACGATCCTTCGCCGCGGCGCGGGCGGCGGCAAGACGTTCGATGACAGTAGACATGGAGGCCCTTCGCAAAACATTGCGCCGTCCAAAGGCGGGCGGCTGACGGGCGAGAGTTTAAGAGAAATGGCGGGGCTTGATGACGACAGAAATGAATTTTGTTTAATTCGTTAAACGAAATCGTCGTAAAATTGTTTAATGGATTGAACGAAAGGATCTTGTCATGATTCCGGTTTCCTCGCTTCAGGACATTCTGGCGGACAACCGCCGGCTGGTTCGGCAGCTGAAGCTTTTTCCTCGCAATGTCACCGTGCCGAAGCTCACGGCATACGTCGCCGTGGGCATCCGCCGCTGCGGCAAATCCTACTGGCTTTTTCAGATCATGCAGCAACTGGCGCGTGAGGGCGTCCCGTGGACTGATCTTCTCTACGTTAACTTCGAAAGCGAGCAGCTGCTTGGGTTTGACGTCACTGACTTCAATCGGATACTTGAAGCGCATGCCGCTGCAGCCCCGCAGTCAGCAAATCCTCCCGTACTTTTTCTGGACGAAGTGCAGAATATTTCTCATTGGGAGAAATTTGCCCGGCGCATGGCCGATCAGAAGATCGCCACTTATCTCACCGGCAGCAATGCTCGCCTGTTGGGAAAGGACGTCGCGAGCACGCTGGGCGGTCGTTTTTTCAGTGTCAACATGTTTACGTTCAGCTTCCGTGAAATGCTTCAGGCTTCGGGTATCGAGACGGACGGCGAGGCAATTCGTTCCACCGAGGGGCGGGGGCGCGTCAAAGGGGCGTTTCAATCGTTTCTGCAATGCGGCGGTTTTCCGGAAACATTGGGCGCAACGGACGAGGAAAAGCTCGCCTACCTCGCAGACATCTACCGAACAATCTATTTGGGAGATGTGGTTGCTCGCAACCGAATCGCAAATCCTTTTGCTCTGAGACTGTTGCTGCTGAAAACGGCTGAGAGCGTTGGACAGCCTCTTTCTTATTCTCGGCTTGCTAGTTTGGTGGAACAGACGGGCGCCAAACTCTCAAAAGTGTCCGTTATTTCTCACCTGAACGCCTGCTGCGACGCCTGCCTTCTTTACGCCGTCTCTAACTATCACGGGAAGCTCGTTGAGCGGCAGACGCATCCGAAGTTCTATTTCGCGGACAACGGCATCCTTCGCCTCTTGAGACGTGATCCGGCGTCAGCGCTTTTGGAAAATCTCGTGGCGCTGACGCTCCTGCGGCGGCACGGCCTGCAGGACGCTGTGTTCTATTTTGAGCATAACGTTGAAGTGGATTTCTACGTGCCGGCGGAGGAAACCGCCGTGCAGGTCTGCTTCACGCTCGCCGGAAATCCTGCTACGAAGGAAAGGGAAGTGGGAGCGCTGGAAAAGTTTTCGGCTTATTTGCCCTGCCGGCGCCGGCTCATTCTGACGCTGGAGGAAGAGGGGGCGCTGGAGTCAAGCGCTGGGCCGGTCGAGGTGCTTCCTGTTTGGAAGTGGCTGCTGCAGGAGATGCCGTTCTGAGGCGGACGGACAGCGTCAGAAGAGCTTCCTGAGCGTGATGGAGATCGGCATTTCTGTGACGCCGCTTTCGCGCGTGTCGCGGCCGACGCTCACGGACTCAATGCGCCAGCCCGCGTCGTACATCTCGACCACGGTAGCGGTGAGGTTGAGTTCCGGGCAGGTGAAGGGAATGGATTCGAAGGGGGAGTTCACCGACAGGGGCGTCGAAGACGAGCAGGAGATGCGTGCGCGATTCGGGGCTTCATAAAGTCGGGAAAGTTCGGTTTTGGAAGCCGACGTCGCAGCGTCGGCTTCGGCGGGCTTTTCTTCGGGCGCGGAGGCGCAGCCGGCGATGAGGGCGCTGGCAGAAAGCGAGAGAAGCAGGAGGCGGAGACGGTGGCGCATGGTTCCAAGTTCCAAGGAAAGCGGGCGCAGTCTAACAAAGGCCGCGCCGGTGGCCCAAGTGCAAGCGCAGTGTAGTGTTGAGCCAACTGCGGAAGTAAAAGACGGCCAACTGCGGAAGGCGTGTTTTAGATTTATGAAAAGTAAGGAGTTTTCTCTGGAGATGCTTATGGCGGAGGATTGTTGATCGAGGGGCCGGAAACGACGAAGCCGCCCGAAGGCGGCTTCCCAAAGGCAAGCTTAACGGCGGCGGAACTTCAGCACCATGCCCGGCGGCAGGTTCGAGCTCACGGATTCAAAGCGGCTGTCGTCGCGCGTCGTCTCCTGACGGCGGTAGCGGCGGTCGTCTTCCTTCACGAGCGTTGAAACGATGTCAGGGCGCCGGCGACGCTCCTCCCAGTGGCGCTCGGAGCGCGGGCCGCGGCGGCTGTCTTCGTCAAAGCGGCGGCCGCGGGATTCGCTGCTGGTGCGGGCGTCGTCCGCGCGGCGGGGACGACGATCCTCGCTGCGGCGGCCTTCAAACGCCTCGTCGCGGGGGCGGCGGAGCTCCTCTCGGCGATCATCGCGCCTGGCGTCGCCGCGTCGTTCGGCGGGGCGGGGCTGGCGTCGAGGGGCCGGAGCGGCTTCGCGCGGTTCGCGGGCAGCTTCGGGCGCCGAGCGGCGCACGACCTTCTTCGTGAAGCGCTCGCTGGCGTCGGTGGTGGTTTCGGCCTTCGCTTCCGTCTTGCGGGGCGCCGTGCGGGCGCTTTCCTGCTTCTGGCGTGCGGCGCGGCGGGCTTCGCGCATCTTCTGCAGCTCTTCGGCGCGCTTTTTGTCGCGCTCGGCGTCGTCGCGGGCGATGTCTTCGGGGACGGCGCCTTCGTAGCCCACCGCCTCCTGCGTGGTGATTTTCTTTTTCAGGAGCTTTTCAACCGCGCGCAGGTAGTCCTTTTCATCGGGCGACACAAGGCTCACAGCGTGGCCGGGGTGGCCGGCGCGGCCCGTGCGGCCGATGCGGTGCACGTAGTCTTCGGCGACGTTGGGAAGCTCGTAGTTGACGACGTGGGGCAGGCCCTCGATGTCAAGGCCGCGGGCCGCGATGTCGGTTGCGACCAAGACGCGCACGGAGTGATCCTTGAAGCCTGACAGCGCCTTCGTGCGCGCAGACTGGCTCTTGTTGCCGTGAATGGCGGCGGCCTGAATGCCGTCCTTTTCGAGCTGCTGCGCCAGACGGTTCGCGGTGTGCTTCATGCGGGTGAAGACGAGCACCTGCTCCCAGTTGTTGTCCACGATCAGGTCGCGAAGCAGCTCGCGCTTGCGCTTTTTCGCGATCGTGAAGGCTTCCTGCTCGATGATCGCCGCTTCCTTGTTGCGGGCGATCTCGATGTTCACGGGATCCTTCAGGAAGGAGTCCGCGAGGTCGCGGATTTCGTCGCTGAAGGTGGCCGAGAAGAGAAGCGTCTGACGCTTTTCAGGGAGGAACTTCAGGATCTTGCGGATGTCGTGGATGAAGCCCATGTCAAGCATGCGGTCGGCTTCGTCCAGCACCAGAAACTCAACGCCCTCGAGCGTGACGTTCTTCTGGCCCAGGTGGTCCAGCAGTCGTCCCGGCGTAGCCACAAGGAAGTCCACGCCGCGCGCGAGCGCCTGCGTCTGCGGGTTGATGCCGACGCCGCCGAAAACGAGCGCCGTCGTGAGCTTCGTGTTGGCGGCATAGGCCTTGAGGGTCTCGTCGATCTGCGCGGCGAGCTCGCGGGTGGGGGCGAGGATCAGGGCGCGCACGTGCTTTGCGGTGCGCTTTGCCGGCGCTTCGAGCATCTTGGTGAGAATGGGAAGCGAGAAGGCGGCGGTCTTGCCGGTGCCCGTCTGGGCGGCGGCGAGGACGTCGCGGCCCTTCAAGAGTTCGGGGATCGCCTTCACTTGAATCGGGGTCGGGGTTTCATAGCCCATCGATGCGACGGCGCGCGTCAGAGGCTCCGGAAGGCCCAGAGCAGCAAAAGGATTGGTCACTTGATGAATCCAAAGACGGTGCGGCGAACGTCTGCAGACGGCGAAAACTTCGCGCCGCCCTCCGGCCGGCAGAGGCTGCACCTGTTTATGTGAGGGGCGTTCGTGAGGTTCGGACGCCCGAACAAGGCCGCTTCGTGAACGTTGATGCGTGCCGCCGGTCGGACGACGGCATCGGCGAAGAGGCCTCCGGTTAAGGTGCGCGCATTTTACCTTGAAGCGGAGGCATTGGACATAGAGTGCTCACTATGATTAATAGCGCTAAAATAATTTACTGTAATCATGCATGATGTATTTTTTTTGCTACCGCTGAAATGGACGGTGCAAGTTGACCCAAGCGAGCTCGTGACTTACGATTGATCGATCGGCATGAAAATGGCTTGGTCCAAATTTTCACGGACAGAGGTCGTTTGGATTGCTTTGTTTCATTGGACAGTAATTTTATAATTAAAAGCATGAATAGATATACCCCCCCCCGCAAGACGCAAATAATCTAAAACAAGCATTATCAGCTCGAGAAGAAAATTTTGACCATTTGCGAGTCCTGTGCGCTTTTGCTGTTATTGTTATTCACGTCAGCGCACAATTTGTCGGTTCGATTACTTCGGTGGAGGAATATGCGACCTATTCGTTCGATTACATTTTTAATGATGTCGTCTATAACGGATTGTCGAGATTTGCTGTTCCTTGCTTCATCATGTTGTCCGGCGCTTTTCTTTTGGACAACGCAAAGAATGCTGATTATCTTTATTTCTACAAAAAGTCATTTAAAAAGCTGCTGATTCCAGTGCTTGTTTTCAGCTGTCTCTACTTTGCGTATGACTACGTTTTGATTGCTGGAAAGACAGTGGTGCTCCACCGAGAGGCGCTCTCGCTCAGCTTGCTTTTGCAGCCCGTGAAGAACTGGGTTCGCGGCGAACCCTTCTACCACATGTGGTACATGTACATGCTGATCGGTCTCTATGCGTTGGTGCCGGTGGTTTTGCGACTCAAGGAAATGGCAAGGTTCGAAACTTTTGAAAAGATTGCTTTTTGTTTTCTTTTGTTCGCCAGCCTGGCTTCCTGGAGCAACGTGCGCTGCGTCAATTGGGACCCCGGGATGAGCTTTGACTACCTCGGCTACTTCATGGCGGGCTATGTGATCCGCAAGCGCTGCGCTGGCAACAATCGGAAGGCGGTGCAACTCCTTTTGCTGGGGGTGGCTGTGGAGTTTCTCAACACGTATTTGCGGTACGTGCAGGTGCTTGACCGAGTGCCGGAGGCGGGTAGGGCGCTCTTTTCGCCTAATTGTCCGCTGGTGGTCATTTCTTCGCTGCTGATATTTGCAGGTTTTGCTAGTCTGAAAATTCGCGCCAATGTGTCGTATCTGGCTTCGCTGACGTTTGTTATCTATTTGGTGCATGCGGGGATTTTGTCGGTTCTGCAGATTGTTTGCGGCGACAAGGTGCTTCATCTGTATTCTGTCACGGGAGATTCTCGAATCATTATTCCGGTGCTCTGCTTCGTGACGTTTGTGCTGTCGGTTGTTTTGGCTGTTTGGTATAACAAGGCATGGACGGCGGTTGATCGGAAGTTTGGCGTCAGTGACAAAATTGTTCGATGGATCTTTCGATGATGTGTTTTTGAATTTCCCGCTATACTCCGCTCCATCTTTTATCCATTCAAAGGATTTCAATAATGGCTGAACTCAAGATCGTTGACACCGCCGCGGGCGAAGGCCCGGCCGTCAAGGCGGGCGACAAGGTGCGCGTGCACTACACGGGCAAGCTCACGGACGGCACGGTGTTTGATTCGAGCGTGCCGCGCAGCGAGCCGTTCGAATTCACTGTGGGCGCCGGCATGGTGATCAGCGGCTGGGACGAGGGGCTCCTCGGCATGAAAAAAGGCGGCAAGCGCACCCTCACCATTCCGCCCGAGATGGGTTACGGCGAAGCGGGCATCGGGCCGATTCCCGGCAACGCCACGCTGATTTTTGACGTCGAGCTTCTTGAAATCATCGAAGTGCCGCCCGAAGGCGAGCTTGAGATTGAAGAAGTGGTGACGGGCGGCGGCAAGGAAGCCGTCATGGGCAGTACCGTGAGCGTGCACTACATCGGGCGTCTCACGGACGGCTCGGTCTTTGACGAAAGCCACACCCGCGGCGAGCCGATCGAGTTTCCCCTCGGGGCTGGCATGGTGATTCAGGGCTGGGAGCAGGGCATCGCCGGCATGAAGGTGGGCGGCAAGCGCAAGCTCACCATCCCCTACAACCTCGCCTATGGCGAGCGCGGCTACCCGGGCATTATTCCCCCTTATGCGACGCTCGTGTTTGATGTGGAGCTCGTGAACGTGAAATAACGTCGTTTAGCGGACGTTGAAAGCAAATGGGCGCCAACGGCGCCCATTTTTGTTTAAATAGCAATTAATTTCAGTTTTCGCAGGAGTTCGCCCGTTTCGTAGACGGGCAGACCCATGATGCCGGTGTAGCTCCCCTCCATGCGGGCGATGAAGAGCCCGGCGAGCCCCTGAATGCCGTAGCCGCCCGCCTTGTCATAGGGTTCATCCGTCGCGATGTAGCGTTCGATCTGCTGGTCGGTGAGCGCGGCGAACGTTACTTTCGAAATGCTCACGCGGCTTTCGAGATGCTCCGCATCGGTCGCGAGCCACACGGCGGTGCGCACGTCGTGCGTGCGGCCGGAGAGGCGGTGCAGGAAGTCGCGGGCGCCCTCGATTCCGTCGGGCTTTCCTAAAACGACGCCGTCAAGGCTTACCACCGTGTCAGCGGCGAGCACTGGTGCCGCGGGGCGATGCTCGGCCGCTATCTTGCGAAGCGCCGCGAGCGCCTTTTCCTTGGCGGTGCGCACGACGTAGTCCGCGGCGGACTCTCCGGGGAGCTGCGCTTCGTCGCCTTCGACGTAGGTCATGACGTCGGTTCTTCCGACGGGCATCACGTCAAAGTCCGTGACGCCCATGGCCGCGAGAAGCTCCCGGCGGCGCGGGCTCTTGCTCGCAAGATAAAGGCTTGGCATCGGCTAGGCCCGGTGGTAGGGGTGGTTGTTCAAAATCGACCAGACGCGGTAGATCTGCTCGACGAGCATCACGCGCGCAAAGGCGTGGGGCAGCGTCATGGAAGAAAGGCGCAGCATCATGCGGCATCCTTTCTTCAATTCGGGGTCAAGGCCGTCCGCGCCGCCGATCAGAAACGTCACGCCGCAGCCTTCGTTTTTCCAGCCCTCGACTTTTTTGGCAAAGTCCATCGTCGTAAAGTCGCGGCCGCGCTCGTCCATGGCGACCACGATGTCGCCCGTCGGAATCGCCTTGCGGATGCGCTCGGCTTCGAGTTCCATCAGCTTTGCGGCGGGCTGGCCCGCGCGGGGCTCCGCCTTCACTTCCTTCACGGTGACCGTGAAGTCCTTCGGAAACCGTCCGAGGTAGTCCTTTACGGCTTCATCGGCCCAGCCGGGCTGCCGCAGGCCCACGGCGACGACGGTGATGTGCATGGCTTATTCCGCCTTGGCGTTGGCGGCCTTCGCAAGCTCCATCGCGTGCGGCCCCCAGAGTTCGGCGAGGTTGTAGTAGTCGCGCACCAAGGGCTGCATGCAGTGAAGCACTACGGGCCCGAAGTCCACGAGCACCCATTCGCCGGAGTCAAGGCCCTCGAGCCCCGCCACCTTGCCGCCCGCGTCTTTCACGGCGCGCGAAGCGGAGAGGCCCAGCGCGCGGGTCTGGCGGTTGCTCGTGCCGGAGGCGACGATCACGCGCTCAAAGGCGCTCGTTTTGTCGGTGGTGTCGTAGACGCGGATGTCCTGCGCCTTGACGTCTTCGAGTGCGTTGACGATGACGGAGACGAGTTCTTCAGTTTTCATTGTGGTAAGGAGGATTCGGTTCAGTAGATGTTGCGGCGGGCGATCAGGGCCGCCGTTGCCGCAGGGAGCCAGGAGGAGAGCTGTTTCAAAGCTTCCCGGCGCCCTGCCGTGGCAAAAAGCGTGCGGATTTTAGTCGAACTCGCGCTGTGTTCGGGCATGGAAAAGCGCGTGAGGCGCCCCGAGGGAAAGCGGTTGATTTCGGAAGGCGGTATCCAGCGCGACTGCGCCCAGTCGGCGACGGCTTGAACGGGGGGCGCACTGGCGGCTCCGCGGCTGCAGACGGCGATCGACGCGTAGTCGGTGATTCTCTCCCAGTCCTTCCACGTGTGAAAGTTCACCCACTGGTCCTGTCCGATGAGCAGCACGAGCGGCATGGCGGCTCCGAGCCTTTGGCGCAGCTCTCGCACCGTGTCGATCGTGTAAGTGGCGCCTTCTCGCAGCACGTCGCAAAGGTTGAGGCCGAATTCGGGGCGCCCAGCGATCGCCGCTTCGAGCATGGCGACCCGCAGGTCAACGGGCGTCAAAACGTCCTTTTGCCACGGCGCGGGCGCCGGAACGAAGTCGACTCGAAGAAGATTCATGGCGCGTAGCGCTTCGCGGGCGAGCGCAAGGTGCCCCGTATGGACGGGATCAAACGTGCCGCCCAAGAGGCCGATGCCGCGGGAAATGGAAGGAAAAATCGTCATGAGAAAACAAAAAAGCACGCGGGCCGGAAGCGGAAGCCGCGTGCTTTAATTTCAAAGGCCGGTCGCGTGAATTACTTCAGCGCGCGGTAGCCGATGTCGCGGCGCTTCTGGGCGCCGTCAAAGTGTACCTGATCGGCCGCTTCGTACGCGGCGTCACGGGCCTCGCGGATGGTCTTTCCGAGCCCCACGACGCAAAGGACGCGGCCGCCTGCGGTGACGAGCTCGCCCTTGTCGTTCATCTTGGTGCCCGCGTGGAAGACGTGGTGGTCTGCGTCGTTCTTGGGGAGGCTTGTGATGACGTCGCCCTTGCGGGGATTTTCCGGGTAGCCGTGCGCGGCGACCACGACGCCCAAGGCGGCGCGATCGTCCCAGTCGAGCGTTGCGGTGTCAAGGTGTCCGTCCGCGGCCGCTTTCAGCACCTTTGCGAAGTCCCCCGTGATGCGGCTCATGATGGGCTGCGTCTCGGGGTCGCCCATGCGGCAGTTGAATTCCAAGGTCTTCGCCTTGCCGTCCTTGCCGATCATGAGGCCGGCGTAGAGGAACCCCGTGTAGGGAAGGCCGTCAGCGGCCATGCCCTTGACGGTGGGCTCGATGATGTCTCGCATCACCTGCGCGTGGATTTCGGGCGTCACGACGGGGGCTGGGCTGTAGGCGCCCATGCCGCCCGTGTTGGGGCCCTGGTCGTTGTCCAAAAGACGCTTGTGGTCCTGGCTCGTCGCCAAGGGCAGAATGTGCTCGCCGTCCACCATGACGATGAAGCTTGCCTCTTCGCCGTCCAAGTAGTCCTCGATTACGACGCGGGCGCCGGCGGCGCCGAACTTGTGGCCTTCCAACATGTCGTCCACGGCGGCGTGCGCCGTTTCCAAGTCCATGGCGACCACAACGCCCTTGCCGGCCGCGAGGCCGTCGGCCTTGATGACGATGGGAGCGCCCTTCTTGTCAAGGTAGGCGTGCGCGGCGGCGGGGTCCGAGAACGTTTCGTAGTCTGCCGTCGGGATGCCGTGGCGCTTCATGAAGGCTTTCGCAAAATCCTTGGAGCTTTCGAGCTGCGCGGCTTCCTTCGTGGGGCCGAAGACGGAGAGGCCTTCGCGGCGAAAGACGTTGACGAGGCCCTTGGCCAAGGGGGCTTCCGGGCCCACGACCGTAAGGTCGACGCCGTTGTCTTTGGCGAACTGGGCGAGCGCCTCGATGTCGGTCACGGGAAGGTTTTCAATGCCGTCAGCGGCTGAGCCGGGATTGCCGGGGGCGATCCAGACTTTTTCCGCCGAAGGGGCCTGAGAAAGACGCCAGGCGAGGGCATGTTCGCGGCCGCCGCCGCCGACAACGAGAACTTTCATAAGAGTCTCCGATGGTAAGGGAAAATGGGTTTGAAAAAAGGCGGCGTTCGTCACTGCCGGACGGGCGCCGCCTTTTTTAGTGCATGGCTTGCTGCTTATTCTTCGTCATCAAAGACGGCGCTCGTGTAGACGTTGGAAACGTCGTCCAGATCTTCGAGCGCATCGATGAGGCGGTGCATCTTCTCAGCGTCTTCGCCCTTGAGCTCGACTTCGTTCAAGGCCTTCATAGAAACGTCCGCGGCGGCAGGGGTGAGGCCCGCGGCTTCAAACGCCTTCTGCACGGCGTCAAAGGCCTGCGGTTCGCAGACGACTTCGATCGAGCCGTCTTCCTGCGTCACGACGTCGTCGGCGCCCGCTTCAAGCGCCGTTTCCATCACCTTGTCTTCGTCCGTGCCCGGCTCGAAGAAGAATTCACCGCAGTGCTTGAACTGGAAGGCCACCGACCCTTCGGCGCCCATGTTGCCGCCGTGCTTGGAGAGGATGTGGCGAACGTCAGCCACCGTGCGGGTGCGATTGTCCGTGGTGCAGTCGATGATGAGAGAGGCGCCGCCCACGCCGTAGCCTTCGTAGCGGACTTCTTCGTAGCTCACGCCTTCCATCTGGCCTGTGCCCTTCAGGATGGCGTTGTTGATCGTGTCCTTTGGGACGTTGCCTTCGCGGGCCTTCTGCATCGCCAGACGCAGGCGGGAGTTCATGTCGGGGTCCCCGCTGCCGCCGGTGCGTGCGGCAACGATGATTTCACGGACCAGCTTGGTCCAGAGATTGGAGCGCTTGGCGTCCTGACGGCCCTTGCGGTGCTGAATATTGGCCCATTTGGAATGACCGGACATGGTTTATGACCCTTTCTTGCTTGTTGTTGGGTTCGGGAGGCGGCGCTCATTTTTGAGGGGGAGCGGGCGCATGCAAAACGCCCGGCGGTCTGATGCACCGGCGACCGAATTAAAAGACGCAGAATTTTAGCGCGGCGCGCAAGGCTTGAAAAGCGGCGCGCGGCGAGGATTCTTCGTGGATTTTGTGGAGGCGGTGCGGCGATTGGCCGGATGGAGAGAGGCTTATGAAAAAGCTTCTGCTACCGGTGCAAACCCTAGTGCCACCAGCTGTGTTTATCAATTTTGTTGTGTTATTGTCTCAGACAACAACACCTCGCAAGCTTAGCGTTGGGCGCCGGTCCCAATGATGCTCACTCCGCGAGGTTATCTTTTTTCTACGGCGGAC
>CAVACW010000047.1:0-19873 GCA_963587345.1 uncultured Oscillospiraceae bacterium | reverse complement strand
CTTTTCCAAGTTTTCCAATACCGTGACAAGTTTGGAAGATTTTTGTTTCGCTAGCCAAACCCCTGCGCCGGGTGCTGCGACAGCTTCTGTGCCTTGCGACGATTGCCACCGGCGACACCGCGCCCATTGAACTCGAGCTCGCGCTTCAAAGCGGCGACGAGGCGGACCCCGAGGGCGACGTCGAACAGGCCGTTCATTGCGCCAGGGTCCTTACGGGAAGCTTTGAGAGCGAGGCGCCTTGGGAGGGAGAAGAGCCTGAGGAAGAGGACAAGCTTTCAGAAGAGCAGGTAAAGAGCCTCATGGCACAGGCGGACAAATTGCGCGACACCTTCCTCATCCATCTTCCGCGACCGCATCTCGCTCTCTTCGTGCTGTCGCTGCAGGGCCTCCTGTCGATGCTCCATTGGTTCGATGCGCACGAAACCGTCGTGAAGCGCGTCTTGGAGAAGCCCGGCTTGCCAGACGGTGCGGAAAAGGTGCTTTCTTGCGTCATGGGCACGATGCTGGCGCTTCTTGCATCGGTTGCTGAGGAAGCCCAACGCCTCGGCGAGGAAAAAGTAGAGCTCCCGCGTCCCGCGCCAGGCGAGTCGGAGTTGGACTGCATCCAGTCGACGGCCAATGCCATCTGGGACAAATCGATTGAAATGTTTGGCTCAAAAGGCAATCCGCTCAGCATGTACGTCTTTTTGCTTAACATACCGATGTACCTTTTGGGAGAGATCACTCAAAAGGAGCGCGAAGCCATCCGCCGCAGCGTGGAAAGCCCGCTTTTCGAGCTGTTCCCGGCCTGCATGGCGTTCTGGTCATGCTTTTGCGAGCGCATGAAAGACTGGCTTCTCAAGGAGGCGAGCAAAGCGCAGGCGCAAGGCGAGGCTGCCGCGTCCGCGCCGACGCAGGGCTTTGCAGTGTCGCCGGACTTTTTCAAAAACGACATCATGTCGATGCACCACAACTGACTTTTTAGGGAGATAGACACCATGTTTCTTTGCGAATTCAAGATCACGCTGCGCGACGTGACGCCCGCCGTCTGGCGCCGCATTGCCGTCCCCGACACCGCGTCAATGTTCACGTTTCACCGCGTCATTCAGACGGCGTTCGGCTGGCGCGACTACCACGACTTCAGCTTCTATTCCGAGGATCGCAAGCTCGAAGTAGCGAGCGGCTACGACGAGAGCTTCGGTCCGATGATGGACGGGGCGGAGCTGAAGTTTGCCCGCCGTGTCCGCGTCGCCGAATTTCTGGCGGATCCCCGCATTGGCAAGAAGGCTCTCTACGTCTACGACTTTGGCGACGACTGGACCCATGACGTCGAGCTCATTCGCCGCCGGCGCGTGAAGGCGGAGGATTTCGAATTTCAGATTTTTGACGGTTCAGGCCGCTGCCCTCCCGAAGACGTGGGCGGCGTGGACGGCTACCAGCGCTTCAAGGACGTTCTCGCTGGAAAGGTGGAGCCGGAAAGGTCCTGGCCCGATGAAGCCGATGACCGGCGCACCTGGTACGGCCTCAAGAAAGGCGAAGCCTACGATCCGACCTACTTTTGCCTCTATGACGCGCAGACGCGGCTCTGGAAGCTGCAGCACTATCAGATGGATCCGGTCCGCTGGTAGGACTGACCTCTCTGACTTGCTCCGATCTCTCTGTTTTTGCGCGCATTGGCATGACTGACATAGTGAAGCTCTCGCTCATAATTCCGAATAAACCGATCGATCCCGCCGGACTTTCTGGCGAATTCGACCGGCTGGACTGCACCACCGCCCGACGGCTGGCGTGGGTGCACAACACGCTCGTCGAGACCGCGGGCGACGCCGTAGGCCGGCGCAGCGACGTCGTGAAGCGCTTTGCGGTGTCGCACGGCGCTGCGGCGGAAGCAGCTGACCGGTTTGTCACGCAGTGGACGCATTGCCGGAAAGCCCGCGACGCAATAAATGAGAGGATCGGAGCGTGGCGCCCCATGGACACGCTCCTTTTGGGCGTCGAGGCGCCCCGGCTCGCCGGCGTGCTGCAGGCGGCGGACGCTCGGGGCCTGAAGTCCGTGCTCGCGTTTCTTCTTGCAATGACGGCCGAAGGCTGCGGCATTCGGGAAGCGCATGACCTGGCGACTTTTCTCGATGTTTCGCCCACGATCCGCACGCCGCATGCGATGGCAGCAGCCTTGACGGCGCTCATCGGTCTGGGGATGGTGCACGTGGAAGCGGAAGCCGCACCCTCTACGGCTGAACCGAAGAAAGCCCATCGTCCGGACGCCAAGGCCGCTCCCGCAGCGTCGCCAGCCGCGGAGCCGATGGAACTCGAGCTCTCCGATATCGCTGAACCCGGCCAGGCGCCGGCGAGCGTTGTTCCAGCGCCCGTCGCGCCTCAGGCTGAAGCTGATTCTGAACCGAGTCCCGATGACAAAGCAGAGGAGGCGGACGACGAGGCCAATGCGCCGGTTGAATGGGATTTTGACGATGCAGCGCTTGCCGAAGCGCTGACGGATGAGCCCGTCACGCTTGAAGCGATTCGTTCGCCGCTCGTGCGTCTCGGAAAAAAAGCAAAGCGCCTCTACGCCTGGGTGCACAACCAGCTTGTCGCCGCCATCAGCCAAAAAGTCAACGGAAGCGATCCTCTCCAGATCGAAACTTGGCTGGTCATCTATGAGGCCCGGCCGCAGACGATGGAGCGGGCCCTGCGCCAGTGGAAGGCAGTGCTCTCCATGCGCGACGCCATGGAGCCGCTGGCTCGAAGCATGAAGCCGTCGCAAGACGAGGCTCAGCGCCTGATGCAGGAGGCGTTCCGCCGTCAAAAGACAGAGAACCAGCCGCTTGTTGCGCTCCTGCGCGTGCTGCTGATGCTCTTCGTTTTTGTCTCCATGCGCAAAAGCGTCAGCGATCTTTTCTACTGGAATCTGAAGGACATGCCCGAAGAAATCCGCACTGCCTGCCGTTGCGCCTTGCTTGCCATGGGAGGTGAAGCGCTGCTGCAAGAGACGCTTCAAGCCGCGGCAGACCTTGAGGAAATGGCTGAAGATGAAGAGACGCAGGACGAAGAAGAATGTGCAGACACCTCAAGCGTAACCGTGGAAGACCTGGGATGGGAAACGCCGGAAGAATCCTTTTCACTGAATGCCATAGACAAAGACGCCAAGGCGGCAAAGCGCCTGGTTGAAAACTTCATGCCCTCTTTCTCGCCCACTCGGCAGATGCTGTTCATGCTCTCACTCAAGGTGCTCTGGAAGACGCATGACTGGATGGCTGGCAGAGAAGACATTTTTGTTCGCTGCAGCGGCGAAACTGGCGTTGGAGAGGCCGTCTGTGCGGCAGCTCACATGCACCTGCACCATCTGCTGAAGGCCGCCGTAGACTATATAAGGCAACACCCTTGCGATCACTTGAAGTATCCCTTGGGCCATGTGCAGGACCTCGCCGAGCCGATGGCCATGGTCGCGGCGGCTGAATTTCATGCAGCGTCAAAAAAACTCGATGCCGAAGACGCTCGCACCTGTGAGCGGTGCATGAAAGCCGTCTGGCTCGTCGGCCAATCAGTCGTCTACTTGACGGACAAGGAGCGGAGCAGGTCATTGCCACCATCACTGACCCGCTGTCGCACGACTACTACGACGGCTACTTGTTCTTTCTCGACAAGTTCTCCCGAGCCGTCTCGGATCGCGTCGTGGGCAACATACTGGCTCGGTTTTATGAAGGAGTTGACAAGGCGCAGATGCAGGAAATCTTTGGAACCCCGGCAAAAACATCCGTCTGACGACCGGCTTTGAATTAGCCGCACAACCATTTTTCACAACCATTTTCTCTTCCTATGACAACTGATCTGGCGCACAAAGCAAACACGCTCGAACCGCAGGACCTCTTCACGGGCGCCCCCGTGAAGCTTGCCGACATCAATCCCATTTACGCCCGTCTGGGCAAAAAGACAAAGCGCACCTACGCCTGGCTGCACAACGCCTTGTGCGCCGCCGTGCGTCAGTTCGCGGGCCGCAGTCCGGCGGACGTGGAAAAAACGCTCGTCCAGCGCGGCGTCGCGGAAGCCGTCGCCCGGCAGGCAGCTCTTCAGTGGAAGGAAAGCCTTGCCATTCGAGATGCGCTCGAGCCCCTTGCTCGCAGTCAGAATCCGACGGACGACGTGCTGAGCGCTTTTGAACGGGAGGCGCTCGGCCTGTTCCTTCAAAAAGGAAATGACGTTGTTCGGCAGGAGCTGCAGCGCCTTGTGAGTCTCATCGGCGCCGCGCTCGCGTGCAAGACGACGCGCGCCCTTATGGACTGCCTCGAGAGCAATGCGAGGCCGGACGCGACGGGGCTGCCACACCGCGCCGTCTTCTTCGGCATCCGCTCGTCGTGCTTTGTGATCGGCGGCGGACCGAAAACGAAGGACGATGCTGGCAGCGAGTGCGATTGCAACGAAACGAGTGAAGAAGGGATGCCAGCGGGCGTGAGTCAACTCGACAAGCTTTTTCGATCGGAAGCAGAAGCTCTCACCATCGGCGTCTTAGCGAAGCTTTCGCCCACCAACCAGCTTTACTTTCGAGAAGCGCTCCTTGGCCTGATCGCCATGATGAACGGCATTGCGACAGCAGGTGGGCGTAGAAGGCTCGCTCAGGCATTTTTAGCGCTTCCGACGATTCAAGCGCTTCCTCATCGCGAGCCTGTTTCATACATGCTCGGTACAGTGCCTTACCTCTGTTGCGTCTCGGTAGTGCAATGCATTGACAATACGCTGGATCTTTCGGCAACAGAACAAAAGTTCCGACTGCCAAATCCGAAAACGGGTGAAGCGCAGCAGAAGCGCTTTGCCCAAATGGCGGAGCTCTTTGAAAAGGCCGCAGCGGCTGCTTCCCCAGAAGCGAATGCGCTCTATCGCCGCCAGCTGCTTTGCGTGAGCTGCCTGCTGGGCCTCCTTGACGAGATGAAGCACGGAGAGCTGGAAAAGGCGCGGTCTTTCATGCCTGAAAACTATCGAAGTCGCTGGGATCAGCATCGAGCATTCCTAGAGGTTCTCTCTCGCTATCGCCATGAAGCGTTTCCTGAGCAAATTGAGGAGCTGTTGTTTCACCTCATGAAGCTTTATGGAAAATCGCTCTCCTTGAACTGAGCCGCATTCTGAGCCGCTAGAATGGCGCTCGCCCAAAAAATCACCCCGCGGGCCTCATCGCCTGCCTTCAAACATCATGGAAAAAAACATCGTCGTCCTCATCTCGGGTCGCGGCTCCAACTTTGCCGCCATCGCTGAAGCCGCCAAAAAAGAAGACTGGGCGAAGGAGGGCGTCCGGATCGCCTGCGTCGTGAGCAACCGCCCTGACGCCGCGGGCCTCGAGAAGGCCCGCGCCTATGGCATTCCCACGCACGTCGTGGACCACAAGGCCTACGACGGCCGCGAGGCTTTCGAAGACGCCATGATGGCGGTGATCGACCAATATCATCCCGCCGTCATTGTGCTCGCGGGCTTCATGCGCATCCTGACGCCGCACTTCGTGGACCACTACGAAGGCCGCATCCTCAACATCCATCCGGCGCTGCTGCCGCTTTTCAAGGGGCTGGACACCCACCAGCGCGCGATCGACGCCGGCGTGCGCATCGCGGGCTGCACTGTGCACTTTGTTTCGAGCGAATTGGACGGCGGCGCCATCATCGGGCAGGCCGTGGTGCCGGTGCTCCCCGCAGACGACGCAGACGCTCTTGCGCACCGCGTGCTGCGCTTGGAGCACATTCTTTACCCGCGCGCCGTGAAAGCCGTAGCCGAAGGCCGCGTCACGATTGAAAACGGCCGCGCCGTCACGGACAACGCCACGGCCGCAAGCCTGGCGGTCTTTGACACCGTGAACGGCAGCGCTGCCTGAACCGAATTTTGAGAAAGCAAAATGGCTGAACAGAAGAAAACGACGAAGCACATGCCCTTTTCGCCCGTGCGCGTGAAGCGCGCTAAGACCGAGTCGCCCCGCATGACGGAGCGCCAGCGGGCCGCGAAAAAGCGCCAGAACGAAGAAAACAACCGCCGCCGCGCAGAGAAGGGGGCGCCGAGCCAGCATCGCCTCGCCAAGGCTGAGCCCGGCCGCGTGCGCATCACGAGCCTCATCGCCGACGAGCTGACGCGCGCCTTCTCGGTGATTCTGAAGCTTGACGGTCCGGCGGACGTTCTGATGAAGGCCTTCTTCAAGAGCAATCCGAGTCTGGGGAGCCGCGACCGCACGATTCTCGCCGAAGCGATTTTTTACGGCCTGCGCCACCTGGCGGGCATCGCCTACCGCATGAAGCCCATGAAGCCCGCGCGCGCCCCGCGCGTGGCGGCGCTTCTGACGCTGGCGCTGCAGCACGGCGAAGGTGCGGTGCCGAAGGAAGTGGCCAAGAACGACGCAGAAGTTTTGGCAAAGCTTCTTAAAACCGATATGACGCGAGCCCCCGCGCACGTAAAGGACGAAATGCCCCAGTGGCTCCACGACCGCCTTGTGAAGCAGTTTGGCGACGACGAATGCCGCGCGATCTGCGAGGCGAGCTCGGGGTCGGCGCCGCTCGACCTTCGCGTCAACACCATGAAGGCGAAGGTCGAGGACGTCATTGCCGAACTCGCGCAGTTCGGGGTCGAAGGGCACCCGATGGCGATGTCGCCTGACGGCGTGCGCCTCGCTTCGAAGCCCGCTCTGATCCGCACGCCTCTTTACCAGGAAGGGCGCATCGACGTGCAGGACGAGGGGAGCCAGCTCGTGGCGCGTCTCGTTGGCGCCAAGCGCGGCGACATGGTCTGCGACTTCTGCGCGGGCGCGGGCGGGAAGACCCTGGCGCTGGGCGCTCAGATGAAGTCCACCGGCCGCCTCTACGCCTTTGACGTGAATGAAAAGCGCTTGATGGGGTTGACGCCCCGCATGCGCCGCGCCGGGCTTTCCAATGTCCACCCCATGGCGATCCGCGACGAAAAGGACAATCGCGTGAAGCGTCTGCGCGGAAAGTTTGATCGCGTCCTCGTTGACGCCCCCTGCACGGGGACGGGCACGCTGCGCCGCAACCCGGACTTGAAGTGGCGGCTTTCCCCCGAGGAACTGACGCGCATCAACGGGCTGCAGCATTCCATTTTGGAAGAAGCCGCCAAGCTCGTGAAGGCCGGAGGCCGCGTCGTCTACGCGACGTGCTCGATGCTCTTTGAAGAGAATCAGGCCGTGGTGGACGCGTTCCTCGCGAAGCACCCCGACTTTGAGCTGCTCTCCGCCACCGAGGTGCTCGCCAAGCAGGGCATCACCCTCCCTGCGTGGGTCGAGGAGCGCTTTGGAAAGGGCTTTGTCATGCTGCCGCACCTTTCGGAAACCGACGGGTTCTTTGGCGCGGTGCTTGAAAAGAAGACGGAGAAGGCGATAAAGGAGCAAGGGGAGGCCGCCGCCCCGGCGCCCGAAGCGCCGGCAGCGGCAGCGGAAGCCGCGCCTTCGGAAGCCGCTTGCGCGACCGAAGCTGCCGCGCAAGCTCCGAAGGCGCCGGATTCCGCCGAGGCGTAAGCCTCGCTTGGCGCAGGCGTCCGACGAGCCCTTCGCTCCCGGGCGCCTTTTTTCTACTCCATGGGGAATGAGGCCCGTTCAACATGAAAAAAGCTGAAAATAGCGCGAGTGATACTCCGCCGATCGCCGGGCTGCCCGAGGGCGCTGAAGTCGCGGGCGACCAGGTGTTTTTCGTCTACCGGCGCAAGGCGGCGCTCACGGAAACCCTTGACGAGCAGTTCTTCGAAAATCGCTTCAAGAGTGCGATGCGCGAGGAGCGCGATGAAATTGGCGTCGTGAAAAACGGCGCGTTCCTGCCCAATGACTACTTTCAAAAGTGGCATCCCACCGCGACGGAGCGTCCGGCGCACCGCTGGAAAAACGCCTTCATGCGGCAAAAGGCCTACTGCCGGCGCTACGCCAATTGGGATGACTATGCGCCAAAGCTCACCCCGCGCGTCGCGGCGGACTACGACTACCTGATCAAAGACGCTCGGCTCGAGCGTCCTCTCCCCGTGGGCTGCTCAGGCTTTGCCGCCGATGAACTCTGGACCAGCGGCGTCGCTGAAGCGCTCGCCTGCGGCGCCTTTGAGGGGGACGCCGGCGCCGCGGCCGGCCTCATGAACCTCGTGCTCGGCCTCTGGCCCGAGGCAGCGCTGGTGCCGTTTTGCCCAGAAGATGTCAACGAAATTCGCTACGAGCGCTCGCGGCAGCGCGTCATTGGCGAGGCTCTGCTGGCTTGCGATACTGACGTGCGGCGGCTCCTCACGCGCATTGGGGCGAAAACGGGCTTTTTAAAGCGCTTTGCCGCCGCTCGCGCGGATGCTGCCGCCGCGCGCGAAACCATGGTGCTTATCGACGGTCCGCGGGGCATCGCGGTTCGAACCGCCATCGACGAACCGGAAATCCTGGCGATTCACGCCTTCGAGCGGCCGAAGCGCTGGACAAAAGACTTGCTGCGAGACATCGTCACCGCGCTCAACGCCCCGGAAGACCCGGTCTACTGTCTGCGCGGAACGCTCGATGCGCCCGACTACGCGGCGGTGGAGGCGAAATCGCCCCCTGTTTTTGCGGAAGCCCTGTGGCCGAGTCCGGTGATCGACGGGTTCAAAAAGGAATTCGAAGACGCCTTTCTTCTGGAGCGCTGCGCAAGGCGCGGGAAGCCTGCGGCGGCGGTTTCGGTTCCTGGCGGGCTGCTCGGCAATGGCTCCGCGTGGTTTCAATACACGATCATTCGGGACGACTATCGCGGAAGCCTGCGCGTTAATCGCACGCTGAACCGTTGCGAAAAATATGCGGCTGACGGCCGCAAAGACCCCGGTCTGCCTTGCCCGCCGGAAGTGGAACCCTGGATCACTCGCAGCCCCGACGGCGAAATCCACATCACCAACAGCTTCAAGCCCCTGGCGGAAAACTGGCGCTGGGAAGTCATCGCCGGCCCTCGCGACGAGAACCCCTTTGACGAAGCGCAGGCGGCGCGCCTCTGGAAAACCGCGGAAAGCCTTCGGGAGCCGCTTGCCGACATGATGGAGTGCCTTGAAAAAAGCGCCGGCCTCGCTTTCACGGACGAGGTCACGCCGCAAAGAGAGGCGGCGACGGCCGCGGCGGCGCTGGGAGCGGTGGTCGTGGCGAAATTCCGCCGGCAGAGCAAGGCGCTCGAATTCGTCCACAATCTGCTTCACTATCGCGACAACGGTGTGGGGGATGACGACATTCCCTGCCGCCTGATGCAATGCTTGGTAGACACGACGCTCGAAGCGCCCAACCGATTGAGCGGCGACATCGCCGAAATTCGCGTTCGCACCATGGCGGAGCTTGACAGTGAGCTGGGCTACGCGCTCGGCATGTCAAACACCTTTTTTGATTCAACCGCGGGACTCATGGACAAGCTGAGTCCGGCCTTTTTAAAAGATGTGGCGCAGCGCTTTGCCGATCCCGTGAAGCCCTTGCCTCCCGCGCCCTACCTCCATGACCCGGAGGCCTTCAGTGACCCGGCAACCCTCGACCGGCTCGATGAATTCTTCGCCAAGCTCGGCCGTAGCCCCGCCAAAAAGCCCCTCTGCACGCTCTTCATGCGGCTCGCGGACGCCGTGAAGGCGCACTGGGGCGACACGGCGGAGACCATCGCAAAGCGGCTTGCCAAGGAAGGCTTTGCCGCCGAAGACGCCGCCCGCATGGGAAAGCGCCTTTGTGAAGCGCTTTCGTGCGCGAGCCGATTTGGCGCCCAAATGAAGACGGCGCCCCTCACGCTCGAGCAGGCGACGAGTCGTCTTTACTACGCGAAACCCTTTGTGCTCGCCACCGGCACCGGCGGCATGTGCGAATCCATCCAGATCTTTTTGAGCGCCCTCGCGTGCGCCATTGAACTGGTTCCGGTTTCCCACGTGAAGGAGGAGGAGGCGGCCGTCTATGCGCGCTTCGCGCTCGAGCTTGCCCATCGCCGCCCCATCCTCCGGCAGGCTGAAGCCGCTCGCTTCTACTGATTCTTTGAAAAGGACCGAACACCATGGCAAAAACTGCATTCCGCACGAAGACGCCCCCGCCGATTGAGGGACTCCCCCAGGGCGCCGTCGTGGACGAAGACGATCTCGTGTTCTTTGTTTACGAACGCGAAGCCAGCTTGACGGAGACTTTTGAGAAAGATTATCTCGAGAACCGCTTCAAGACCGAAAGGCGCGAGGAGCGCGACGAGATCGGCCTCGTGAAAAACGGCAAGTTCAAGCCCAACAGCTACTACAAGAAGTGGAAGCCCACGGCGACGAGCCGTCCGCTGCATCGCTGGCAGAGTCCCAAAATGCGGCAGGACAGCTATGTGAAGCGCTACTCCGGCTGGCACGAGTTCAATCACAAGCTCACGCCCAGCGTGCTCGCGGACTATGACATCAAGAACCGGCAGCTCGCGGGCGAGTGCGTCGTGGGCCTTTCGGGCTACGCCGCCGACCAGCTCTGGACGAACGGCATCGCCGAAGCCCTGGTCTGCGGGACGTTTGAGGGGGACGTCGACGCGGCGGCTGACCTCATGAACCTCGTGCTCGGCCTCTGGCCCAAAGCGGCGGCGGCCTCGCTCACCCCGGACGAAGCCTTGCTGGCGACCTGCAGCTGGGAGGAGCAGCGCTTCATCGGAAAGGCGCCTTTTGCGGACGGCGTTCGGCCGCTCTTGGTGCGCGCCGGCGCAAAAACCGGCTTTTTGGAGCGCTTCCGGGACGCCCGCGCTGACACAGCCGAAGCGCGAAAGACCATGATTCTCATTGACGGTCCGCGGGGCCTCGCCCTTCGAGTCGCCCGCGGCGAGCCGGAGATTCTTGCGGTTCATGTCTTTGAGCCGCCCAAGGCCTGGACAAAGGAATTTCTAAAGAGCCTTGTGGAGGCGCTGGGCGGACCTTACGATCCCATCTACTGTCTGCGCGGCACGATGACGGCGGAGGACTACAACGCCGTGCGCCACGACAGGAACGTCTACGCGGAAGCCCAGTGGCCGAGCCCCATCGTCGAAGGCTGCAAGAAGGAATTCGGAACAACGACCGCGTTCAGCCTTTTTGCTGGGTTTGGCAAGCCCGCGCCCGCCGTCACGTTTCCCGGCTCTCGCTTGGGAGAGAAATCGGGGTGGTTTCAGTACACAGTGGTGGACTGCGAAACGCGAGGGCGCGAGCGCATGGTTCGCCGGATGAGGCCTTGCGACGACTACATCCGACAGAGTCTCAAGAATCCGGACTTGGCTTGTCCGGACGACGTGAAGTTCTGGATCGTTCGCAACGAAGCGGGCGAATTGAAGCGCGACCACAACAAGTTGCAGGCTCTTTTTGACGACTGGCGCTGGGAGACGATCGCCGGTCCGCTCAGCGTTCCGCCGGACCCGGCGAAGGAATACGAAGCGATCTATCTGTGGCAGACGGCGGAATGCCTGAGAGAACCGCTCGAAGACATGATGGCGAGCCTCGAAAAAGAGGCGGGACTGGTCTTCACCGACGCCGTCACGCCGGAAAAAGAAGCAGCGGCGCTCGCGGCGGCCTTGGGCGCGGTGATTCTCGCCAAGTTTCGCCGGCAGTGCGAGCGAATCGAGCGAGTCTGCAATTCGATTCGCTACGGGGACGACTTTCTGCGCTGGGACCACGACACCTGCTACAACATCCTGCGCGGCCTCGCCCGAACGACGCTCGAAGAGCCCGAGAGCCGCTGGAGCGGCACGGTGGCGGAACTTTATCTCGCCGTGGATCACGAACTCATCGACGTGGGCTATGCGCTCGGGATGAGCAGCAGCTACTTCGACTCTCCAGAAGCGCTCATGGAAAAGCTGAGTCCGTCGTTCCTTAAGGACGTGGCCCGACGCTTTGCGGATCCCCGAAAGCCCTTGCCCGCCAAGCCCGTCGTGCGCGACCAAGCGGCCTTCACGCAGCCTGCGTCGCTCGAACATCTGGACGACTTCCTCGCCTGGATTGATCGCTCGCGCGCCAAGAATCCGCTCGCATCGCTTTTCATGGCGCTTTCAGACGCCGTGAAGGCGCACTGGAGCGTCTCGGAAAAGACGATGGCCTCGCGCCTCACAAAGCGCGGCTTTTCGCCTGACGAAGCGCAAGCCATGGCCCAGCGCCTGGCGCTCTCGCTCACGGCCGCAAAGCGCTTTGCCGCCAAAATGAAGGGAGAGCCTCTGGCGCACGAGGCGGTTGCAGAGCGGCTTCACTACATGGACAACTACGTGCGCGGCCTCGGCCCCAAGGGGTCATGCGACTCGGTTCAGCTTTTCCTTCGAGCGATGGCGTGCGCCGTGGAACTCGCGCCCGAGGGGAAGGCGAGCGCCGAGTCGCTTGCCTGGGCAAAGCTTGCCCGAGAGCTCGCCAAGAACTGATTCCCCAGAGAAAAAACCATGACAAACGAACTGAAGCTCCCGTTTGAAGCCGAGAAGGCGAGAAGCGAGATTTTTCTCATGTTTCTCAAGGCCCCCAAGCTCGGGCACGGCAAGCGCCCGCTGAGCCTGCTTTTTTCAACGCTCTGCCGTGCCGTCGAGCGACGCACGGGAAGGGACCGAAAGGCCGTTGCGGCGCATCTTGCGGCGGCGGGCGCCGACGAGGCTTCCGCCCAGACGATGGCAAAGCTCCTTTCAGAGGCCTTCACGGCCCGCGACGCGATTGCGCCGCTGTTGAAAAACTGGGCCGTCCCCGAGGACGAGAAGCTGCGGCGCCACTTTGACCGCGTGCGGCACCCCGTGGCCTCGGACGACTGGGGCGACACGGTGGCGCTCTTTGAGGGCCTTGCGAATGTGCTCGAATTTTTCCCCGATCGAACCTACGACGAGGCGACGCTTGCTGCGATGGCGCACTGGCTCACGGCCTATGCCTCAGACGAGCCGGACTTCGCCGCAGTCTTTCAGATGCTCAATGAATAGAGGACGGTCATGACTTCCAACTGCGAAAAGGACTTTGCCGCCTTTCTCAACGAACTCAACGGCCTCACGTGCCGATCCCCGTTCTGCGACCTCGTCACGGGGCTCGCGGACGCCGTGCGGCGCGAAATCGGCTGCACGGAGGAGGGGGCGGCCATCCGCCTCATGAATCTCGGCCTGCCAAGGCCTGAAGCGCAGGCGCTCGCCCCCAGGCTCATGGCGGGCCTCTCGTGCGCCGTACGCTGCCAGGCGCTTCTCAAGGACTGGCTCAGCCATCGCAAGGCCATGCATGAGCTCGTGCGCGTGAAGGAAAAGCTAGCGGACCTCGCGGCGTCCGAGAAGCCGGCGAAGGCTGCGGCCGCGCACGCGGTGGAAGACGTTCTCGCCGCGATGGCTTCAGCGCTTGACGCTGTCTGGTTCGCAAAAGACATGCCGAACCTGACGTCGCGGGAAATGCTGCACCGCGGCTACGCCGACTTCCTGCTGAGCCGGGGAGCGGAGCCTTCCGCGGACGCCGCGGATCGATGGATCGCAGACGCTGAAAAATACGTGAAGCGCGCGGAAGAGGAAGGCGACAGGCCGCGGCGCTACATTCGAGAGCTCGTCGCGCCGTTTTCCATGGAGGAGCGCAAGGCCGTGGCCGACGCCATGTACATTGCCGTCTCGCTCGTATTCGGGCTCCTCAACAAGCCGGCTCTGAGCCGGCGAGCCTTTCAAGCGGCCTGCCGCACGGGCACCGAGGCAGTGCTTGAAGAGGGGGCGGAGCTGCTGCAAAGCCTCTATTTCGCCATGTCAGACGTTCTGCTTCTCAACGTCTGGTTTTTCAAGCCGCCCGTTCGAAAGCGCGATCAGGCGCTCGCGGGCAGCCTGCTCGCTCGGCGCATCATGGCGGCGGCAGACGCGGTGCGCTGCGACGCCCGAGACCAGGCCGAAGACGCCTTCCATGCGATGGGCCTCATCGTGGAGCTTCTGGCCGTTTTGAAGCCGCGAGAAGTGAAGCAGCTCACGGATGAGCTTCCCGAAAAATATCATCCCTTGGTGGCGCAGTCCGTGCAGGCCCTTTGGGAAGTGGCCGTGTGGCTTGACGAGCAGCGCGACCCCAATCGACAGACGCCCCTCAGCGAATAAAAAGGATTCAAAAAAATGACTGACACTTTCGCAGAGACCAACTTCAACGCCTTTCTCACAAAGCTCAACGGCACGCCAGGCTGCGAACCCTTTTGCACGCTCTTTGCAAGGCTCGCGAGCGCCGTGCGGCGCGAAATCGGCGGGGGTGAAGACGTCGTGGCGCGGCATCTCGTTGCCTTGGGCCTGGCTCCCGCCCGAGCCGAGGCGCTCGCGGCGTCGATTCCCGCCATCGAAATCTGCGCCGAGCGCTGCGAAGCGCTGACGAAGGACTGGCTTCTCACCCGCGAGTCGCTCCACGCGCTCGTCGGCGTGAAGGAGACGCTAGACGCCGCGAAGGAAGGGGCGCCTGAAGAAGCGGCCGCCCAGGGGGTGAGCGATCTGCTCGCCGACCTGATCGCAGCGCTTGACGCGCTGATGGCGGCCGCCGGCGGCATTCCGCGCCTTACGACGGCTGAAGTGGTGTTGCGCCACTACGCCGACTTTCTGCTTGGAAAGGCCGAGGAGCCGTCGCTTTACGCCGAGGAGCCGTGGCTTGCGGCGGCCGAGAAGTACTTTCGGCTCTCGGAAGCGCCGGGCGAACTCCCGCGCCGCTACGTTCGCGAATTTGTCTCGCCGCTTTCGATGCAGGACCGCCGGGAGATTTCTGACGCGATCTTCATCGTCACCGAGATGACGCGCGACTTGAAAGACAACCCGCGGCTTTACGAGCGCGCCTTGAAGGCCGCGGGCCGCACGGACTTGCGCGGCGAAATCGACGACGCCGGCGAACTCCTGATCGACATCTACTACGCTTCGATCGAGCACCTGCTTTTGAACGTGAGCTTTCCAAAGCCCGCCCTGTCGCGCCGCGAGGAGCAGCAAGCGGCGACGGCTTTAGGGGACCGGCTCGCCGCCGCAGCGGGCGCCGTCACGGGCGAAACGAGGGCCCGCGCGCGAGACGCCTTTCGCGCAAGCGGCCTGATGGTGGAGCTGCTTCGGACCTTGAAGCCTGGCGAATTCCAAAAGCTCGTTCTGCAGCTCCCCCTGAAGCGGCGGGCGCAGGCGGCGAACGCCCTCGTCACGATGACCGAAGCAAGCCATCGGCTGGACGAGGAGGTCGCCGAGGCTGCCCGCCAGTGACAGGAGAAACGCCATGACGACAAACGCCGTCCTCGGCCGGCTCGAAAGCCTGCACGCGGGCGCCGCCCGGACCTTTGACTCCGCGGACGGCGGCTACGCCACGGCGCTCACGAAGGCCGCCTTGACGGGCCCCGTCCATCTCACCGCCGAAGGCATCCCCGGCGACGAGCATGTGCACGTGAAGGCGCACGGCGGGGAGGCAAAGGCGATTCACCAGTACCCGCGCGAGCACTACCGTTAGTTCGAAAGCTCCCAAATCTACCATCACGAGTCGGAGGAGCCACGTTCGCTCTCAGGATGGCAATTGCTCGACACCCCAAGTCATGTGCCACAACGGTAGCCAAATCAATGATTCGGTCTCTAAAGGCACGCTTTTTACCGTCTCGCAAATGCTACTGTTGCACGATTTGCTCCCAGCTCGAGTTCCGAAGAACCTATCGAATCCAGCATTTCTGCTTTCATCCCCTGCCGAGAAACAGACTCAATGCACTTCAACAACCTTTGCGCCGACTCTTCTGATGTGCCTTTTTGCAAAGGCATTCATCAGATGTGTCGCACATTATCATAACTTTTCCAAATTTTCCAATACCGTGACAAGTTTGGAAGGTTTATGTTTCGCTAGCCGAACCCCTTGTGGATTGCCGAGCACCTCGAAGCGAGCGCCCGCTTTCAGCCGGGCGCCTTTGGCGAAAACTTCTCCACGACGGGCCTCACGGAAGCCACAGCGTGCGTGGGCGACGTCGTGCGCGTTGGGAGTGCCATCTTGGAGCTCACCCAGCCGCGGGAGCCCTGCGGGATTCTCACGCGACAGTTCGGGGTTGCCAATTTTTCGCGACGGGTGCAGGCAACGCGCCGCTGCGGCTGGTACTGGCGCGTGCTGGAAGCGGGCGAGGCGAGGGCCGGGGACGACTTTGTGCTTCTCGCGCGCCCGGAGCCCCACTGGACCGTCGACGCGTTTCTTGACGTCTGGTGGCGGGATGTGCTGAATCGGGAAAAGCTCGAAGCGATGCTTCGGATAACGGCGCTTCCTGAAAAATGGCGGCAGAAGGTTGAAAAACGGCTGGAAACCGGTGAGTGCGAAGACTGGACAAGGCGCCTTGACTTCTAGGGATTAGACCGATCGGCCTAGCCAAATGTATTGTGGTTGATGGCGACACCGCCGTATAATAAGGCTCCATTTTGCATCACGCTTGACGGAGAAGTCTCATGATTCGCTCTACGCCAGAGAACCCCTATCCTCAACTGAGCCTTGCGGAAGCCCTCGCCTCGGCGCCCGTGGACGCTGTCCGGCTCGAAGCCGCCGTCGCCCGGCTCCCCAAGGCCTTCGCGCTGCGCATCCGGCTTTTGGCAAAGAGCCTTCACGGGGCCGTCGCCTATCGCGAAGGCGCGACGCGCGAGAAGATCGCCGCCTTCCTGGCGCGCGCAGGATTGGAAGGCGCCGCCATCGATCAGGGAATTTCCGCCTTCTTTGCGATTGCCGCCTTCACGAAGACCCCCGCAAGCCAGGCCGCCGACTGGCCTGACGGGCTCTATGCCGACTGCATGGATTCGGCGCCGGCCTTTCAGGCGGCGCTCGCCCGCCGCACGGCCGAGCCCGCCCGCAGCGCCCTCGTGTTTCTTGTGACGGCGATGGCGCAAAGCTTCGGCGTTCAAGACGTCAAGTCGCTGGTGAACGTCGCCGCGGACGCTCCAGACCTTCAGACGGCGGTGAAGAATCCCGCGTTCTGCGCCCTGATGGCCGGCACCGGGACGGAAATCGCGAGCACCGCCGAGATGCTGCTCGGATGGCAGTTCAAAAAAGCCCAGGAGGGTAATTCGCCTCTCAACCTCAAGGTGACGGTCACCCGAGGCAACGAGCCGCCCGTCACCAAAACCGTGACGATCACAAGCGACACGATCGCGAGCATCACGCCGGGCGAGGACCGCATCCAGGACTTTGCCGACACGCTCGAAGCGATGATGCCCGCTGGCGACCGGCTCCTTTTCGGGAAGTCGCTTGTCACCGTGATGGCGGTCTGGGACCAGTTGACCGGGGCGCCAGAGCTCGCGGCGGACGCCTGCCGGTCCGTCGGTCTCGATCCCCTCATGATTTCCTTTGAAGCGGGGCTCATGAAGTTCGCGAGCCGCCTCGGCAGCGAACTCCTCACCCGCGCGGCGACGGCGGGGCTGATGCTGCCCGCGGCATCGAATGCCAGGACGCCCGAGAAAATCGAAGCGACGGCCGCCCAAGACGCAGCGCGCCTCATGGCGGAGATGGAAAAAATGACTCGGCGCGAAGACCTCTTCGCCCGCGGCATGCTGGGCGAGCTCGCAACGGCTGTTAAAATTCTGAACGCCGTGGACGAGAAGGCGCTCGCCGGGCTCGTTTCTGCGGCGCTCGCCGAAGAAGACGCCCGAACGCTGCCGCTTGCCATGCGACGGATGGCGCTCTTGGGCCAGGCCATCGTGGACAACGATCCGCTCTATCCGCCGAAAAAGTAATTTTCCATATCAAAACAGACATGAACGACCCGCTTTTTATGATTCCAGCCCTTGCCGAGGACGCCGTGCTTCACCCCGCGAAGATGCTTCCGGCAAAGCCCCTCGCGGCCGCCGCCGTGATGAACGTCCTCAATCGCCTCGCCAAGAAGGAGAAGCGCCTTTTTGCCTGGGTGCACGCGACGCTGGTGAGCTACGTGCGCGAACGGCTCGGCAAGAGCCCCGAAAACGTCGAGGCGACGATGAAGGCCGTGGGAATCGAAGCGGCCGTCGCGCGGCGAGCCGCCGCCTGGTGGCGCGATGCCCTCGCGCTTCGGGACAGCCTCGCTCCCATGGCGAAAAGCTGGGGATTGAACGACGCAGAAAAGGCCGCGGCGGACCGCGCCGGCCAGGGCCTTTTTGCCCATCGCGACTACGCGCCCGCCAGAGCCGCGCTCTTTGCCGACCTGTCGCTCATGGCGTGCGCGACGGGGGCGGGGACGCCCGTGGAGATTCTCGAAGACCTCGCCGCTGACTTCCGGACGGATCCTGCCATGCTGGCGGCGATTCGCCTCGCCTCGGACGCCTCGGGCGCCGGAGACCCCGTCAATGAGATCGACAACACGGCGGAGATCGCCGCAAACGAATTGTCGGAAAACGGCTACCGCAAGCGCTCTGAAGCCCTGTGCGACGAGATTGCACCGAAGCTTGCCGCCAGCAATCAGGTGTTTTTTAGCCTGATGCTCGCTTCGTTCTTGAAGACCATCCTCTGGATGACGACCCGCCCCGAGATTCTGAAGCGCTGCCGCGAGGCGTCGGGCCTTGAAAAGGACTCCGCCTTCCACCGCTTTATGGAAGGCGTGCTCTGCCTGGAAGACTTCAGCCAGTGCTTCGCATCTCGTCTGGAAGACGTGGACATGGCGAAAATCCGGCTGCCCAACCCCAAGACCGAAGAGGCGGCTGAAGAGCGCTGCGAAAAGATGGCGGCGGCGTTGATGAAGGCGATTGACGGGCCGAGCGACAACCTCATTGCGCTCAAGAACTGGCTCCTCATCGCCGCCGTGCTGAACAATTTCTTGAATTACCTGGAGAAGGACGAAGGCGTTGAACTCGTCAAGAGCTTGGACGACGGAACGCGCGACTACTACGCGCTCTGCGTCTCAACTTGGAGCAAGTTGGGCACGCTCATCGCCCAAACGGTCGACTAAAACGAGGCGCAGCCATGCCGGATTGCTTCACCGACCAGCTTTTTGCTTCCAGCCGCGCCGCGGACGATCTGCAGGCCTTTCTTGCGGCGCTTCGAGGAAAGCACGGCCTGCGTGCCTTCGTCGCCTTCTATGCGGAGGCGGCGCAAACGGTCTTTCGACTCTTTGGCGCCTCCGAGGAGGCGGTGCTGGAGGCGGCAAAGCGCATGAACGCGCCCGAGACGGCTGTCGCGGCCGCCCAATGGATTCCGGCCGTGGCCGAGAGTCTCCTCTACTGCCAGAAAGACCTCAAGCTTTGGGCCAAACGCGGCGAGTCGCTTGAAGCGATCCTGTCGCGGCATCAGCATCTCTGGGTAGAGTACCTCGACAACAAGGACCTGCCGGGCTGCGGCACCGTCCGAACGCTCCTTGAAGCGCTCCACACGCTGCTTGCTGTCGCCGATGACTGCAACCGGCTGACGGACGCGGAAGCGACTCGCGCGAAGTTTGCGCACTATCTGCTCACAGGGGACTCCAAAGACGCGCTGCCCGTCATTGAACCCGAAGAACGGCCAGCCGCCAAGAAGAAAAGCCGGGTCTCGAGCGAAGCGCGCCGGCAGTGCCAGCATTTGGTGGCCGCCTTGCCCCCGTCGATGCTTGTGACGATGTGCAACGCCTTTGCCATCGCGCTCGATCTCTACCGCGGCCTGCTATCGGATCCCGATCCGGACAAAATCCTGCGAATGGCCGGCAAGGCCGGGCCGGCGGGCATGCTGTTTCCTGACACCATTCGATGCGAATACCGGATTCATGACCTGCTCATCGCGGTGCGCGAGCATTGCGAAGACAATCCACTGCCGACGATGACAACGGACGACATTCCGCCGGAATGCAAGACGCCGGAAGGGTGGGTGAAGCCCATCGTGCAGGCGATTGAAGGCATGAGCCCCGCCCTGCGGGAGAACATGACGGACAGCCTCAAGCTTTTCTACTTTACGGCTGGAGTGATTCAAAGCTTGTCCAAAAAGAAAG
Organism: uncultured Oscillospiraceae bacterium; assembly: GCA_963587345.1. Lineage (GTDB taxonomy): Bacteria > Pseudomonadota > Gammaproteobacteria > Burkholderiales > Burkholderiaceae_F > Duodenibacillus. The sequence goes on along the minus strand of CAVACW010000047.1, from coordinate 129 downwards.
CGAAGAAGATCTTTGAGGAGGCGGTTTCCCCCAATCTGCGGCCGATGATTCCCTTTGCACTCAAGGCGCTGGCGCTCCTTTTTGAGGCGTTTTATTTCCACGCCGCAGAGCCCTAGGCGCTGCGGCTTC
>CAVACW010000046.1:0-19877 GCA_963587345.1 uncultured Oscillospiraceae bacterium | reverse complement strand
AGCGCAACCTTGCCAAGGTTGAGGTCGCGAGTTCGAGACTCGTCTCCCGCTCCATTCTATCTTTTTCCCCGATTTCAAAACCGCCGAAGCTCCAATGGGCTCTTTTGTCGTGTCTGCGCGATTTATGTCTTCGCGCGCCGGCGTTTCGTAAAGCCCTGTGCCTTGCCGCAAAGCGAACGGTGCGGCCGCCGAATGCGCAAAGTTCCTGCGGTACAATCGATCCACTCAAATTTAGAAGGAAGCCGCGAGCCGGAAGGCCGCCCTTCACGCCGCGCCGGGCAGAGACTCTGCTTCGGCGCTTTGGCTGTGACGGCGGCGCAGGGCGCGCGGCATGAATCAAATGACCACCAAGACAGCCAAAAACGAGCTCAGCTTTGAAGCGGCCGTGGAAGAACTCGAAGGCATCGTGCACAAGATGGAGGCGGGCGGACTGACATTGGACGAAAGCCTCGCCGCCTACACGCGCGGTACGGAGCTCGCAAAGTTCTGCCGCGCAAAGCTGGACGACGCGCAGCTTCGCATCCAAAAGTTGGAAAGCGACGGGCGTCTCGCGGCCTTTGATCCCGAAGGAGCAGCGCAATGACGGCACAGACGAGTGATTTTGAAGGCTGGGCGTCCGCCCGCCGGGCGCATTTCGAGCGACGGGCCGCGGCGGTCTTCAAGGCCGTGCAGTTGCGGGTGAAGGATCCGGCGTTGAAAAAGCTCTACGAAGCGATGGAGTATGCGCTCTTGGGAGGCGGCAAGCGCGTTCGCGCCCTGCTCGTTTACGCCGCGGGCGACGTCACCGAGGCGCCGCAGGAGGTGCTCACCGACATTGCGCTCGCGATTGAGGCGATTCACGCCTACTCCCTCGTGCACGACGACCTGCCCTGCATGGACAACGACACGCTGCGCCGCGGCAAGCCCACCTGTCATGTGCAGTTTGGGGAGGCGCAGGCTCTTTTGGCGGGCGACGCCCTGCAGCCCTTTGCCTTTTCGATTCTGGCGAATCTTGGCATTGCCGACGAGCAGAAGGTGGCGATCATCGCGGAGCTTGCGCGAGCCGCGGGATCGGCGGGCATGTGCGGCGGGCAGATGATCGACTTGGAGAGCGTGGGCTGCAAGCTCAAGATCGACGAGCTGCAGCGCATGCACGAAATGAAGACGGGGGCGCTCATCACGGCCGCCGTGCGCATGGGGGCGCTTGCGGGGCGCGCGAAGATTGAAAAGCGCGTTCGCGACGAATTGAAGACGTACTCCGAGTCGCTCGGGCTTGCCTTTCAGGTGATTGATGACATTCTCGACGTCACGGCGGACACGGCGACGCTGGGGAAGACCGCCGGCAAGGACGAAGCCGAAGACAAGCCCACCTACGTGTCGTTGCTGGGGCTTGATGTGGCACGCGAGCTCGCGGGCGACTGCGAGGCGAAGGCCCTGGCGGCACTGGATGCGATTGACGCCATTCGCTCCGAAGAGCTGATGCAGCTCGATCCCGAGACCGTGGAAGGCAAGGAAGCGCAGGAAGCGCTCGCTGAAGGCTTTGCGCCCGCGCTTCACCTGAGGGAGATCGCCGACTACATCATCCGGAGAGACCACTGATGACGGCGGAGACGACCGAGATGTCGCTCAAGGCGGACTATCCGCTTTTGGCGGGCATCGACTCCCCGGAAGACTTGCGGGCGCTCTCCGTGGAGACGCTTCCGCTCGTGGCGGACGAATTGCGCCGCTTCATGATTGAAAGCGTCTCGAAGACGGGCGGCCATTTGGCAAGCAGCTTGGGCGCCGTGGAGCTAGCGCTGGCGCTGCACTACGTCTTCAACACGCCCGAAGACCCCATCGTCTGGGACGTGGGGCATCAGGCCTATGCGCACAAGATTCTCACCGGGCGCCGGGACGCCATGGCGGGACTGCGCCACTACGGCGGCATCTCGGGGTTCCCCAAGCGCACCGAAAGCCCTTATGACAGCTTCGGCACGGCGCATTCGTCGACGTCCGTGTCCGCGGCGCTCGGCATGGCCGTGGCGGACCATCTCGCGGGCCGAAAGGAGCGATGGCACATAGCGGTGATTGGCGACGGAGCGCTCACGGGCGGGATGGCGGTGGAAGCATTGAACCACGCCGGCATCTACAAGGAGGGGGTGAAGCTCCTCATCATCTTGAACGACAACAACTGCTCGATTTCGCCCGCGGTAGGCGCCTTGTCGGGCAACCTTGGCAAGCTCGTCGCCACGGGGCCCGTCTGGAAGGCGCGCGACCTGAGCAAGCGCGCCTTGAAGGGGTGGCCGGGGCTGTGGGATTTCGCCAAGCGCCTTGAAAAGCAGACGGTGAACTTCCTGAGCCCGCCCTCATCGATCTTCTCCACCTTCGACTTGAATTACTTCGGGCCCATCGACGGCCACAACGTCGTGGAGCTCGTGAAGCTCCTCGCGAACTTGCGCAAGCTCGACGGCCCCATCGTGCTTCATGTGAAGACCTTGAAGGGAAAGGGGTACGCCCCGGCAGAGGCCGATCCCACGACGTACCACGGCGTCTCGCCCTTTGATCCCGCAAAGGGCATCGTGAAAAAGTCCGCGGACCCGGCGCATCCCACCTACACGCAAGTCTTCAGCCGCTGGATCTGCGACATGGGAAAGGCCGACGAGAAGCTTTACGCCATCACCCCCGCCATGCGCGAGGGAAGCGGGCTCGTGGAGTTTGAAAAGCAGTTCCCGGAGCGCTACCGCGACGTGGCGATTGCCGAGCAGCATGCCGTGACGTTTGCGGCAGGGCTTGCGTGCGAAGGCATGCATCCCGTGGTGGCGATCTACTCCACCTTTGCGCAGCGCGCCTACGACCAGATTCTCCACGACGTGGCGATTCAGAACCTGCCGGTGACGTTTGCGATCGACCGCGGCGGCATCGTGGGGGCGGACGGCGCGACGCATCACGGCGTCTTTGATCTCGCGTTCCTGCGCTCCATTCCGAACATGACGGTGATGGCCCCGTCGGATGAGGCGGAGACGCGAAAGATGCTCACCACGGCGGTGAAGCTCGGGACGCCCGCTGCCGTGCGCTATCCGCGCGGCAAGGGGCCGGGCGCCCCCGCGGGGGACGATCTCGCGACGATTGAAGTCGGAAAGTCCCGCACGCTCCTTGCGGCGACGGCGTCCGCGGGGCGACGCGTCGCGTTTCTGGCCTTTGGGAGCATGGTGTATGACTTGAAGCCCTTGGCCGAGAAGCTTCAAGCGACCTTGATCGACATGCGCTTTGTGAAGCCTCTGGACGAAGCGGCGATTTTGCAAGCGGCGCGCACGCATGACCTCCTTGTCACCGCGGAAGAAGGCGTGAAGGCGGGAGGCGCGGGGAGCGCGGTGCTCGAAGTCTTGAGCGACGCGGGAATCGCGACGCCGGTGCTTGTGAAAGCCATCGGCGACCACTTTGTGGAGCACGGCGACAAGGCGCGGCTCATGAAGGATCTGGCCTTGGATGCGGAGAGCATTGAAAAGGCCGTGAACGAACGACTGGCCCGTAGGGAGACAAAATGCAATTGAAGCCGGGTGTCGGCGGCGTGGTGGAAAACGCGCCTTTGAAGGACTTGAACACGTTTCATGTGGCGGCGACTTCTCGCTGGCTCGGGGGCTTTGCTGACGCGGACGACCTGCGCGCCTTTTACGCGGATCCGCGGTTTGCGACGTTGCCCAAATTTATTCTCGGGGGCGGCTCCAATCTTCTTCTCACGAAGGACTTTGAGGGGCTGATGCTGCGCTCCCTGGATGAGGCCGTTACGGTCGTGGACGAAAACGACGCGTACGTTTTCGTGAGGATCGGCGCTGGCGCCGACTGGACGGCGACGGTGAACGACCTGGTGGCTCGCGGCATGAACGGCCTTGAGAATCTCGCGTCCGTTCCTGGCACGGCCGGGGGCGCTGCGGTGCAGAACATCGGCGCCTACGGGCTTGAATTCGCCGAGCGCGTGAGCGAAGTGGAATGCTTTGATCCTGCGACGGGCGCCGTCGCGACGCTTTCCGCCGACGACTGCGACTACGGCTACCGCACGAGCGTCTTCAAGACGGAGAAGAAAGAGTGGGTGGTTCTTTCTGTGGTGCTGGCGCTGCCCAAGGCGTTCGAGCCGCGAGTGGGCTACAAGGAGCTTGCGGCCTGGTTTGACGGCCGCGAGCCCGCGTCCGCAAAGGACGTTGCCGAGGCCGTGCGCGCGGTGCGCGCCAAAAAGCTCCCCAACCCGGCGGAGATCGGCAACGCCGGCAGCTTCTTCAAGAACCCGGTGGTCTCTCGCGTGAAGATGGTGCATTTGATTGAGGACGATCCGAAGCTCGTGGTCTATCCCTTGGCAGGCGGTCGCGCGAAGCTTGCGGCCGGGCGCTTGATTGACGCCGTCGGCATGAAGGGAAAGCGCGAGGGCGATGCGGGCGTGTCTGAAAAGCATTCGCTTGTTCTCGTCAACTACGGCAATGCCACGGGCGCGGACATCGTGGCGATCGCCGAGCGCGTGAAGGCCGCGGTGAAGCGCCGCTACGGCGTGGAGCTCGAGCCCGAGCCCGTCTTCCTCTGACGCCGTTTGTTCTCCACCACCGAAAAGCCCGAAGGCCGCGGAAGCCTTCGGGCTTCTCCTTATATGCCTTGGCACGTGGGGAAAACGCGGAGAGGGAGTCTACGAAAGGCGGGTTTTCTCGCGAGCGTCCCTTGGGCAGAATGAGCGGACGCCTTTGGGGCGAAGTTCAAAAAAGTTTTTTGGGAGAAACGAATGAAGATGATGATGAAGCTCGCGGCGCTCGCGGCGACGATGACGATGGCGGCGACCGCGTCGGCTGCGTCAGGCGACGCGAAGCTGATGGGCTACGCCAAGGGCGCGGACGTGATTTCCGTGCCGGTCAAAACGAACCGCATCGATACCATCAGCGGCATTGTGTACAACCAGGTGAAGCTGCCGCGCCGCGTGGACCAGCTCCTGATGACGGTGTTGCAGCCTCGCACGACGGGGATGAAGCCCGCGATCGTCTATTTCCCGGGGGGCGGCTTCTCCTCGGCGGACCATGAGAAGTTCATTGAAATGCGCATGGCGCTTGCGAAGGCGGGGTTTGTCGTCGCCGCCGTGCAGTACCGCGTGGTTCCCTCGAAGTTCCCGGCGTTGCTCGAAGACGGCAAGGCTGCCGTGCGCTTTTTGAAGGCCCACGCCGCCGAGTATGGCGTTGATCCCGACCGCATCGCGGTGCTGGGGGACAGCGCAGGCGGCTACCTCGCGGAGATGATGGCGGCGACGAACGGCGAAAAGAATTGGGACAAGGGCGACTGGCTCAACGTGTCGTCTGACATCGCGGCTGCCGTGTCTTTTTACGGCATTTCGGATTTGACCACGATTGGCGAAGGGCTCAATCAGGATGAAGTGCACGCGTCGCCCGCGGTGACGGAAGCCCTCCTTGTGAACGGCCCGGCCTTCGGGAAGTTCCCTGGCGCCTCGATCCAGGCCGACAAGCAAAAGGCGATGAATGCGTCGCCCATGGGCCACGTGGACGGATCAGAGCCCCCGATTCTTCTCATGCACGGCTCGGACGACACCCTCGTGAGTCCGATGCAGAGCAAGCACTTTTATGAAGCCTTGAAGGCTAAGAACGTGGACGTGAGCTATGTTTTGGTGAAGGGCGCACACCACGGCGACGATCCCTGGTATCAGGCGCCCGTGATCGAGCGCGTCGTGACGTGGTTCAAGGCGAAGCTGGGAAGCGAGAAGCCGGTTGCCAACGCGAAGGTGGACAAGAGCGCCAACCTGTAGTCTGGCCTCGTCGCGGAAGACTGAAATCGCCCGAAGGAAACTCCTTGCGGGCGATTTCTTTGGCGAAGTTCGAAGTGAGTGGCCGCTTCTATCGGGAGGCGTAGGGCGTCAGCAGGGGCACCGGCATCGGCAGATTTCCGAGCCATGCGCCGCGGTACCAGCGCAGGTAGAGGAGTCCCCAGCGATAGTCATAGTCCGGCGCTTTGGACATCCCGGCCGCCAGTCCCAGCGCGAAGTGAGCGCCGACTCGCCTTTCAAGCGCTCCCGTCACTGACCAGCCCTTGCTCCAGTCGGAGTCGGTGTCGCTTGCGGAATCCAAGTCGCTCATCTGCGCGCGCTGCCACGCGGGGATGCGGTCCTTCATAAAGTAGCGGGGGCGGCCTTCTGTTTTGGCGTAACTGCGGCTTGCGGCCGCCGTCGCTCGCCACGCCCAGTTTTCCGTGCGTCCGGTGTCGGTGATCGACGCGGTGAAGGACAAGGCGGTCTGCGGCGAGTAGTAGCCGCCCTGCCCGAAGGTGTAGCCCGACAGATCCTTCTCGTAGCTGTAAAGCATCGTAAAGAGCGAGAGGGAGAGCTCGTGGTTCTGACGGTTCACGAGGCGTGCGTAGTTCGAGGCCATGAGCTGCCAGTCCGAGTTTCTCTCGACGTTTCGCCCCGTCACCGATTCCCAGGCGGCCTTGCCCCAGAAGCCGAACGTGCCGCCCTTGTCAAGGCTCGCCGCCATCGAGACGCCTGTCTTTCGGACGCCGCCCCACCAGAGGCCGGTGGCGGGATCGCGCTGCCCGCCGTACGCGAGAAGCGAGCCGTCCTTGGCGCGTCGATAGACTTCGGTCGTGAGGGAAAAGGGGCCTGCGGCAAAGTTCATCGACGCGGCGCCCACGAGGTCCACGTAGTGAAATCCCACGGGCGTCGTGCCCAGGTCAAAGGCGAAGGTGCCGTCGGTCCAGCCGACGGCAAGGGAGTTCCCAGTGTCCTTCGTGTGCCCTTTGGCGGGGTCGCACCCGCCCGAAAAGCACGTCCCCGTCATCGCCTCCCATGCGCCTGGCTCGATGTCGCCCATGTTGTAGTGCACGACGTCGTTGCGAAGCGTGAGCGTTCCGCCCGCGGCGGGCATCAGCGCTTCCGTCATGGTGATGGTGCCCCGGGTGTCGGAGTATCCCTTTGTGCCTTCGTCGTGGAGCCGGCGGACGCCCGTGGTGACAATGACGTTGTGGTTCTGGTAGAGAAGCGACGCGTGAAGCCGCATCGCTTCGCGCACCCAGTCGCTTTCAGCGTCGGGCGTGAGCATCGCTCGCGTGAAGTCGGCGTCGCTTCGGGGTTCGGTGAGGGCGAGGCCGGCATTCACGAAGCCCGTGCGGTAGGCGGCGAGCGCTTCCTCGGACCGTCCTTCGCTTTCAAGAAAGTCGGCTCGGTCTCGTTCGAGCTGCGCTGCGTCCGTCCAGTAGACGGGCGCAATGCGGCGGTGGGCTTCCTCGTAAAGGCGGGCCGCTTCGGCCTTGCGGCCGAGCCGGCGGCTTAAAAGCGCCGCGCGGCGCAAGTTGGTGAGCGTGAGCGTCGGGGCGCCGGGGCGCGTCAAGTCGTCAAGCAGCCGGGCGGCTTCATCTCTTTCGCCCAGCTCCCGGTGAATTTCTGCGGCGCAGAGCTTGGCGTCTTCGCCGTAGTCGGGCTCGTCAAAGAGACGAGCGTAGTCTTCAAGCGCGGCTTTTTTGTTGGCGAGCTTCTCCGCCCACTGCGCGCGCAGCGTGAGTGTGGCGGGGTCCGCAAGACCCGCCGCGCTGATTTCCTTCAAGGCCTGCTGCCATTCACCTCGGGCGGCGCGGGCTTTGGCAGTGCGGACGATGTCGCGGGCCGTGAGGCGCTCCTTGAGCGCGGTGAGCTGGGGCGAGGCGACGCCAGACTTTGCAAGCGCCTCGAGCGCCTTCGCGGTGTCGCCTGCGTCAGCGAGCGTGCGCGCGTAGGCGTGAATCCAGTCGCGCGAAAGCAGCGTCGCTTCCGAAAGGGACGAAAAGAGCGCCACCGCTTTTTCCGAGGCTCCCGCCTTCACGTAGAGCCGGGCAAGTTCGTCCGTCACGGCGGGCGTGGGGCCGGTTCGCTCGAGCATTTCGCCCAGCACGTAAATGAGGAGCGCCTCGTCCTTCTCCTGGCGACATTTCTGGGCCCAGACTTTGAGAACGTCCATTTCGCTCATCGGGCGAGACGGCGCAGCAAGCGCCCGGCTTGAAGCTGCCTTTCGGTCAGAGGACGACTTTTCCGCCCTCGCTTTTGCCGCGGCGTCGGCCCGGGATTTTTCGACGGTGCGAAGCGCGATGGCGATGGCGCGGCGCCATTGAGGTGCTCTGGCGTCGTCTGGCGCCAGAGCAAGTGCTCGACTCAAGTGGCGAATCCCTGACTCCCTCGTTTTGTCACTGTTGATTTCCTGCATCCCTCGGCGCGCGGCGGTCGCGAGCTGGTGGCGTCGGATTTCACCGCGGGCGCGAAGCGCCACGAAGGCGTCGTCCGTGCGGGCGGCAAGCGGCGCCAAAAGCGCCAGCCCCTCTTTTTCTCGTTCGGGAAGCGACAAAAGGTTTACGGCCCAGCGGATGCGAATGCCGTCTTCGCCCGGCGCGTCGTGCCACGCGGCGTCGTAAAAGCGCCGCGCCGTGACGGCGTCGCCTCGAGCTTCCGCCGCGAGAATCGGGGAGAGCTTGTAGAGGTTCAAGGCGTCCGTCATGTCGGCGACGGCTTCGGCTTCAAGGCAAAGCCGGGTGTCGCTGCGGCGGCAGAGGCTGCCGGCGATCTCTTGCGCCTGCCGCCGATTCTTGTCGGGATCCGTGAGAACGAGCAGTCGCAGCTTTTCAAGCTTCGCGTGATCATCCTCCGGGTGCGCCGCAAGGTAGGCATTGACGGTGGCGAGCGCTCCGGCCGCGTTTCCGTCAAGACGCTCGCTCACGGCGCGCAGAAGCGCCGGATCCTGCGCAGCGTGGGCGGCGCAGGAGGCGAAGAAGAGAAGGGCGGCAAGAGGTTTTGAAAACGGCATCGAGCGTCAGTGCGGGTAGATCGTCCAGGGCTTGTCGCCGCGCTTTAGATAGTCCTTCCCCTTGTAGGAGAGAACCTGAGACTGCGCATTTTCGCTTACGGGATTGGTGCGAGGAAGGTCCGCGGCGAGGTCTGCCAAGTCAACGTGCTTGTCTTTGCCGAAGAAGTCTTCGGAGAGGACGCGCCCGATGAGGTCGCCGAGCGCAAGGTAGCTCGTGTCGCCCGTAACGTGCACGGGCGCGGCAGGAAGGTCCTTCACGCCGAAGAACTTCACCAGGGTCGGCACTTGCGTGATGCGCAGGCTGGGGATGTCTCTCAAGCGCGGCATCTGGATGCGGTCGCCTCGAACGGCGGCGCCGTGCTCGGGGGCGACGATGAGCATCACGCGTCGACCGGACTTCTCAATGTCGCGCATGAAGGTCTGCAGCTGATCCAGCAGGAGCTTCGCGCGCGGCTTGAAGTTTTCGCTGCGGCCGTGGCGGGGCAGGCGGTTGCCGTCATGAAGGGAGAGAAGGTTCATGAGCGTTACGCTGCGCTTCGCGGTCTTGTCGGCTCGCACGGTGCGCAGCCACTCTCGAAGCATCGTAAGGTCGTCGGTGAGGGGTTCGTCGTCAAAGGCCATGTAGCGCGGAGACGAGGGGCGCATCGCCGCCAGGGGCGCGGTGAGGCCCGCCTTGTCGCGAAGGGTTTTCAAGTAGTCGTCGTACTCGCCCGAGTGGTCCATGTAGAGACGCTCCTTGAAGCCCAGACGGTTGAGCCGCGTCATGATCTGGCATTCGGTGTTGGGCGTGTAGAGCGCGTCGTGCGAAGGCTGGCCGCAAGCCATGTTCAAAAGTCGCAGCGTCGCGGGACCCGAGTAGGACGTCGCCGAATTAAAGCGGTCAAAGACGAGGTTGAAGCGCGCGAAGACGCCGTGGTCGTCAAGCTCCGAGGCGGCGAGGTCGTCGTTGGAGAGCGAGCAGATGTTGAGAATCAGAATGTCAAAGGGCGTGTCCTTTTCGTTGAGTCCGGCAGGAATCCGTGCGCGGCGGTTCTTTTCGTAGTCAATGAAGGCGTCGTACCACTGGGAGACGGCTTTGGCGTCGGCAGTTTCAGCCGCCGTCGCGGCGTCGGCAACGGGCGCGGCGGCGACTTCGGCTTCGGCGGGGTGGAAGGTTTGCCACGCTGAGGGGACCAAAATGCCCGCCACGAAGTAGAGCACCGTGAAGACGGAGACGCGCAGCCAGTTTCTCAAGAAGGCGTAGGCGGCGATGAGCACGAGCCCCCAGGCGACCATGGGCCAGTTCACGAAGTCCCCGGCGAGTTCGAGGAGGTAGTCCCCGGAGAAGCCCAGAATGTTCTTCGTGTTCGCAGCGAGGCTTTCCCACCCGGGAAGCCAGCTTTCGGCGTAAAGAAGACCGGCGGCGGCAACGGCGCACAGGGCGGCGCGCAGGCGCGCCACGACGCGGCGCTGCAGGGGAATGAGAAGCGCCGCGATGAGAAGGGCGTTCGCGGCGAGATTGAGCGAAATCCAGTCGCCGGCCGCGAGGAGAAACTCTGCGGCAAAGAAGACGTTGAACCAGCCCAGCCCCTGCAGAACAAAGGGCGAGCGGGGAGCGGTTTCAGGCGTGTCGGTCATTTGACTTCCTTGCGGATCTTCACGCGGCCGTCGGCGTCAATTAAGTAGCGGCCTTCATCAAGCCCCCGCGCAAAGAGCGCGAGGACGTTCGTGTAGTAGCTCGCGCGACGGATGTCGTGCGAGGCCAGGGCCGTGCGCAGGCGATCGGCCGCGGCAAAATGCCCCGTCATTTGGGCGATGGCGAGAACGCATCCCGCAAAGCCCGCGTTTCCCGGGCGGTTGAAGGCGAGGTTCGACAACTGTACTTTTTCGGGCGGACGCCCCAGCATTTCCGCGGCCTTTACCATGGGTTCGAAGCGCCGCACGAGCGCCGATCCCGCAGAGTCCGCGGTCATCGCAGCCCAGAGGTAGGTGCGGATCGCGTTGTAGCTGCCGATGCCGTGGTCTTCGTCGTCAATCGCCACAAGCCGCCCCTCCTTGTCAAAGGTTGCCCAGTCGGGCGCAAAGCCGTCAGGGGCGGAGCGAAGCAGCATGCGAAGCGAGCCCGCCTTCACGTCGCGCCAGAAGTCGTCCTCTTGGGCAAACCGCGAGAGGATGAACAAGGGGGCGTAGCTTGGATTCAACTTCACCGAGCCGTCGGCGTGTTCAAACCCCGTGCGCCCGGGGAGAATCACGGCGCCGAGGTTCTTGATGCGGCGCACGTCTTTTTTCAAGAGGTCCATGAGGCCGTGCGCCTTCTCCGTGTAGTCGGGACGATGCCAGAGGCGGCCGGCTTCCAAGAGGGCGTAGGCGATCCACATGTCGCTGTCGGCGGCATTGTTGGCGTCGAGGACCGTCCAGAGCGTCTTCTCGTCTGCCGTTTTGCGGCCCCAGAGCCAGGCGGGCTGAGTCTTTCCCATGTCGCCCGCGGCAAGGTTCTTTTCGGTCCACGAAAGAATCGACTCAAACGCCGCCTTGTCGTCCGCGACGAGTGCAAAGAAAAGGGCGTAGGACTCGCCTTCGCTTGTGGTGATGAGGCGATCGTCGGACGCATCCACCACGCGGCCGTTTTCAACGGAGGCGGCCTTGAAGGCGTCCCAGTCCGCCCAGGGGGCGGCGACGGCAGAAAGTGAGGCGAAAGCCGTCAAAAGCATCAGGAGGGATTTTTTCATTCGCGACCTCGCACTTGACGACGCATGAAGCGATAGACGCCGGTTCCCGCAATGAGGGCGCAAAGGAGAGCCGCAAGGCTCACCCACAGCGGGTGGCCTCCGACGGCGGTCCAGACGCGCCGGTACCACGGCAGGTTCCCGGATTGATAGGTCTTCGCGGCGTCAAAAGAATAGGCGGCTTCAGGGGTGAGGACGGCCAGCGTGCCGTGGAGTTCGGCGAGGGCGGAAGGATTCGCGAGTCGCCCTGAAAGAAGCCTTGCGCCCGCTTCGCCTTCGCTGAGGAGCGCCGTCACCGTGCGGCCTGAGGTGAAAGGCGACTCAAAGGACGCGATGACGGCGGTGGGAGCGGCGGCGTCCGCGGCTTGAAGTAGGGGGTGCCCCGCTTTCAGATCGGTCGCAAGATGCGTCGTGAGGTCACGGGCGGCCTTTTCGTTGAAGTCCGCGAGCTCTCCTTCGGGGAGGCGCCCCGCGGTGAGAATGTCGCGGCCGGTGAGCTGCGAATCCTTCCAGCTTTCTGTGAGCGCGAGATTGAGCCCCGCGTCGCCCGTGGCGTTTGCGGCGCGCGCAATTGTCGTGAGGAGCGCGGAGAAGTTTCCGGCGGAAATGCCCTGCGGCGCCACGATGACGGTTTCCGACAAGTCGGCGTAGCGGGTGTAGGGGAAGCCTCCGGCCGCAAAGAGCGCGAGGTTGGGAAGCGCGGTCCAGTGGTAGGCGCCCTCCAGCGTCACCGTGGACCCAGGCTCCACTTCCAACTGCTGCGGCAGCAGGGAGGCGGAGCGGCAGTTGGTGAGCGAGCCTTCCGCGAAGTGACGGGTGTAGGCGAGGGTGAGGTTCAGCGTGTTGGACGCCGTGAGCGCAGGCGCCGTGGAGGCGCGGGAGGCGAGCGGGCCCGTCTGGGACGCAAGCGGCGTCTTCACTTCAGCGCGGCTTTCGTTGGCGGGGGCGTTGACGGCGTCAGCCAAGACGCCGTTTACCGTTACTCGTAGCTGGGCGTCCGCTTCGTTCACGGGGCGCGTGTAGCGGTACGCGAGATCGAGCGTGAGGTTTGTTTTGTCCGTGAGCCAGAGGTCGGGGGCGAGCGCGAGGGGGAGCGACACCGTCGCCTGCGACTGGGCCTTTGCGGTGAGCTGCCCCGGGTACTGCGCGAGCTCCTTCATCGTGACGGGGCGGCCTTCGGGCAGCCACTTCGAAGCTGTCCACGGCTTGGCCTTCGCGGGGTGCGTGCCGGAGGCGGCAAGCGTCTCGCCGATGAGCACGCGGTTCTTGTCGGCTATTGCGAGCACGGCGCGGATGAGGTCGGCGTCGCTCGCGCCCGAGATGACGAGCATCTTGGCCGTGCGCGAAAGCGGAGCGTCCGCCATGGTGACGGCGGGGCTCGATGTCGCGCGGGCCTTTAGAAAGTCCGGCGCGGCGGTCTGGGATGCAAAGGCCACAAAGTGGCGCTCGGGCGGCGCTTCGTTGTAGTAGACGGGAAGTTCGATTCCGCGCCAGCCCGCGAGCTTGCCCGCCAGAGACGCAAAGAGCGCCGCGGCTTCCTTCACGTCGCGGGAGGGATCGGCAGGAAGCACGAGGGGAAGCACGGCAGGCCCTTCGTCTGTGCCCGCTGCGTCAATGAAGGGGGCGGGGAAAAGGGCGAGGTCGTTGGCAACCTTCAGCCGCTCCGTCGTGAGCGTGAGGCGGCTTTCCGGCGCAATGGAAAGCCACAGGGCTTCATTGGCGGGGTTTTCGCACACGGGCTGGTAGTGCCCCACGAACTGCAGCATGAGCTGGTTCTGGGGTTTCAAGCGCTTTGCGTCCAGAGGGACTTCGGCGCGGGCGCGTTGTCCGAGGAGCTCTTTTTTCAACTGCACCGTGGTCTGCAGTTCGCCATTTAAGAAGACATTCACCTGGCTCGTTTCCGGCAGCAGCGAAGGCGAGGCGGTGAGCGTCAAGTCCAGCACCGCGGCCGCGGCGGCTTCGTCGCGTCGCAGCGCAAAGTCAAAGTACTGCGCAGGCTCCGTGCCTGTGAGACGAATGGGAAAGCTGCCGCCTCCGGGGGCCATGGAGGCTAACGGCAGGCTGCGGCGGCGCAGCGCGGCGGCGTCCGCGGGGGCGGGAGACGTGACGGCCGGGGCCGCCTGCACGGTGATGGCGGCGGAGGCTGCGCCGGACGAGGCGGCCGCAAGAATGAAAGAAAGCGTGACGAGAGTAGTTTTCATGATGACCCATCGACGTGTTTCGTCGCGAAGGAATTCGATTTGAAGCGCGGCGCAAAGCTCGCGATCCACGCAAGGCTTCGGTGAATCCATTGAAGCCGGGGCGGCAACAGCTCGATCATGGACGCAAGGCCATAGCCCGCCGATCGAACGAGAATCCGCAACCCTGCGAGAAAGCCGGCGTTGTCGTCCCCCGGCCACCGGTCGGACCAGTGGCTGCGGCGGGCGAAGGTGAAGCGGTTGAAGCGCAGCTCGACTTCCGGCGTCGGCAGTTCCAGCGCGAGGATGACAAAGCCTTCGGCGGTTGTTCCGGCGGCTCGCGCCGTGAAGGCGTCATAGGCGCCGTCGGTCGTGAGCGTTACTGTGACGGCGGCGCCTGAGGCGAGCTTGGCGGCGGCTTCGGGCGCGAGAAGGAGCTCGTGCTGCGAGAAGAAGCGGGTTTCGGCGGTGAAGACGTCCGCTTCCGTTCGAACGGTGACGGATGTGGTGAGCGGCACGCGCGGGTAGGCTTCGGTCTGGATTTCTTCAACCGCGACGGCGGTTGCTGTGAGAAGAATGAGCAGGTTGTAGCCGATCCAGCCCGCGTTGATCGCAAGCGTCAGGTATTCGGGCTGAGGCTGCGACACGACGCGCGCGACGCCGACGGCAAGCCCCGCAACGTTCAAGGCCAGAAGCGTGAGGTACGGCAGCGCAATGTGCCAGTCAAGGTACTTCTTTCCGATCGTGCCGCCCTTGGCGGTCACGTTGAACTTTCCCTTGTGGGGAAAGAGGAGCGCCACGGTGGTGGGAAGCAGGATGTACCACGAGAGAACTGTCTCGTAGACGCCGCCCAGAAACGGAATGCGGTGCCCCTTTTGCAGTTCGAAGTTGGTGATCGCCGAATGGATCATGTGCGGGAGCACATACGCAAAGATCGACGCCGCGCCCGCGTAGATGATGTAGTTTCCGGCAAAGAGGTAGGGCAAGGGCGCCAATAGAAAGATGAGCCGCGGCAGGCCATGCAGAAAGTGCAACATGGCGTTGAAAAAGCACAGGCGTTGCGGCAGCGTGAGCCCTCGACCCAGCAACGGATTGTCCAGTCGAAAGATCTGAATCATGCCGCGCGCCCAGCGGATGCGCTGCCCGATGTGAGCGGCGAGCGTGTCGGTGGCAAGTCCCGAGGCAAGCGGCTTTTCTGTGAAGACGGAGTTCCAGCCGCGGCGATTCAACTTCAAGGACGTGTGTGCGTCTTCCGTCACCGTTTCCACGGCGATTCCGCCCACTTCGTTCAAAGCCGCGCGGCGAATGACGGCGTTGGAGCCGCAGAACATCACAGCGTTCCAGGTGTCGTTGCCTTTTTGGATGAAGTCGTGAAAGAGGCCGTTTTCGTTTGGAAGCGCTCGCGACAAGTGCAGGTTCTTTTCGAAGGGATCGGCGGAGTAGAAGTGATGCGGCGCCTGCACGAGTGCGGTGCGCTCGTCCTTCAAGAACCAGCCCATGGTTTCCTTCAAGAAGTCACAGCTTGGCACATGGTCGCAGTCAAAGATCGCGATGAAGTCGCCTTGAGTGACGGTCATCGCGTGGTTGATGTTGCCGGCCTTCGCGTGATTGTGCTCTTCGCGCTTGATGTAGCCTGCGCCGAGACGCTTCATGAAGGCTTCGTACTCGGGGCGGCTGCCGTCGTCCAGGAGGTAGACGTTGAGCTTGTTCTTGGGCCAGTCAAGGTTCAGGGCGGCGTAGACGGTGGGCTTGATGACGTCCATCGACTCGTTGTACGTCGGGATGAAGATGTCCACCGAGGGCCAGCGCGACGGATCGGCGGGAAGCGGCGCGCTCTTTCGGTCGAGAACCCAGCACACTTGAAAGTAGCCGAGCACCATGACCGCAAAGGCGTAGAGCTCGGCGGTGAGCAGCACGACGCCCAAGATGACTTCCGTGGTGCTCACGGGGCTGATGGTTGACGTGATGCGCCACCAGAGGTAGCGCCCTGACACCACGATCGATATGACGAAAAGAAGCATCAGCGGCAGCTTTGCCTTCAATTGCGACAGAAGGAGGGCTGCCGCGAGCATCACCGTGAGAAAGATGACCTGCTCGGTGAGCGTGAAGGGCTGCGTCATCACGAGAAGCCCGAGCGCTGCGGCGGCTGTGACGCCCGCCCACGCCAGCCCCTTCTTGAGTGAGGGGCGCAAGGGAG
Source organism: uncultured Oscillospiraceae bacterium (assembly GCA_963587345.1). Taxonomy (GTDB): domain Bacteria; phylum Pseudomonadota; class Gammaproteobacteria; order Burkholderiales; family Burkholderiaceae_F; genus Duodenibacillus. Next base: position 4,036 of record CAVACW010000046.1, on the reverse strand, counting down.
CAGCGGCGTCGCAGGAATCGTCCTCTTTTGCGGCCGTGCGGCCCAGAGCGGCGAAGCCTCGGCGGCCGGCGCTAAGAAAAGCGTGTGACAGACAGCTGGCGGCGGCCGCGAGACGCGACGATCGGGGGGCGGCGGAGGAGGGGGCTTCTGCCGCCTTGCGCCAGATGAGACAGGAGGCAAGGCACGCAAGGAGCGTGCGCAGGGCGTTTCCCGGGCGCTTCACGTCAGAGAAGAGTTCAAACGGGGCGGCGGAAAGAAAGCGCTGCCACGTGGCGTTTTCCAAAGGAACGAAGAGCCGCAGCAGGAAGTGCACGGCGGATTCGGCTTCAAGGCGCCGTGGCAGAAGCGACGTCAGGCCGGCGGTGACGCGAGAGAAGAAATGAAGCAGCCGGCTCATGATGGATGGGGTATCCGCAAAATAACGAGGGACGGGATTTTACGAAAGGACTGGCGGCCTACCGCGTGTTTGTAAACGTTTTGTTACGCGTGAGCTTGCCTTTTTACAAAGCGCGAGGGATTGCTACAAGACGGCGAAGTCTCGAAAAGGTCGTTGCGTTTTCTGTGGAAGTGGGGTAATGTGCTTAGGCTAAACACCTAGAGTCATCCCGCCTCAACGGGACTCTTGGTGTCGGCTGACGGCGCGCTGAACCGGCCGCTGCGTTCGTTTCCCCCGAACGGGCTGATTCCGCACAGCGTCACATGGTCGCGAGGCGACTCGCGGCTCCCTTTCAAAAAACAGGGCGAAGGCAGCTCCAACGCCCTGATGGAGAGTAGAAAAATCATGAAGTGCATCAAGACTCTGATCGCCCTCGCGGCGGCGAGCGCCTGCGTGGCGGCGACGGCGGCTTCCCTGCCCAAGATTGAAGTGCTCGCCACGGGCGGCACGATTGCGGGTGCCGGCGCTTCGGCGACCGGCACCGCCTATCAGGCGGGCAAGGTGTCCGTGAACCACCTCGTTGCGGCTGTGCCGCAGCTTGCCGACATCGCTGAAATCACCCCGAAGCAGGTTGTGCAGATCGGCTCGCAGGACATGACGGACGACGTGTGGCTCAAGCTGAACAAGACCATCAACGAAGACTGCAAGAAGTACGACGGCTTTGTGATCACGCACGGCACCGACACGATGGAGGAGACGGCCTATTTCCTCAACCTCACGCTGCGCTGCAAGAAGCCCGTGGTGCTCGTGGGCGCCATGTTGCCTTCGACCGGCCTCGGCGCTGACGGCCCCCGCAACCTTTACAACGCCGTGATCGTCGCCTCCGACAAGGAGACCGCCAAGCAGGGCGTCGTGGTGGCGATGGACAACATCGTCGTGAACGCCCGTGACGTGCTGAAGTCAAACACCGTGCAGCCGGAGACGTTTGTGGCCGGCAACTTCGGCAAGGTGGGCACGATCTTCAACAACAAGGTCACCTACGAAAGCACGTCCTTGCGCAAGCACACCTACGAGACGCCCTTTGACGTGACGAAGCTCGCGAAGCTCCCGAAAGTGGGCATCGTCTATACGCACGGCGGCGTGGAAGGCGTGCAGGCGCAGGCCTTGATTGACGCCAAGTACGACGGCATCGTGAACGCGGGCGTGGGCAACGGCAACATCCACAAGTCGATCTTCCCGATCCTTGAAAAGGCCGCGAAGAACGGCGTTGCCGTGGTGCGCAGCTCCCGTGTGCCGACGGGCGCCACTACGAAGGACGCCGAGGTGGACGACAACAAGTACGGGTTTGTGTCTTCCGGCACCCTCAACCCGCAGAAGGCCCGCATCCTGCTGCAGCTGGGGCTCACGAAGACCCATGACTACAAGAAGCTGCAGGAATACTTCGATCAGTATTGATCGGGTGAGTCAGGCGGCGTGACCGCCTGGTCTGCACAGTAGCGATGAAAGACCGCTCTTTCTTTTTTGGGAAGAGCGGTTTTCTTTGGACAGAAGGTGAGCGGCGAGTTCTGAGGGGCGCCCGGTTTCCGTACTACTTGTACCAAAGGAACAGTTGCTTGTCTGCGTAGAGCCAGGCGTGGATCATGGTTTCGTTGCGCGGGCGGTCGGCGTACTTGGTGCAGGCGCCGACGTCGGTGTCATAGTGGCGGTAGCCGATGCTGTTGAGGACCGAGAACTGGCGCCAGCTGACGCCAAAGCCCTCCTGATGGTAGTTCGCGAGCCCCATGTTGCGCATGATCATTCGTTCGGAGGCGGCGACTTCGTCGTTTGTGGAGCAGATGTGCACGACGTTTGCGGCTGCGGGCGGCACGTTCATCGAGAGGATTGAGTTGCGCCAGGTGTTGGTGACGCCGGTGTAGTAGCCGATGGAGTCGGCGTTCTTGTAGCTTGTGAGTAGCGTCATCCAGAGAACGACGAGGATTCCCAGATTGCGGCTGCGGCAGCAGAGAATCAGCATCAGCGTGAAGACGGCGGCATAGAGTCCCACAGCGGTGCGAGAGACGACGAAGAGACCGTAGGGAACCGACTGGGCGTAGCCCGCGAGCAGCACCGCCATGACGGCGCCGATCGCAAGCAGCGTGCGCTTGCCGGTCTTCTCCTTGGTGAAGCATCCGGCGACGCCGCTGATGAGGCAAAGGGCGAGAAGCACGAGCGACGCCTTTCGTCCGACAAGATCCATGTTCTGCTTGAGGCTGTGCCAGACGGTGCTGAGATTGGCGGCGAGATCGGCTAGCGAATGGATCTTGTGCGGGCGCCGCCAGCTTTCAATTCGAAGTCCCCAATGCCCGCCGATCGCTTTGGTGAGAATCAGCATCAGGATGTAGCCTGCGAGATAGCCGCCCACCCACCAGCCAAGGAGGTGAAGGATCTTCTTCCAGTCGCTTTCGCTCACTTCCTTCACGTAGAGCAGCAGAATCAGGTTGTAGAAGTTGTTGAAGGTTCCGAAGAAAAGGAGCCCAGTGAGAAGAAAGACGGCGCGGTAGTCCAGTCGTTCCGCGAGAAGGGCGCCGACGGCGAGAAGCACGAAGGCGGGAAGTACGGTGCTGGGCCAGCCGATGATGGAATAGAACGCCGGTAGCTGCAGGGCGACGAGCGTGTAGATGGCTTGCAACCGGCGGTCGTTGGTGTAGCGCCGGGCGACGCGGTAGGAGAAAAAGCTCCAGCAGGCCAGACAGAGGAAGATGGAGACCTGCGGCGGGGTTCGCTTTAAAAACGGAAAGAGAATGTGGTTGAGCCAGCGGCCTTCGGCGCGGAGTTTCCCGGTGTAGTCGGAAAACATCACGAGCGCGTCATGGCGCCAGACGTGGATGTCGAGCACCTGAGTGTAGAGGCAGACGAAGATCGAAAGAAGGATAGCGATTGCGACGCTGTCGATGACGAGGTTGCGTTCGTTGGCGAGTCGAACGGCTTGCGAGGTCAGGTTGCGGAGGGTTGGAACAAGGGAGCTTCTCAAGGACATGGATGGCGACAGAGAGAAAAAAGGGACTACTTGAAGACGAAATGCTTGGCAAGAAGAAAGCCGATCACAGGATTGACGAACACGTAGGACAAAAAGGTGAGCGTTGGGTGCAGAGCCAGCAGGTCGCCCAGAAGGCCGAAGACGAGCGCTACGACGCCGCTCGCAAGTCCCAGCTTCAGAAAGCGCACGAAGGACACGGGCTTTTTGAATGTGAACCGGCTGTTCAGAAAGAAGCTCACAACGAGGCCGCAGACGAAGCCCGCTGTGTTGAGAACGCCAATCGCGCAGTAGCTGACGAATTCTGTGAGGGACTTAGCTTTCGACATCGTTCACCGGTGATCGAACCAGTTTGGGAGAACCTGTGCCGTAGCCGTAGTAGCCCTCGACGATGTAGAGCGGCCGGCCCTTCACGTGGTTGTAGATTCGTCCGACATATTCGCCCAGCACGCCGATGAGCTTTGCGTAGAGCGCGTAAAAGAGCCCGAGGGCAGCGACAAAGGAGCTCGCAATGCCAAGGAGCGAGGCGAGGTTCAATGGCTTGATTGAAAAGGAGAGGATTCCCGTGAGCGCGAAAGCGAGCATCTTCGTTAGCGGGTACTTGCTCGTTCCAGCGAAGCGTTCGGCGCGTTCGTAGGGCAGCGAGA
>CAVACW010000045.1:0-19906 GCA_963587345.1 uncultured Oscillospiraceae bacterium | reverse complement strand
AAGGCACTCTCATTCTGACAAATTTGACGGATTTTTCATCGGCTAGCAAAACCCCATCCGCCATGCCGCACAGCTTCCGAGTCTAGGAAACGACTGTTCCGCGCCAGTGACGCCTCCGCAACAGCCTACATTCAAAAAAAATCGCCGCAAGCCATCTGATGCGAAAGCGTTTTCGTCTCTAAGAAGCGTCCGTCTGAGGTAAAATTTGAAAATTGTTTTCGCCATTTTCCTCCTTGCCGCACTTTATGCCCGAATCGATGCCCTTCATTTGGAGCCAGCTCTTCACCAACCGCCCCGCGGACGTGTCTGACCAGCTCCTCGTCGACATTCGATCGACGCTCGAAAGCTGCCATGCCTCAGGCGCCATCACCGGGCTCTACGACAACCGTCTCACCATCACGTCAGCAAGCCGCTTTTTACTGCAGATGCTGGGCTGCGACTACGACAAGCTTCTCGCAACGACGGAAGGCAGCTTCGTGAACCTCATCGCGCCAGAAGACCGCGGCGTCTTTCTCGCGGGCGACTTCAATGACCGCCGCACGGTGCGCGATCTGAAGCTGCTTTCCCCCAGAGACGGCGTCATCTGCGTGCAATACACGAAGTCCACGTCCGTGGACGCCCAAGGGCGCTCCGTCTGGGTGATCGCCATCACCGCCAACCCCGACCGGCAAAGCCTCACGCTCATCAACAACACCCAGCACTCCGGCCTCTGGTTCTTTGACTGCGACCGCGAGGGCCGCATCAGCCGCGTCGTATGGGACGAATCCTTCCGGCAGCTGCTGGGCTACGAACAGGCGACCGACTTCCCGGACAAACTCGAAAGCTGGTCCTCCTGCGTGCTCGAATCCGAGCGAGAAAAGTCGATGAAGGCACTGCTCGCCTCGCTCGCGGACCGCTCGGGCAAGACGCACTACGATCTCACGAACCGCCTCCGGCGCCGGGACGGCACGGTGCGCTGGTACCGCAGCCAGTCTGACATCATCCGTCGCCCCGACGGCACCGCAAGCCGCGTCGTGGGCATCATCAAGGACATCACCGAAGAGCACGACCGGCTCGTCGAGCAGCGCCGCGCCGAAGCCTTTCACCGCGCCTACACGCGACTCAACCTCTGCGAGTACTTCGTGCACTTGGAAGACGGCACATTCGCTTCGCTCAAGACTGATGCGACGCCCCTTTCGCCCTGCAACGCACACGAAAGCTGGTCAGAACTCATCCTCTGCTACGCAACGCAGTTCGTCGCCGCAGAAGATCGCGCCGTCGCCCTGAACCTTCTCGACCCAGAGGCCATTCGCCGCCGCTTTGCCGCTGGCGAAACGGAATTTGACGCCGACTGCCGCATCAATCTTGACGGCAAGACGCGCTGGATCCGCAACGTCGTCATGCGCACCGAATCCGTGAGCGGCGACCTCTCCGCGCTCGTCTTCATGCGCGACATCACGTCTCAAAAAACGCAGGAAGAAGCCCACCGTCAGCTCAAGGTCCAGAATTCCGCCATGGAGCGCCTCATCGAAGGCGTCGTGAAGCTCGTGAACCGCTTCGCGGTCTGCGACTTGGTGCAGAACACCTACGAATTCCGAAGCTTTGCGGGCGACATTCCCTACCCGCCCGTCGGCCGCTACGACGACCACATCCGCAAGATGGCCGAGCTTTTCAAGCCCCTCGCCGCCCCCAGCGCGATCGACGAGCTGCTTGCCCCAGAGCACCTGCAGGAAAAAATCGTCGCTTCGCCCAACGGCGTCTGGCGTTTTGAGTACTGCACGAAGGATGAGACGATCTTCAAGAGTCTCACCACCGTCCCTGTGGAATTCCGCGACGGCCGACTCGCCAAGGTGCTCTTCATCTCGCAGGACATCACCGAGGAGAAGCTGCGTCAGCGCGACGCCCGCCGTGCGCTGGAAGACGCCTGCAACGCCGCCCGCGCCGCGAGCGAAGCCAAGACCACGTTCCTAGCCAACATGTCGCACGACATCCGCACGCCGATGAACGCCATCGTGGGCCTCACCGCCATCGCGGGCGCCCACGTCACGGACGCCGAGCGCGTGAAGTCCTGCCTGTCGCAGATCACGCTCTCAAGCCGCCACCTTCTAGGGCTCATCAACGAAGTGCTCGACATGAGCCGCATCGAAAGCGGCCGCATTGCGCTTAACGAAGATGACTTCAGCCTGCCTGACCTCGTGGACAACCTGCTGCTTCTCGTCAAAGGCGACATGGCGCAGCACCGTCACCAGTTCGAAGTGCACATCAGCCGACTGCAGCACGAAAAAGTGCAGGGCGACAGCCTGCGCATCCAGCAGATCTTCACCAACCTTGTCGGCAACGCCGTGAAGTACACGCCCGACGGCGGCCGCATCACCTTCTCTATTGCTGAAAAGCCCACGCACCATCGCAACGTCGGCTGCTACGAGTTCGCGGTGGAAGACAACGGCATGGGCATGACGCCGGAATTCCTTCAGAAGATTTTTCTCCCCTTCACCCGCGCGGACGAAACCCGCACCTCGCGCATTCCAGGCACCGGGCTCGGCATGGCGATCACGAAGACGCTCGTGGACATGATGAACGGGACAATTCACGTGGAGAGCACCCCGGGGAAGGGATCGCGCTTTACCGTGACGATCTTTCTCAAGCTGCAGCCGGAGACGGCACCTTCCGTGGACAAGCTCGCCGACCTCCCCGTGCTCGTCGTGGACGACGACCGCCAGATCTGCACCTCCACGGCGGAGCTTCTCAACGAAATCGGCCTTCGCAGCGAATGGGCGGACACGGGCGAAGAGGCCGTGGACCGCGTCGCCCGCCGCCACGCCGAAGCCGACGACTTCTTCGCCGTCATCGTCGACTGGAAGATGCCCGGCATGGGAGGCCTTGAGACCGTGCGCGAAATCCGCCGCATCGTCGGACGCCACGTGACGGTGCTCATCATGTCCGCCTACGAGTTCGGCGACATCGCCGACGAAGCGCGCGAAGCGGGCGTGGACGGCTTCATCTCAAAGCCTCTCTTCAAGTCAAAGCTCGTTTCCACGCTCTCTTCCTTTGCGTCACCGGGCGAAGGCGTTCCACCCGCAACCACGGTGGACACGGCCCGCATCAACTGCCGCGGCAAGACGATCCTTCTCGTGGAAGACAATGAAATCAACCGCGAGGTGGCGTGCGAGATCCTCACCATGACGGGCGCCGTCGTGGAGTGCGCGGAAAACGGGCGGGAGGCGATCGAAAAAGTGTCAAGCCGCCCCGACGGCTACTACGCACTCATCTTCATGGACATCCAGATGCCGGAAATGAACGGGTACGAGGCGACAGCCGCCATCCGCTCGCTCAAGGTCCCCTACGCGCGCACGATTCCCATCGTCGCCATGACCGCCAACGCCTTCGCCGAGGACGTCGTCCTCTCGCGCAACGCCGGCATGAACGAACACATCGCCAAGCCCATCGACTTGGGTCAGCTCAACGCGGTCTTGAAGCGCTGGATCACAGGTTGACGGGCGACGTCTTCCGTCCTTCCCAATGCCTTTTTTAGAAAACGCAGATCGCCAACAAATCCTTTATCATCAGCGGCGATTCGCGCACGGGACGCCGTCAACCGGCGTCCCGTGCGCGTCCCTGCTTACAAAAAAAATATCACTCTGAAAAAAAATGACCCCTCATCGTCTCACTGCCTGCGCGGCGGGGGCTGCCGCCTGCGCGCTTCTGGCGGCCTCCCCCGCTTCCGCGGGCTTTCTTGACGAAGTCGCCCACAGCCTGCCGGGCGGCTACAGCACCGGCAGCGACGGCTTCTTCTCCTCTCAAGTCGACGGCTTCACACGCGTGATGAACGACGGCAAAACGGGCCTCGTTCTTCCCATCTACACGAACCACCCCACCTGGGACTACGACAACCGTCATGAAGAAAACGGCTATCCCTGGGGCGGCGGCATCGCCCGCTCGGTAATTGACGAGCGCGGCAACGAGCGCCTGGTGTACGCCATCGCTTTCGCTGACTCCCACTACTCCGTCGAGCCCTTCATGGGCTACGGGTGGCTCGGCCGCTGGAATCTGGGCGACTCTGGCTTTCACGCTGGCGCGGGCTACCTGCTGGGCCTTACCTTCCGCGAAGACTACAAGTGGCTGCCCATTCCGGCGCCGCTCCCCTTGATTGGCGCAGGGTATGAAAACGTCGATTTCTACATGACGTACATCCCCGTTTCGAACGTCTTTTTCTTCTTCTCGAAGATTCAGACGGACGATCGTGCGACGAGAACGCTTCCCCTCTCCAACGCCTCGCACTTCAAGGCGAGAAATGAAATCTACGGCGCCTGGATGTGGGAGCGCGCGGACTCCGCGACCGAAAAAGGCTTCATGGTCACGTCTGACGACGGCGGCCTCGTTGGCGTGCGGCACTTCGTGACCGACCACTGGGCGGTGGACGTTGAAGCAAGCCAGGCCAAGCACGACACGCACGGCGCGAGCTACCCCACGCAGACGTGGAAGCTCACGAACTACTCGGCCACGATGCAGTACCACTTCTACCCCGCTGACAGCTGGCGCTTTCACGCGGGCGCGGGCGTGGGGTACGCCGAGCTTAAAAACACCGACACCGACGACAAGAGCCACTCCGTGCACCCCGTCGTGCAGACGGGCGTCACCTGGGCCCCGACCGACCACACCCGCGTCGTGGGCGGCGTGAACCTCTACTTCCCGCGCTTTCATGACGTGGCGCCTCAGGACGACGTGGTCTTCATGCCGGCGCCCGCCCAGTTCTATCTGGGCGCAGGCTTTGCGTTCTAGCCAGCTCTTAAGCGAAACCGCTCATAAGGATTGCTAGACTCGCTTTAATCCTTAAGAAGGCCGGGGCGCGCGAAGGAACCTTTTTCCGCGTCCCGCCCGTCAATCACTTTTCACGGCCGCTCTCAAAGCGGCCGTCCACTTACAGGCTGATCCAAAATGGGCATCAATGAAGAACTGTTTGAACGTGCCGCCAAGAGCATTCCGGGCGGCGTGAACTCTCCCGTGCGCGCCTTCCGCAGCGTGGGCGGCGCTCCGCGCTTCATCCGCCGCGCCAAGGGCGCCTACCTGTGGGACGCCGAAGGAAAGCGCTTCATTGACTATATCGGCTCCTGGGGCCCGATGATTCTGGGGCACAACCACCCGGCCGTCATCGAAGCCGTGCAGCAGGCGGTGGAAAACGGCCTCTCCTTTGGCGCCGTCACCGAAGGGGAGACGCTGCTTGCCGAAGAAATCATCAAGATCATGCCCCACTGCGAGCAGGTGCGCCTCGTGAGTTCCGGCACCGAAGCCGGCATGAGCGCCATTCGCCTGGCGCGCGGCTACACGAAGCGCAACAAGATCGTGAAGTTTGAAGGGTGCTATCACGGCCACTCCGACAGCCTTCTCGTGAAGGCGGGCTCAGGGATGCTCACCTTCGGGAACCCCTCTTCGGCGGGCGTCCCGGCCAGCTTCACCGAACACACGATCGTTCTTGAGTACAACAACCCGCAGACCTTGGAAGAGTGCTTCAAGGCGCACGGCGACGACATCGCCTGCGTCATCGTGGAAGCGGTCGCGGGCAACATGAACATGGTTCCCGCCACCCAAGAATTCATCGACACGATGCGGCGCCTTTGCACCGAACACGGCGCCCTCATGATCGTGGACGAAGTGATGACGGGCTTTCGCGTGGCGCTGCAGGGCGCCCAGTCCGTCTACCGCGTCCGTCCCGACATCACGATGTTTGGCAAAGTGATCGGGGGCGGCATGCCGGTCGCCGCCTTTGCCGCGAGCCGCGAAATCATGAAGACGATCGCCCCCGAAGGCCCCGTCTATCAGGCGGGCACCTTGTCCGGCAATCCGGTCGCCGTGGCCTGCGGCCTGGCGACCTTGAAGGAAATCCAGAAGCCCGGGTTCTATGACGCCTTGTCCGCTAAAACGAAGCGCCTCACAGACGGCCTCACCGCAGCTGCCAAAGACGCGGGCGTTGACTTCTGCGCCCGCAGCCTCGGCGGCATGATGGGCCTATTCTTCCTGCCGCAGCTTCCGAACGGCTTCTCCGACGTGATGAAGGCCGACGCCGGCGTCTTCGGGAAGTTCTTCCATGAGATGCTCGCGCGCGGCGTGTACCTCGCGCCCTCCATCTACGAAGCGGGCTTCATGTCCGCCGCGCACACCGACGAAGACATCGACGCCACGATCGCCGCGGCGCGCGAAGCCTTCGCGCTTCTCTAACCAACCGCCTTCACGCATGGCTGACTTCTCTGCTTTGCGCCGCCGCACGGCGGCGCTTCTTGCCGCGGCCGCGGGGCTTTTCGCGGGCGCGGCTTCGGCCGCCCCCTTCGGCGGCGCCTTCTCCGGGGGCGACGCCCCCGCCGTCACGGCGGAAATCGTCGCCGATCGAAACGCGGGCACCCCGAAGGCCGTCTACCGGGTCGGCATCCACTTGAAGCACGCCCCGGGCTGGCACACCTACTGGAAATTCCCGGGGGACTCAGGCTACGCCACGAGCGTCACCTGGCAGCTGCCGCGGCACTGGGAGGTGACGCCCCTAGAATGGCCGATCCCGCAGCGCCAGACGACGGGACCGGTGACGAGCTACGTCTACACCGGCGACGTCCTCCTTCCCTTCAAGCTGGACATCCCCTGGGGCACGCCCTACGGCACGACCGCCACGATCCGCGCCAAGGTGGAGTGGCTCGCGTGCAAGGAGCAGTGCGTTCCGGGCGAGACGGAGCTGAAGTTCTCGGTCCCCGTGAAGGTGGCAAGCGACCCCTCGGAGGACGCGCCCCTTTTTGACCTCACGAAGCGAAACACGCCGGAAACCGTCCGCAGCGACCAGATCCAGGCGGTGATTGAAGAGAATCGCCTGAGGATCGATTTTGCGCGGCTTGCGGGCAAAATCGACCGCACGGTGGAGTTCTTCCCCTTGGAAGGCGACGAAATCGACCTGCGCGCGCCAGTGCGCCTTGAGCGCAAGCACGGCACGACGTCTCTTTACCTCACGGCGCACCCAGCCTTTGCCGAGCATCCGACCACGCTCTCCGGGGTGATTGTCGCTGACGGCGGGCCGCTCACCGACGGCTGGGCCATCCGCACGACGCTTCCCGTCTCGCGCGGCACGGTAGCGGCCGCAGAAGGCGCGCCTCGGAGCGCTCCGGCGGAAGAAAAGAACCGCATCGAGCTTCAGACCGCGACGACGGCGCCAGCGGTGTCGCTCACCACGAAGACCGCGGTCGGCATGGCCTTTCTGGGCGGCCTCATCCTGAACCTCATGCCCTGCGTCTTCCCGGTGCTGAGCCTCAAGATTCTGCAATTGGTGGACTCCTCGCGGCGCCGCGGGCCGCTCATCGTGCACGGCCTTGCCTTCACGGGCGGGCTTCTCGTCACGATGCTCGTGCTGTCGGGGCTGCTGATGGCGCTGCGGCACATCGGCTCCGCCGTGGGCTGGGGATTCCAGCTGCAAAGCCCGGTCGTCGTTGCGGTGCTCGCGCTTCTTTTCACAGCGCTCTCCCTCAACCTTTTCGGGCTCTTTGAATTCACGGCGGCGACGCACTTGGCGGACAGCCGCGCGGCGAAGTCACTTCCCACCACAGGCCCCGCGGGAAGCTTCTGGACGGGCGTTCTCGCCGTCATCGTCGCAAGCCCCTGCACGGCGCCCTTCATGGGGGCGGCCTTGGGGTTTGCCGTAACGCAGGATCCCTTGACGTCCGTGCCCGTCTTCGCGGCGCTGGGGCTGGGCATGGCGCTCCCGTGGCTGCTTTTGACGCTCGTTCCCGTGTGGACGAAGTGGCTGCCGAAGCCGGGCCTCTGGATGGTGCGCTTCAAGGAAGTGATGGCGATCCCGATGCTGGGCGCGGTGGTGTGGCTCCTGTGGGTCCTCTCGCGTCAGGTAAGCGTCTACGGACTGCTCACGGTGCTCCTTGCGACCGGCGCCTTTGCGGCCTTCCTCTGGTCCGTGGGCCGCGAACAGTACGGCCGCGGCGCTTCCAAGGTCTTGAAGTGGCTCGCCGGGGGCGTGGCGCTCGCGTGCGTCGTGCTGATTGGCTTCGGGATGTTTGACGAAGCGACTCAGTCGGACGACGCGCAGACCGAGTGGAAGACGTGGAGCGCCACCGCGGTCAGCGACGCCGTGAACCTCGGCCACCCGGTGATGGTGGACTTCACGGCGGCGTGGTGCGTCACCTGCCAGTACAACAAGGCGGCGGTGATTCGCACGGACTTGAGCGACGCGATCATGAAGCGCCTCAACTACCGGCGCTTCACCGCGGACTGGACAAGCCGCGATGAATCGATCACGCAGGCCTTGAACCAGTTCGGCCGCACGGGCGTGCCGCTTTACCTCCTCTACAACAAGCACGGCGAGGTGACGGTGCTCCCCGAGCTTCTTTCGCAGGACGCCTTCTCAGAGGCGCTGGAAAAGAACGCGGCGGAATAGCAACAGCCCTTGGGGAGTGATCCAGCAACCGGATCGCTCCTTTTTTCTCAGGGCTGCACCGCCGTCCAGGCGATGAGCTCGTCCCCAAGCTTTTTCGCCGCATCCGGCGACTTGGAATTGACGAGCATCACAAAGACGTGGCGCCGGCCGGCCTTGTCCGTCACGTAGCCCGCCAGCGACCGCGCGTCCCGCAGGAATCCCGTCTTGAGGTGGGCGCTGCCTTCCTTCATCGGGCGCTTTCGCATCGTTCCGTCCACGCCCGCCGACGGCAGGCTTGCCATGAATTCCGGCATCACGGACGACGTCCAGACGCTCGTGAGCACCTCACCCAGCGCGCGCGCCGATACGCGGGCCGTGCGGGAGAGCCCCGAGCCGTTGTCCGCTTGGATTTCCTCGGCGTGAACCCCCTTAGCGGCCAGCCACCGGCGCACGACGGCGCGGCTTCGCTCCAAGGTGGCGGGGGCGGCCTCCCCTTGCGCGTCCGTCAACCCCAGCTCCAAAAAGAGCTGCCGCGCCATGGCGTTGTTGGAAAACTTGTTGATCCAGGCGACGGTGCGCGAAAGCGTCGCTGACTTCATTTCCGCCACCGTCACCGCCGGGTGTCCCTTTCCGTCCTTTGCGCGTCCCGTCCACTGAATGCCGCTTTGGGCCAGCACCCGGCGAAAGAGCGCCGTCACGTAAGCGTCGGCGTCCCACGCGGAATAGTGCAGCGTCTTTTCGCCGCAGGCCGCGGGATAAGTCCCCATAAAGCGCAGGGTCTTTCCATCAAATTTCGGCAACAGCCCGCCTTTCCAGTCACCGCAGGCGCCGGAAACGACGCGCACCTGGGTGGGCAGCGTGATGCCGGAAAGCGCCGGCACCGCCGTGACGCGCCCGTCGGGAGTCACCGTGAGGGACACGGTCTTGAAATTCACCGCCGCGGGGTCCGGCCCCACGTTGTAGGGGCGCGTCGCCGCGCCGTCAAAGGCGCCTTGATCCGCAACGCGCACCGACCGGTCGTACCGGCTGCGGTCAATCACGATGTCGCCCTCGATCGTCTTCACGCCGCGCTGCGCCAGGCGCTCGGCCATGAGCCAGACGTTCTCCACCACAAAGTGCGCGTCGCCGCCCCCCGTGAAGACTGCGCCCCGGATGCGGCCGGCAGCATCGGGCACAGCCGCCGCGCCAAAGCGTGTCACGGCGGTCCAGGCGGGCGTCAAAAGCTCAAGCGCCGCCGCTGTCGTCACGACCTTCATGACGCTCGCAGGCTCCATCATCCGCGCTTCGTTCAAGGCGACAGACGCCTTGCGGCTTCCCGCGGGCGCAATCCAGAGCGCGACGTCCTGCGTCTTGAGCCCCGAGCGGGCAATGATCTTCTGCACATCGGCCGGCACCGCTGCCACCGAGGGCGCGCCCCACCCAACCATGGCGGCCGTCATGGCCAGAATCACTTTTTTCGCCGTGTTTTCAATCATATGAAGCGAACCTTCAGCGATTTTCTTAGAGATTGCCTGAGTTTACCGCCCCCGAGGCTTGAAAAAAACACCCCCTGTCCCCATATAGCGTCATGCCCGGGCCGGAAAGCTTTCGGCCCCACTGTTTAATCCCGCTCTATCGGGAATCGATTTTCAAAATTTTGTTTGGAGTCAAAAATGCAGATTCGTCCTTTGCACGACCGCGTGATCGTCAAGCGCCTTGAAGTTGAGCGCACCACCGCCAGCGGCATCGTCCTCCCCGACAACGCCGGCGAGAAGCCCGACCAGGGTGAAGTGATCGCCGTGGGTCCCGGCAAGCGCGACGAAGCCGGCAAGCTCCTGCCGATGGACGTCAAGGTCGGCGACCGCGTCCTCTTCGGCAAGTACTCCGGCCAGAACGTCAAGGTCGACGGCACGGAATACCTCGTGATGCGCGAAGAAGACATCATGGGCGTCGTGGAAGCCTAATTCCGCCGCATTCTTTACTTTAGACAGTTGAATTTTTGAAGGATTCAGAAATGGTTGCTAAGCAGGTTCTTTTCGGTGATGACGCTCGCTCCCGCATGGTCCGCGGCATCAATACGCTCGCGAACGCGGTGAAGGTCACCCTCGGCCCCAAGGGCCGCAACGTCGTGCTCGAACGCAGCTTCGGCGGTCCGCTCGTCACGAAGGACGGCGTCTCGGTCGCCAAGGAAATCGACCTCAAGGACAAGTTTGAGAGCATGGGCGCCCAGATGGTGCGCGAAGTCGCTTCGAAGACGAACGACAACGCCGGCGACGGCACGACGACCGCCACGGTGCTCGCTCAGGCTATCGTTGACGAAGGCATGAAGTACGTCGCCGCGGGCATGAACCCGATGGATTTGAAGCGCGGCATCGACAAGGCCGTCGCCGCCGCCATCGCTGAACTGAAGAAGATCTCCAAGCCCACCACGACCACGAAGGAAGTGGCTCAGGTCGGCGCCATCAGCGCGAACTCCGACACGGAAATCGGCGACATCATCGCCAAGGCCATGGAAAAGGTCGGCAAGGAAGGCGTGATCACGATCGAAGACGGCAAGAGCCTCAACAACGAGCTCGAAGTCGTGGAAGGCATGCAGTTTGACCGCGGCTACCTCTCCCCCTACTTCATCAACACGCCGGAACGTCAGGCCGCCGTGCTCGAAAACCCGTTCGTGCTCCTGCACGACAAGAAGGTGAGCAACATCCGTGACCTCCTCCCCGTGCTCGAACAGGTGGCGAAGGCCTCCCGTCCGCTCTTGATCATCGCTGAAGACGTCGATGGCGAAGCGCTCGCCACGCTCGTCGTGAACTCCATCCGCGGCATCCTCAAGGTTGTCGCCGTGAAGGCCCCGGGCTTCGGCGACCGCCGCAAGGCCATGCTGGAAGACATCGCCATCCTCACGGGCGCCACGGTCATCACCTCCGACCTCGGCCTCACCCTTGACAAGACGACGCTGGCGCAGCTCGGCTCCGCCAAGCGCATCGAAGTGACGAAGGAAAACACCACGATCATCGACGGCGCCGGCAAGCCCGAAGCCATCGCCGATCGCGTGAAGAACATTCGTCAGCTGATCGAAACCGCGACGAGCGACTACGACCGTGAGAAGCTTCAGGAACGCGTGGCGAAACTCGCGGGCGGCGTGGCCCTCGTCAAGGTCGGCGCTGCGACCGAAGTCGAAATGAAGGAAAAGAAGGCTCGCGTCGAAGACGCCCTGCACGCGACGCGCGCTGCCGTTGAAGAAGGCATCGTCGCGGGCGGCGGCACGGCCCTTATCCGTGCCAAGAGCGCCATCAAGGACCTGAAGGGCGACAACGACGAACAGAACGCCGGCATCAAGATCGTGCTGCGCGCGATGGAAGAACCGATGCGCCAGATCGTCGCCAACGCGGGCGACGAACCCAGCGTCGTCGTGAACAACGTCGCTCAGGGCACCGGCAACTACGGCTACAACGCTCAGACGGGCGTCTACGGCGACATGGTGGAAATGGGCGTCCTCGATCCGACGAAGGTGACCCGCACCGCGCTGCAGAACGCGGCTTCCGTCGCCGGTCTCATCCTCACCACGGACTGCATGGTCGCCGACTATCCGGAAGACAAGCCTGCCGCTCCCGCAATGGGCGCCGGCATGGGCGGCATGGACGGGATGATGTAATCTCGAAAGGGATGCATTGAAAGCTGCCGGGAGGATTTCCGGCAGCACCGCCAGCAAAAAAGCCTCGGGAGCAATTCCGAGGCTTTTTCGTTGGATTTCAAAAACGATCAGAAGTCCGTCGCGAGGTGGTCGAGCACCGTCTGACGCACGCGATCGTCGTCGGTGCCCACGATCGAGATGTGTTGAAAGCCGGCTTCGCGCAGCCTATCGGCGCAACGCGGATGAATCGTCACCGCCGCTCCCGACACAAACCATTCGCGAGCGCCCGGCACCGAGCGCACGGCGTGCAACATCGTCGCCACCGAGTCCGAGCTCGTGATGTAGACCACGGGCGACGGCCCCTTCACAGCGCGCGAGAGAAGCTGCGTCTGCTCGGACGAAAGTTCAAGCGGCACGCGCACGTAGGCCGCGAGCTTTTCGACGTCAGCCCCCAGCGCAATGAGCTGCTCGCTCAGCCACTCGCGCCCTGTCTGACCGCGCGCAATGAGAACGCGCGCCGGCACGCCATGCTTTTTCACAAGCGCAAAGAGGGCTTCGCTTCCGGAGTGCTCTGCATCACCTTCGGGATAAAGAATCTTCACGCTGTCGCCCCAGGCGGCGCGGATCACCTTTGCGGTGCCTTCCCCCACCGTGGCGAGCGTGATGTGAGACGGCCATTCGCGCACCCAGTGCGCCACGGCCGCGACGGCGGCAGGAGACGCCATCACCACCATCTGCACGTCGTCCAATCGCGTCAAGCGATCCGCGACCATCGCCTGATCTTCAGGCAACGTGATAGTGAAAGCCGGCCAGCGCCAGACATTGAGACCGTCCTTTTCAAGGAGGTCGGCGAGACGATCATTGGCAGCGCCCGGACGCGTCAACACGACCGGACGAAGTTTGTTCTGCATAACTGAACCAAGGGTTTTGATTTTACGGACAACCTGCGATTGTATACCCCAAAAGAGTATCTCAAGCCGCCGTTTCGCGCAGAACCTTTTCGAGCAACGCGCGGGCGCCCTTCCCTTCCAAGTCCGCCACGACGCGCGCAGCAAGCGCCTGCGGTTCGCCATAAGCGCCTCGGCCTTCGGCCGTGATCATTTCCCCCGTGCGGTGGTCGCCCACGTGAGCGCGCAGGAAGAGTTCGCCATTTTCCACGATGCAGTAGGCCGCCAGAGGCACCTGGCAGGAGCCCCCCAACGCGCGAGAGACGGCGCGCTCAGCAGCCGTGCAGGTGCGGGTGTCGGCGTCGTTCAAGAAATCGAGATAAGGACGAACGGCGGAGTCTTCGCGCACTTCGATTCCCAGCGCCCCCTGGCCCGGCGCCGGAAGGCTCATTTCGGGAGCGATGAAGTGACGGATGCGTTCGGAGAGCTCCAGACGCTTCAAGCCCGCGCCCGCCATCACCAGGCCGTCGAATTCGCCGCGATCGAGCTTTGTCAAGCGCGTGCCCACGTTCCCGCGAATCGACGCCACTTTAAGGTGCGGGTAGCGAGCGCGCAGCATCAGCTCGCGGCGAAGACTCGACGTGCCCACCACGGCGCCCGCAGGCAGCGCATCGAGGCTTTCGTACTTCGGGCTCACGAACGCATCGCGCGGATCCTCGCGCACGGCGACCGCCGCAAGCACAAAGCCTTCGGGCAATTCCATCGGCACGTCCTTCAAGGAGTGAACCGCGAGGTCCGCGGCGCCCGAGAGCATCGCCGCTTCCAGCTCCTTCACAAAAAGGCCCTTGCCGCCCACCTTGGAGAGCGTCCGATCGAGAATCTGGTCCCCCTTCGTCGTCATGCCGAGAAGGTCCACGGCGGCGCCGGGATACTGCGCGCGCAGGCGGGCCTGAATGTGAAGGGCCTGCCACATGGCGAGCGGACTCTCACGGGTGGCGATGACACAATGCTTGAGGGGTTCCATAGTTAGCTCCGAATTAGTCTTTGAAGGCGCCTCTCTTGATGCTTCACTGCCGGGCGGCGCCTTGTTTTTGCGGGCGGCATTCTAGCCAACGCGTGTTTTCCGAGCCTTAAACCCGGCGCCTTCACCCTAATTTTTCGTTGTTTCTCAGCGCTTCAAGGCGATTTTGCTTGCCGCTTTTTTGCTAGAATGCTCGTTTTTTCCCGCAGGCCGGGCTTTATTGAAGCCCCCTGCCGTACTCACTTTTGAGCCCGGCGCTGTCAACAGCCCGAGCGAAAACACCATGACAAACGCAGAGCACAACCATTCCGACGACCCGCTGCACGCCAAGAAGGAAGCATGGTCCGGCCGCTTTTCCGAACCCGTCAGCGAGTTTGTGCTCCGATACACCCAGTCCGTGAGCTTTGACAAGCGCATGGCGATGGCGGACATCGACGGCTCGCTCGCGCACGCGGCGATGCTCGCAAAGTGCGGCGTCATCTCCGAGAAGGACCTCGAAGACATCCGCCGCGGCATGAAGCAGATCCGCGAAGAAATCCTCGCAGGAAAGTTCCAGTGGCAGCTCGAACTCGAAGACGTGCACCTCAACATCGAGGCGCGCCTCACGCAGCTGATCGGCGACGCCGGCAAGCGCCTTCACACGGGCCGCAGCCGCAACGACCAGGTGGCGACCGACGTGCGCCTTTATCTCAGAAGCGAAGTCGATGAAATCATCACCCGCCTCGGCCACCTGCAGGAAGTGCTCGCCAAAAAGGCTGAGAAGGAATACGACACGATCATGCCGGGCTTTACGCACATGCAGGTCGCCCAGCCCGTGACGTTCGGCCACCATCTGCTCGCGTACGTCGAAATGTTCCAGCGCGACTGGGAGCGCATGACGGATTTGCGCCACCGCGTGAACCGCTCGCCGCTGGGCGCTGCGGCCCTGGCGGGCACCACCTACCCGATCGACCGTGAATACTCCGCCAAGCTTCTGGGCTTTGAAGCCGTGGCGCAGAATTCCCTGGACGCCGTGAGCGACCGCGACTTCGGGATCGAATTTACGGCAGCCGCGAGCCTTGTGATGGTGCACATCTCGCGCTTGTCCGAAGAGCTCGTCTACTGGATGAGCCAGCCCTTCTCCTTCATCAAGCTGCCGGACCGCTTCACGACGGGCTCTTCCATCATGCCCCAGAAGAAGAATCCGGACGTTCCGGAAACGGCGCGTGGCAAGTGCGCTCGCGTCATGGGCGACTTGGTCACGATGACGATGCTGATGAAGGGCCTGCCCTTGGCGTACAACAAGGATCTGCAGGAAGACAAGGAACCTGTCTTTGACGCCATCGACACCGTGAAGGACACGCTCCAGGCCTTCATTGAAATGATGACGGGCGTCGAGCCCAACCGCGAGCGCATGCGCGAAGCGGCGGCCTCGGGCTACCCCACCGCCACCGACCTCGCCGACTATCTCGTGCGCCACGGCACGCCCTTCCGCACCGCGCACGACATCGTGGGCCGCGTCGTGCGCCATGCCTCTGACTTGGGCTGCGACATTGCGGACCTGAAGCTCGCGGACCTGCAGACGTTCAGCCCCGACATCACGGAAGACGTCTACAAGGTGCTGACGTTGGAGGGCGCCGTCGCCGCGCGCAACCACACGGGCGGCACGGCCCCCGCGCAGGTCTTGAAGCAGGTGGCGCGCTGGAAGGAAACGTTCGCCGCCCGCGAAGCCGCGGCGAAGAAGGCGTAAGTCCCTCCGCAGCGCTTCCAGCAAAACGGCCGAGAGCCCCCTCGCTCCCGGCCGTTTTTCTTTACGCTTTCAGCAGCGTCTTCCCGAAAGAGGCGACGCCGCCTTGGGCTCCCATCAGAAATCGGCGAGCCCCGCGCCGCAGAGCACAAGCACCAAGATGCCAAAGACGATGCGATACCAGCCGAAGGCCTTGAAGTCATTGTGCGCCACGTAGCGCAAGAGCCAGCGCACGACGACGATGGCGCTCACAAAGCTCACGACAAACCCCACGGCGATCCCCGGCAAGCCGTCGGTGGAAAGCATCTCGCGGCTCTTCCAAAGATCGTAGATCGTCGCGCCGAAAATCGTCGGAATGGCAAGAAAGAAGGAGAACTCGGTCGCTGCCGTGCGGGAGAGCCCCAGCGCCATGCCGCCGATGATGGTGGCGCCCGAACGGCTCGTGCCGGGGATGAGCGCAAGACACTGCATGAAGCCCACGCCCAGCGCGTCCTTCCACGTCATGTCGTCCATCGTCGCCACGCGCGGCACGCGGCCCGACTTCGCCTGCCAGTTCTCAAGCCACAGGATGAGAAGGCCGCCCACCACGAGCGCCGCCGCCACCGCGGTCGGATTAAAGAGGTAGTGCTTCACGAAGGACGAAAAAAGAACGCCCAGCACCGCCGCCGGGATGAACGCAACGACGGTGTTCACCGCAAGGCGCTGCTCCTTGCCGGTCTTGAAGAGATTCAAGAGAATCGAAATGATCCGCGCCTTGTAGTGCCAGCAGACGGCGACGATCGCGCCCGCCTGAATGGCGACGTAGAACGTGTCCGCCGCCGCGGTTTCCGCAAAGCCGATCAGGTCGCCCGCGATGATGAGGTGGCCGGTGGAGCTCACCGGCAGAAATTCGGTGAGGCCCTCGACGATGCCGAGAAAGACCACCTGCAGCGCGTAGATCCAGTCCATGGTTTAGTTTCCTTTGTTGTCCGTCGTTTCGGTTGTATTCGTCTGCTTTTCGGGGAGCGCTTTCGCCGCGTCCTGCGCCACGCCGCCCTCGGCATCCGCCGAGGCTTCTTCTACCGCCTCGATCTTCTGCGCAAGCACCTTGTCGATGCGGCGCCCGTCCATGTCGGCCACTTCAAGTCGCCAGCCTTCCCACGTGACGATGTCGCCCGTTTTCGGAAGCCGCATCAAAAGCAGCATCATCATGCCGGACAAGGTGTTGTAGCGCCCCGCGTCCTCTTCCGGCACCGACTGCAGATTGAGGCAGTCCTTCAATTCCGGGACCGGAATGATGCCGTCCAGGAACCAGGAGCCGTCCGCGCGCGGCACGGCCCAGGCTTCGTCGGTGGTCGCGGGCTTGAATTCGCCCGCGATGGCTTCAAGGATGTCTCGAGGCGTCACAAGTCCCACCACGGCGCCGTATTCGTCCACGACAAGCGCCTGAGGCACGTCCGTGCCCTTGAAGTGCTCCAAAAGCTCCATGCCGTTTAAAGACTCCGGCACATACGTGACGGGCAGCAGGTTGCACGTGAAGTCGGGCTTGCCGCCCTCGACCATCTGCTGCATGAGAATGCGCGTGGAGCAGACGCCCTTGATGTCATCGAGACTGCCGCTTGCCACCACCAGGCGCGAGCGGCGGCTTGTGAGAATCTTCTTCACGTTGGCTTCGCTGCTGTCTTCGAGGTCAATCCATTCGATGTCGCTGCGAGGAACCATGATGGAGCCCGCCTGCCTGTCATCGAGCCGAAAGACGTTTCGCACCATGTCGCGTTCGGAGGCTTCAATCGCGCCCGATTCGCTCCCTTCTTCGATCATGGCGTGAATCTCCTCTTCGGTGACGCTCGCCTCGCCCTTGCCGGCCTGGCCAAAGAGCTTGAGCAACCCTTCGGTGGACGCCGAAAGGAGCTTCACAAAGGGGCTCATCACCAAAGAGAGAAACTTCAAGGGACCGGACACTCGGCAGGCGACGCCTTCGGGGTTCACCTGTCCCAGGCGCTTCGGCACCAATTCCCCCAGCACGATGGAGAAGTAGGTGACGAGCACCACGACGAGCGCCAGGCCGATGCCCTTGGCGGCGTCCGCGCTCACCCCGAGGCCCACCAGAAATTCCGCGACCGGCGTGGCCAAAGCCGACTCGCCCACGATGCCCGACAAAATGCCGATGGAAGTGATGCCCACCTGAATCGTGGAGAGCGCCCACGTGGGGTTGCTCTGCAGCTTCAGAGCGGTGTCCGCCCGCTTGTCGCCGTCGTCGAGCCTCACCTGCAGACGGGCGCGGCGGCTCGCGACGAGCGCGATTTCGCTCATCGCAAAAAGACCATTGAGGAAAATGAGCCCCAGCAACAGGAGCACATCAAACCAGCTGTACATGGAAAATTTCCAAAAACAAACAAAGCCCGAATTTTAAAGGCGAACCATGACGGCCGCCTTCAGAATTCGGGCTCGAAATGCCTGAAAGTCGCGAAGCGATCAGAAGGGAAGCTTGAACCCAGGGGGGAGCGGCAACCCCGCCGTCGCTTCCTTCATCTTCTGCTGCGAAACGGCTTCGGCCTTGTGAGTCGCGTCGTTGATCGCGGCGGCGATGAGATCTTCGAGCATTTCCTTGTCGTCGGGATCGCCCGAGAGAAGCTTCGCGTCAATCTCCACGCGGCGGGCCTCGTGCTTGCAGGTGGTCGTCACCTTCACGGCGCCCGCGCCCGCTTCACCCGTCACTTCCAGGTTGCCAAGTTCGTTCTGCAGACGTTCAACGTTTTTCTGCATTTTTTGGGCCTGGGCGAGCAGTCCCTGAATATTGCCACGCATGTCGTTCAAATTCCTTGAGTTCGTCAATCGTTAAGGGCCGCACGGAAGTTTCCACCACCTCGCCGCCCAGCTGTCGGACGCATTCTTGCACAAACGGATCGCTTTTGAAGGCCTCCACAATGGCCCGCCGAGCTTTCAACTTCTCGGTTTCAATGACCTTGGTCACCGTCAGTTCGGCTTCCGCCTTCTCTCGCCCCGCAAAGTGCACGGCGAAGTCATGCCCCTTGGCGTCGGAAATCGCTTCGCGAATCTCCTTCACCACGGCTTCCGACACGAGTCCCGAAGACGCGGGCGCCAAAAGCACGTGCTGGTCGTCCAGTTCGTCCACGGCGCTCCCTTGCGCCACCTCGCGGGCCAGCCCCGAGAGCGTCGTTCTGCACAGCAGATCGCGCCAGTTAAGCAAAAGCGCTGAAGGATGGATGTCCGCAGGAAGCGGCAGCCGCCCCTCGTCGCTTTCGGTGTGCAGCTCCTTAACCGGCGCCGGGCTCTCCCCCTTCGTCTTCCCAAGGGGGCATGGCGGACAAATCAGGCTCGGCCACGGGCGGCAGATTCTCGTCGGGCTCGGTCGCCGCGCTTGCGGGCTCCTCCCCAGCGGCTGGAGCCGCAGCCTTTGCCGCCGGCTTCACGACGGGCTTCAAGGAGGGCGTCTTCTCCGGCACCTTGAGCCCCACGCGGGTGCCTGCCGGGCGGAAGGCCAGCATGCGCAGCACCGCCATCGTGAACCCGGCGAATTCGTCGGGCGCGAGCGGCATGTCGTTTCTCGCCTGCAGCGCAATCTGATAGTCAAGCTGCACTTCTTCGGGCGTCATGGCGCGCGCCAAGGCCTTCACGCCTTCGGTGATTTCTTCGCTTTCAGCGAGGAAATCCGGCACCTTCTGCCACACGGCGATGCGGTGCAGGAGCGCCGCCATCGCGCGGATCGCCTCCGAGTACGACAGCCCCTGCGTCCCAAGGCGCTCCGCCTCCTGCATCGCCGCCGCGGCGTCGCCGGCGGCCACGCAAGTCAAGAGGTTGGTCAGCGCATCGTCGCCCGCCACCCCCAGCATTTCGCGCACGGACGCCAGCGTCACGGGCCCCGCCGCATACGCAATCGCCTGATCGAGCAAGCTCAAGCCGTCTCGCATGGAGCCGTTGGCGCATTTTCCGAGCAGCAAAAGCGCCGGCTTCTCCG
The DNA here is from genome assembly GCA_963587345.1 of uncultured Oscillospiraceae bacterium. Classification (GTDB taxonomy): domain Bacteria; phylum Pseudomonadota; class Gammaproteobacteria; order Burkholderiales; family Burkholderiaceae_F; genus Duodenibacillus. The sequence goes on along the minus strand of CAVACW010000045.1, from coordinate 330 downwards.
CTTCGATCCCTTCCTTTTCGAGAATGTCCTGCATGTGGTCCGCGACCGCCGCGGGCGTCATGTTTCTCAAATTGAACTGCAGGCAACGCGAGAGCACCGTCATCGGCACCTTCTGCGGATCCGTCGTCGCCAGAATGAACTTCACGTGCTCGGGTGGCTCCTCCAAGGTCTTCAACATCGCATTGAAGGCATGCGTCGAGAGCATGTGCACTTCGTCGATCATGTAGACCTTGTAGCGCCCCTGCGTGGGGGCGTAGACCGCGCGCTCCAGAATCGGCGTGATTTCTTCCACCGAGCGGTTCGAGGCCGCGTCGATTTCGATGTAGTCAG